>DASZKX010000135.1:0-9764 GCA_035552735.1 Xanthobacteraceae bacterium
GGGACCGGCAGAGTTTTGCTCCCGGTACCCGATCAAATCCCAATCCGCGTCCGCTATCTCTCCGTCGCACGTGATGGTCACCTCGAAAGGCGCAGCAACCACCTTATCAGTCTGCACGACAATTTTGGTCGCGAACGCAAAACGTGGCCGGTCTGATCTGACGCCCGATTGGACGTAACGCAGCCCTGATGATCCCGGAGCCGTCGGAAAGCTGGCGATGATTATCCCGCCGAGCGCCAATCCAAACGCGAACGCGAGCAAATAACCAAGCCAGAATTCCATCCTGCCAAATCGCGGCCAGTATACCGACATCGGACCATCCATCGCACCAATCACCCGCCGGCGCAATCTCATCGGGCAACCTTGACTCTGTGAGCCGATGAACCCCCTTGATCCGCTGATGCCTGTGGCGCGTAACGGGAGCGCGCTCGCCCACATTCCTTGTGGTCACCGAAGGGAAGTCTTGGCGCTGGCAGAACAGGCGTTACAGGACAGCCCGAAACTGCGTCCCGCTCTGCGGGCTTTTGCGGCCAGTAGCGCTCTCGCCGGCCGAATGGACCAGGCAAAAAGTGCTATTACGCGCCTAAGGCAGGTGGATCCTGCATTACGCGTCTCCAATTTCAGGGACCTTACGCCACTTCGGCGACCGGAGGATATAGCCGTGTACGATGAGGCTATCGACCCCGAAGCGGAACGATCGTCTCAAGCTGCCTTGTCCGCCCCAGTTCGGACGGCCTATCATCTGCGGGCTAGAAGTCTGGACGCGAGCAATCTGGACACGGCAGGGAGGTTGTCATGCTGACACGACGTGGTTTTGCGGGCTGCGCGATCTGCGCAGTTACAGGATTTATTGCGACCGATTCGTCGGGGCAAACCGCACCGCCGGCAGCAGTGTCGGGCATCAAGCGAACAACTCTGTCGCAATTGGACGGTCCGATGCCGGGTTATGTCACGATAAACCAGGAACTGGAGATAGATGCGGGAGTGACGATTGCGCGGCACACGCATCCAGGCATCGAGTCGACCTATGTATTAGAAGGCGGCTTCGAACTCCCCGTACAAGGGCAACCGACGCGTATGTTGAAAGCGGGCGATGGTTTCCAAATTCCTCCAGAAACTCCCCATGCTGGCGGCAAACCCGGTGACAAGAAGACGAGACTTGCGATCACCTATGTGGTGGAGAAGGGCAAGCCGCTCGCGTCTCCAGCTCCGGCCTGATCAATCAAAGGATGTTGATGCCGTCGAAATAGATGGCCGCTTCGCGCAGGACCGCCAGAACGAGATCGGGCGGGGCCTCGGCGAAGCCCGGCAGATTGTCATGGCGTGCGACCTCGAGCACGTCGACCAGCAGGAACATCACCTCGTCGACGGGCGCCCGGTAGATCGGCACGATCTCCTCCCTGGCTTGGGCTTGGGCTTGGGCTTGGGTTTGGGCTTGGGCTGCACGCGCATGATCGGGCCGCCAGCCTGCCCGCGCGGCAGTCCCGGCGACGCTGAACCTGACGGGATATGTCGGCACCCGATACCGCGCCATCTCTTCGAAATATCGCAGTGCGGCCGCGCCCGCACAGAAAATTAACCGTCCATTTACCGTAACCCGCAAAAACTGGGATCGAGGATATAGGGTCGCGCGCGCCGTCCCCACCTGTCAGCGAGCATCGGTTCACAATGGGCCGTCCGGCTCCCGCTCCTCCCTGTTGAACCGTGGATGCGGGCATGACATCTGGCGTTCCGTTTCAAGTAGAGGACCTGCCGCAGCAGGCGCGCGAGGCCGCGCTGGAAGCCGCGCGTCGGTCCGGCATGTCGGTCGGCGAGTGGCTCGATTCGGTCATCAGCGATCACGCCAGGTACGAACGGGTCCAGGCCGCCAGGCCGCTTCGAGCGGACGAGGACGCCGCGGACATCAATGAACGGACGCCGCGGGGGCGACACGCCTACCCGGATCACGACGACCATCACAGCCGCGCGCCGGCCGAGGATATTGCCGAGGTCAAGGGGCGCCTCGACGAGGTGGGTCGCCAGCTCGATCAGCTTTCGCGCCTGAACGCCAGCCAGGCCTATCTGCGGCCCAACCTGCGGCCCGAAGAGCCCCCGCGCGAGCTCGCCGACGTCATTTGGCGGCTGGATCGCCGACTCGACCAATTGATCGGGTCCGGACGCGTCGCCAATGAAACGCTCGAGCGGCGCGGCGGCGATCGCGACGTCGCCAGTCTTGATCGCGAACGGCCTGCGCCGGCCCACAATGCCGGTCCATCAACCCCGCTCGAGCAGGCCCTGATGGAGATCGCGGAGCGTCAGCGCACGCTCGAGGCCGACGGAGGCCCGTCCACAAACCCCTCGTCACGTTCCGATGTGCTGCCGCGCGCACCGACGCAAGGGTTGTCCAACCTCGAGGAGCAACTGCGCCAAGTCACCACCCGGGTCGAAACCCTGCGGCCTTGCGGGGTCAACGGAGCCGTGGAGACGCTGCGTGACGACCTGGCCGAAATCGGCCTGATGCTCAAGGAGGCGATGCCGCGGCAAGCCGTCGAGGCATTGGAGATCGAGGTTCGCAGCCTGTCCGAGCGGCTCCAGCTCAGCCGGCAGCCCGAGGGCTCCGACGCCGCCACCGCGAGCGTCGAGCGCGGGCTTGCAGAGATTCGTGACGCGCTGCGCGCCCTGACGCCGGCCGAAAATCTCGTCGGCGTCGACGCGACGGTGCGGGAGCTGTCGCGCAAGATCGACCTCATCGCTTTCAATTCCCAGGACCCGGCCGCGATGGAGCAGCTCGAAGGCGCCATCGTCGGGTTGCGCGGCATCGCCTCGCAGGTGGCCTCCGACGGCGCCCTCGCCCAGCTGTCCGACGAAGTCCGCGGCCTGGCCGGCAAGGTGGAGCAGATCGCGAGCTCGGCCGAGCTCCTGTCGACGCTCGAGCATCGCATCTCGTCCATGGCCGATGTGCTCGAGGCCCGCCACCAGATCGGCGCCACCGGCCCGGGCGATCTCGATGCCGTCGTCAACGGCCTGGCCGACAGGCTCGAGAAAATCGGATTCAGCCGCGCCGATCAGGCGGCGGCCGGCCAGCTCGGGGACCGGATCACCCATCTGGTCGAGAAGCTCGACACCTCCAATGCCCGCCTCGATCATCTCGAGACGATCGAGAGTGCGCTCGGCGATCTCCTGGTCTTCCTGGAGCGCCAGCCGGATATCGAGCGCCCGACCCCGCCGCCCTCCCCCGAGGTCGCCTCGCTTCGGCAGGACGTGCAGGAGACCCAGAATTCGCTGGAGGGCGTCCAGGGCGCCCTCGAGCACCTGATCGATCGTCTCTCCGGGATCGAGAACGACATCCGTGGCGCAAGCCCGGTGCCGGTCACGGATAGGCAAGGCCCTCAGCCGGCCGCGGTTACGGCCGCAGCCGCTTCCGTCCCGTCGCCGGTCGCTTCCACCCGCGCCGCGCATCCGGCGTCGCCGGCTCCGGCGGTATCGCCGGCACCCGCCGTCCGCGCCACAGAACGCCCGGCACCGCCGGCGCAGCATGAACATCGTCCGATCGATCCGAATCTGCCGCCCGATCATCCGCTCGAGCCGGGGGCCATCCGGGGACGCACCGGCAACTCGCCGGTCGATCGCATTGCGGCCTCCGAGGCCGCGCTCGGGCCGGTCAAGCCGCCGGTCATTCCCGAGCCGGGCAGCAAGGCGAATTTCATCGCCGCCGCGCGTCGCGCCGCTCAGGCTGCCAACAGCGAGAGCGTCGCGCGCAGCGACAAGCCGGCCGCCAGCGCCGACAAGGCGCCGCGGAGCAAGGCCTTCGCCGGCGGATGGGGAGACCGCGTGCGCTCGCTGCTCGTGGCCGTGAGCGTGGTCCTGATCGTTCTCAGCTCGCTTCACCTGGTGGTGAGCCTGTTCGGCTCCTCGGACGAGCCGGGAGATGGCTCCCAGCCGCAGGAAACCCAGTCATCGCCGCAGGGGGGCGAACCGGCCACGGCTCCGGAATCGCCCGCAGCCCCCGAGGACCTGTCGGTCCCGGCCCCGAAAATGCCGGCAGCTCCGGCACCGGGCCGACAATCGATGGTCATGCCCGGCGACGCCGAGCCCGCGGCTTCGCTCCCCCCCGCAAGCGCGCCCGCGCCGATACCGAGCCCCGCCGCGCCTGCACCCGAGAAACAAGACGTCACCGGCTCCATTTCGCGGCCGTTCGCCCCGAATCCGGCGATGCCCGCGATGCCGCCCTCGCTGCCGCTTGCGCCCGCCGCAACCAGCGTCGACAAGCTGCCGGCCGCGATCGGCGGCACCCTGCGGGCAGCCGCCGCCAAGGGCGATGCCGCGGCCCAATACGAGATCGCACAGCGCTATGCCGAAGGACGCGGCGTGCCGCAGAATCTGGCCGAGGCCGCGGGCTGGTTCGACCGCGCCGCCAAGCAGGGGCTCCCGCCGGCACAATTTCGACTCGGCGGATTCTACGAGAAGGGCTTCGGGGTGAAGAAAGACCTCGACGCCGCCCGCCGTCTCTATTTGGCTGCCGCCGATGCCGGCAATGCAAAGGCCATGCATAATCTCGCCGTGCTCTATGCCGAAGGCATCGACGGCAAGCCCGACTACCAGAACGCCGCCAAATGGTTCCGCAAGGCGGCCGACTATGGCCTCAGCGATAGCCAGTACAATCTCGGAATTCTGTATGGGCGCGGGATCGGCATGGAGCCGAACCTCCCCGAGGCCTACAAATGGTTCGCGCTGGCAGCCCGTGACGGCGACAAGGAGTCCGCCGCCAAACGTGACGACGTGGGCGCCCGCATGGACCCGCAGGCGCTGGCGGCCGTAAAGCTCGCGGTCCAGTCTTGGACCCCCCTCGAGCAGCCCGAGACCGCCACCCAGGCCGCGATCCCGGCCGGCGGCTGGGACAATGCCGCGGCGCCGTCGCCCGGCGCTCCCAAGCCGCGCGGCTCGGCGCCCAAATCCGACCATCCGGCCACGTCCGCGGCGCGCTGAAGCACCTGCGTGGCGCGCTCTGTCGCGGCACGGCGGGGGTCGGGAACCGGTTTCCACTTTGCCTGAAAATGCTTTATCGCTGGACCCTGGTGCCGGGCCGCATCCCTCGACCCGCATCGACCGTTCCGGGATCGCTCGAACCGACGGACAGCTCCAGTGCAGATTTATCTTCCGATCGCCGACCTGCCGGTGAACATTTTTCTCATCCTCGGAATGGGGCTTGCGGTCGGCTTCATCTCCGGCATGTTCGGCATCGGCGGCGGATTTCTGATGACGCCGCTGCTGATTTTCCTCGGCGTCTCGCCGGCGGTGGCGGTAGCGACCGTCTCCAGCCACATCGCGGCCTCCTCTTGCTCGGGCGCGATCAGCTATTGGCGGCGGCGAACGATCGATGTGCCGCTCGCCGGCTTGCTGCTCGCCGGCGGCATCGCGGGCACCGCCTCCGGGGTGTGGCTGTTCACGATGCTGCGCGCGATCGGCCAGCTCGACATCACGATCGGCCTCTCCTACGTGTTGCTGCTCGGAGTGGTCGGCGGCCTGATGGTGATCGAGAGCGTGCGCGCGATCATGCGGGCGCGGCAGGGCAAGCCGGTCGAGCTGCGCCGGCCCGGCAGCCACACCTGGGTTCACGGACTGCCGCTCAAGCTGCGATTCAAGCGCTCGGGGATCTATGTCTCCGTCATTCCGGTGGTCGCGATCGGATACATCATCGGCTTCGTCGGCGCCGTCATGGGCATCGGCGGCGGGTTCCTGCTGGTGCCGATGCTGATCTACATCCTGCGGGTGCCGACCGTGACCGTGATCGGCACGTCGATGGTGCTCACCCTGGTGACCATGGCGTCCGCCACCGTGATGCATGCGGCGACCAATCATCTGGTCGACGCGGTGCTGGCCCTGATCCTGATGGTGGGCGGCGTCACCGGCGCGCAGTTCGGGGCGCGGGCCGGTCACCGCATCAGCGGCGAACGGTTGCGGCTCCTGCTCGGTCTTCTGGTGCTGGCGGTCGGGATCCGGTTCGGGCTCGATCTCACGCTGCCGCCGGAGTCTCTCTTCACGCTGCGGCCGCTGGAGGGCGGCTGATGGCCCGCCCGGCTCCGCTGCTCCTGCTCTCCGCGACCGTCTGGATCGCGGGCTTGACTGCGGGCTTGGCGCCGCCGGCCGCCGCCGAGCGGCTCGTCACCTCGCTGTCCGAGCACCGCGTGATGGTGACGTCGAGCTTCAACGGCAGCGAGGTCGTGCTGTTCGGCGGCATCGAGCGCGACACCGGCGTCCTGCCGCTGCGCGGCAATTACGACGTCGCCGTCACCGTCGTCGGGCCGCGCGAGGACATCGTCACCTTTCGCAAGGAGCGGATGCTGGGCATCTGGGTCAATTACGAGTCACGCGTGTTCGAGAACGCGCCTTCCTATCTGGCGGTGCTGACGAACCGGCCGCTCGAAACCATCGCCAGCGCGGAAACGCTGCGCCGCCTGCAGCTCGGGCTCGACGATTTCGCCTTGCCGCAGCGCGTGGACTCCGCGTCGGCCGATGACGTGCCCGGCGAGACGTTTCGCAAGGCGCTGGTGAAGCTCAAGGACGAGCACGGCCTCTACCGCCAGGAAGCGAACGGCGTCACCTTTCTCACGCCCTCACTGTTCCGGGCCTCGATCGCGTTGCCGGCCGAGGTGCCGACCGGGACCTACGAGATCGACGTCAAGCTGTTCGTCGACGGCATGATGATCGCACGTACGCCTTCGGCGCTCGAGATATACAAGACGGGCTTCGAGCAGTTCGTCACCTCGAGCGCGCAGACGTATGGCGCGCTCTACGGCCTCGCCACCTCCATGATGGCGATCCTGACGGGCTGGTTCGCCTCGGTGGTGTTCCGCCGCGATTGAGCGGCGCGATGCGAGAAGATCGGTCCCGACATCATCGACAAGCTCAGCAAGGAGGTCAGATCGCGCAGTCATTTTTTCGGTGGGCGCAAGGCGCGGCTTATGCTACCATGGTGGCATGAAAGGCTGTGTCATGTCCAACGTCCAGAAAGTCAGTGTCGCCCTCACCCCCGAATTCATGGCCCTGCTGAAAGAGGCCGTCGATACCGGCGAATACACGTCGGCGAGCGAGGTGATCCGAGATGCCCTGCGCCATTGGAAGCAGCGCCGCGCGACCGAGGAAATGGGCGTAGAAGAATTGCGACGCCTCTGGCAGGAGGGGCTCGCCAGCGGTCCTGGCCGGTTCAAATCGATCGACGAGATCAAGAAAGAAGCTCGGCGCCGTGCCGCCAAGGCATAGGCGTGAGCACGCGCAAACCCCGGTTGCGACGCACTGCGCAGGCCGACGAGGACTTGATCGACATCTGGACCTACATCGCTCGGGATAACCCGCCGGCCGCAGATCGGCTTCTCGATACTCTCGACGAGAAATGCCAGGCGCTTGCCCACAATCCGCAGATCGGCATGGCACGCAACGATATCGCCACCGGCGTCCGGTACTTTCCAGTCGGCAACTACATCATTCTTTACCGCGAATCTCGGCAATGGCATCGAAGTGGTGCGCTATGTGCACGGGAGGCGCCGGTTGCCGGGCTTGATTTAGTTCCGGTCGGCGGCTCGGCGATGGCTGGCATCGCGCAATAAATTTCAATCCGCCAGGCAGCGCCGCGCCGCGATCGCATAAAGCCGCCGCTCGCCCAGCATGTGGGCCGTGAAGGACAGGCTGCCGAACACATCCGCGAAGGCACGGTCGCGCACGTTGAGGCCGCCCGTATAGGCCCCGAAGGCCGGCATCACCAAGCGCCGGCCATCGCCGGCGAAACAGCGCCGGCTGGTGGTGCGCCCGCGTTGCAGCACGCGCGCGATCGGGTGAAGATGGCCGGCGATCTCGCCGTCGGACTCGCTCGATCGCGGCGCGTGGCGGAAGACGAGCGAGTCGCAGGCGAACGCGTCGCAAAAGTTGCCGCCGATGCCGGCGGCCGGGTCCGGATCGTGGTTGCCGGCAATCCAGATCCATTCGCGTCCGCGCTGCAATGCCTGCAGCGTGGCGCGGTCGGCATCCGCGATGCGGGCCGGACCCTCGCGGTCATGAAAATTGTCGCCGAGCGCGACCACGACGCGCGGCGCATAGTGAGCGATCAGCCGCGCCAGCCGCCCCAAGGTGGCGGCGGTGTCATACGGCGGCAGCAGCACGCCGCGCGCCGCAAAGCTCGAGCCTTTTTCCAGGTGCAGGTCGGCGACGGCGAGCAACCCCGGCTCGGGCCAATAGAGGGCACCGGCCGGATCGCCCACGAAGACGGCGCCAGCCACCAGAACTTGCACGTCGGCCTGTGACCGCAGGGTGCCGCTCGCCGGAAGCGCCGCGCAGGTCGTCTCGCTGCTCACTGCATCGCCTCCCGCACCAGCTCTTGCTCCGTCTCGGCGAGCAACGCATCGCCCGCCTCGCCATGGACCAGCTCGCGGCCGATCTCCAGCATGACCGGCACCGCGAGCGGCGAGACGTGATCGAGCGCCTTATGGACGATTCGCCCCTTGCTGCGCGAGAGCATTTCAGAGAGCCGGCGAATGTCCAAGAGGCCGTGCGCGGCGTCCGCGCGGGCGGCCCGCAAAAGAATGTGATCGGGCTCGTGGGCCCGCAGCACGTCATAGATGAGGTCGGTCGAGATGGTGACCTCGCGCCGGGACTTCTCCTTGCCCGGAAAGCGGCGCTCGATCAGTCCGGCGATGATGGCGCAAGTCCGGAACGTGCGCTTCATCAGCGCGGATTCGGCCAGCCACGCTTCGAGATCGTCGCCCAGCATGTCCTCATCGAACAGCGCGTCGAGACTGAGCTCGCCGCGTGCGACGCGCAGCGCCACGTCGCCCAGTCCCCAGACCGCGAGCGCATATTCGTTGGCCATGAAACCGAGCGGGCGCAGCCGGGCGCGTTCGAGCCTACGCGTCAGCAGCATGCCGAGCGTCTGATGGGCGAGCCGGCCTTCGAACGGATAGCAGACCAGATAGTGCTTGTCGGCGCGCGGAAAAGTCTCGACCAGAAGCTCGCGCCGTTCCGGCACCTGCGAGCGCCAGGCCTGGGTCTCGAGCCATTCCCGCACCTGGGCGGGCAGGTTCCGCCAAGCATCGCGGTCGGAGATGATGCCGCGCACGCGATCCGCCAGATAGGTCGAGAGCGGAAATTTTCCGCCCTCATAGGACGGCACTTTCGGATCGGCGGCGGCGGCGCGCGAGACATAGACTTCGTCGTTCGCGAGCGCCTCGTATTTCAAGACTTCGCCGGCGAACACGAAGGTGTCGCCCGGCACCAGGGTCTCGATGAAATATTCCTCGACCTCGCCCAGCATGCGTCCGCCGCGCGGGATCGCTTTGGAGGCGCGCGAACGGACCAGACGCACCTTGAGCATGTCGGCCGCCACGATGGTGCCGATATTCATGCGGTAGCGCTGCGCCACCGCCGGGTGGCTGATGCGCCAGCGTCCATCCTTGCCCTGCCTGATCTTCGCGAACCGGTCGTAGGCTTTGAGCGCGTAGCCGCCGGTCGCGACGAAACCGATGACTGCGTCCAGATCGGCGCGCGCGAGACCCGCATAGGGGGCGGCGCTGCGCACCTCGTCGTACAGCTCGTCGGCGAGAAACGGCGCCCCGCAGGCGCAACCGAGCACATGCTGCGCCAGCACGTCGAACGCCCCGCTGCGCGCCGGCGGGGTGTCTTGTGCGTTGTCCGCGATGGCATCGAGCGCCGCGCGACACTCCAAGACCTCGAACCGATTGGCCGGCACCAGGACGCCACGCGAGGGCTCATCCATCCGGTGGTTGGCGCGGCCGATG
>DASZKX010000136.1:0-1545 GCA_035552735.1 Xanthobacteraceae bacterium
CCGGCCCATTTCTCGATCTCACGCACGACAAAACCCGCCAGGTAGTCGCTCGAGCGGCGCTCGGGCGCCACCACCTCGATGCCGAGCTCCGCGAGCCGGGCCTGCACGTCCGGGGCATCCATCGCGGCGACCGCCGCGTCGTGGAGCTTCTGGACGATGGCGGGGGGCGTGGCTTTGGGCAGGAAGATGGCGTACCAGGTTTCGACCTCGAAATCCGTGAGGCCCTGCTCATGGGCGGTGGCGAGCATCGGCAGGATGGACGAGCGTTGCCGCGACATGATCGCGATCGCCTTGACCAGCTTGCCCTCGATCTGCGGCACCACGCCTGCGATGGGCACGCACTGGTAATCGAGCCGCCCGGCCAGCAGATCCTGCAGCGCCTGTCCGGTGCTGCGATAGGGAACGTGGGTGACCTCGACCTTGATGGCCGCATTGAACAGGGCGCAGCCCAGGTGCGACGTGGAGCCCGCTCCAGGCGAGCCGTATTGCATCGTCGCCTGATGGGCCTTCGCATAAGCGATGAATTCCGGGAGGTTGTTGGCCGGCAAATCCTTGCGCGTGATGAGCAGGATCGGGGTGCTGGCGACCAGCACGACCGGCGTGAAATCGGTCGCGGCGTTGTAGAGCGGCTTTTTGTAGAGGGTCTGATTGATCGCATGGGTGCCGGCGGTGGCGAGCAGGACCTGATAGCCGTCGGGCGCCGCCTTCATGACCCGGGCGGCGCCGATCATGCCGCCCGCGCCGCCGACATCCTCGACGATCACCGCGGCGCCCAGGTGCTCGCCGAGACGCGGTCCGATGATCCGTCCCAGGATATCGCTGCCGCTGCCGGCCGCGAACGGAACCACCATGGTGACGGGCCGTGCCGGCCAATCCTGCGCCGCCGCCGGCATGGCCGCGAGCGCGACCAGGAGCACGGCCATGAGCGCGCCGATCGGCGTCGCGACGGCACGGATCATTCTGCTCATGGTCCCTCCCGTCATTTTGACGAATTCACAAATCGCGTCCGTCCGCAGAGCCGGGGCTCAGTCCGCCGTGATGTTGGCGGCCTTGACGATCGGCCACCACTTCTCGATCTCCGCCTTCTGGTAGGCTCCGAGCGCTTCCGGGGTCTGCTGGTCGCGCGGCGGGATTTCTTGGCCCAGATCCGCCAGCTGCTGGCGCACTTTCGGATCGGCCAGCGTCTGCACGATCGCGGCATTGAGCCTGGCGACGATCTCCTTCGAGGTGCCTTTCGGGGCCCAGATCGCGTTCCACAATGAAATGTAGAATCCCGGCAATCCGGCCTCGTCCACGCTCGGGATCTCCGGTGCCGAGGCGAGGCGCGTCTTGGCGGTGACGGCGAAAGCCTTGATGTTGCCGGCCCGCACCTGTGGCAGCGAATTGGAGACTTGATCGAACATCAGATCGATCTGCCCGGCGATCAGATCCTGCATGGCCGGCGCGGCGCCCCGATAGGGAACGAACGCGAAGCTGGTGCCCGAGAGGCTCTGGAAGAACGCGCCGCTGACGCGGGTGCCGGCACCCGCGGTCCCCTGCGACGCC
>DASZKX010000137.1:0-60089 GCA_035552735.1 Xanthobacteraceae bacterium
TTGGCGAATCCGTCCTTGAAGGCTAGGCGGCACGCCCGCTGCACCATGTCGTCCTGATCGTGGGCATCATCCGCCACCACGCAGTGAACGCCCCAGACCAGCGACAGCTTGCGTCCGGTGAGCAGGTTGGGTGAGATGGCCACGATCGGCGGCTGCGGGCGCTCGCGCGCGACCCGCAGGCCGGTCGCGCCTGAGCTGGTCCAGCAGATGATGGCGGACAGCTCCAGCGTCTCGGCGATCTGCCGCGCCGCCGCGCTGATCGCGTCGGCGCCGGTCGCCTCAGGGTCGGTCCGCTGCGCATGGATGATGGTGCGATAGAGCAGGTCGCTCTCCACCTCCTCTGCGATCCGATTCATGGTGGCGACCGCCTCGACCGGAAACTGCCCGGCGGCCGATTCGGCCGACAGCATGACCGCATCGGCGCCTTCGAAGATCGCGGTCGCCACGTCCGACACCTCGGCACGCGTAGGCACCGGGCTGGTGATCATGGATTCGAGCATTTGGGTCGCGACCACCACCGGCTTGCCGGCGCGGCGGCAGAGGCGCGTCATCTGCTTCTGCACGCCCGGCACCTTCTCGAGCGGCATCTCGACACCGAGATCGCCACGCGCCACCATCAGGGCGTCGGACAGATCCAGGATTTCGTCGAGCCGTGTCACCGCCTGCGGCTTCTCGATCTTCGCCATCACCACGGCGCGGCCGCGCGTGATCTTCTTGGCCTCGGCGATGTCCTCGGGACGCTGAATGAACGACAGCGCCACCCAGTCGATGCCGGTGTCCAAGGCAGCCTCGAGATCGGAGCGATCCTTGGGGGTGAGTGCCGAGAACGGGATCGTGGTGTCGGGCAGGCTCACGCCCTTGCGGTCCGACAATTTGCCGCCGACTTCGACGCGCGTGACGATGCGGCTGCGGTCGACCTCGGTGGCGATCAGGCGCACCTTGCCGTCGTCGAGCAGGAGCGCATGGCCCGGCATGGCGGCGGCGAAGATTTCCGGATGTGGCAGCTCGGCACGCGTCTGATCACCCGGGGTCGGGTCCTGATCGAGCGTGAAGGTGGCGCCGTTCTCGAGCATCACCGGGCCGGATTCGAATTTGCCGACCCGAAGCTTGGGACCCTGCAGATCGACCAGGATGCCGATCGGTCGTCCGCATTCGGTTTCGACCGCGCGGATCGCCGCCACCAGCTCGCGCATGCGCTCATGCGAGGTGTGGCTCATGTTGATGCGGAACACATCGGCGCCGGCGCGGAACAGGCTCGCGATGACGCCGCGCTCGGATGATGACGGGCCGAGGGTGGCGACGATCTTGGTTCGACGAAGTCGTCGCATCAGTTCTTGCTTTTCGGGGGGGTCGGGGCGGTCTGCGCCGGGGCGGGCGTGGGCCGGCCGGCGCCGGTGGGCGTCTGAACCGGTGGATTGCGCGACTGCAGGGGCGTCTTGGGGGCGAGCTCGGCCGGTTCGGTGAGCTGCACCGTCCACGACGGCTGCTCGCCGGTGTCGACCTCGAAGAAGCCGGTGCGATCGAAGCCGCGCGCCAGGCAATCCGCGGTGCCCTTGATGGTGAACTCCTTCTCGCGCGTGCACATGAAAGCTTGGCCCGACCATTCGCCGCCGTGATCATAATCGATCGCATAGATATAATAAAAACGTGCGACCAGAACTCCGCGCAGCAGTGTTTCGCAGCTGCGGGCGGATAGATTCCACCAGCCCTCGGTGGTCCAGCCCTCGTTTTCCTTGTAGCCGACCGAGATGCCGACCCGGCTGCTGGTATTGTTGCAAAGTCGGAAATCCGCGGCCGCCGAATCAGGCACCATAGCAAACGCCAGGGCGAGCAGGTGACCGGCGATCAGCGTGTGGGCCCCGAACGGCCGCGACAGGGTGCGGCGAGCTCCCTTGCCTCTCGGTTGACGTGTCATCGTGCCCACATTTGCATCGTGCCCACATCGTCGCCGCGCCCGGGTATCGCGTGAAGCCCTACGGGCTGTCAACGACGATGGCCCTGAAATCATTGACGTTGGTGAAGGTTGGACCCGGCTTGAGGAGGTCCCCCAGCTTGGCGAAGAATTCGGTCGAATTGTTGTCGTTGAGGAAGCCGGCCGGATCGAGGCCGAGCCGGCGGGCCCGCACCAGCGTGCCGGCGTCGACGAGGGCGCCCGCCGGGTCGTCGGGCTTGCCGGTGCCCCCATCGGTGCCGTCGGTATCGGCCGCCAGTGCCGCCACCCCTTCGGTGCCGTCGAGCGCGACGGCGAGCGCCAGCGCATATTCCTGATTCGGGCCGCCGCGGCCGCCGCCGCGCACCGTGACGGTCAGCTCGCCGCCGGACAGAAGGACGGCGTGGCGGCCTTGCGCCTTGAGCTCGCGCGCCAGCCGGGCATGCTCGAGCGCGACCGCACGGGCCTCGCCCTCGATCTGCGTGCCCAACAAAACACAGTCGTAGCCGGCCTTGCGCGCCACCGCCTCCGCCTGACGAAAGACTTCGGCCGGCCGGATCGCCAGCGCAAAAGAGGTTCCGGCAAAAATGGCTTGGCGGGGCTTGGGGGTTTCGTTCGCCGGGTCCTCAAGGGCGCGCATCACGGCGGCGGAAACCGGAACGCCGTAGCGCGTCACGATGGCGCGGGCCTCCATGAGCGTGGTCGGGTCGGGTACGGTCGGGCCGGAGCCGATCACCGCCGGGTCGTTGTCCGGCACGTCGGAAATTCCGACCGCGACCAGCCGCGCGGGCGCGGCGCGCTCCGCCAGCCGCCCGCCCTTGATGCGCGACAGATGCTTGCGCACCGTATTGATCTCGGAGATCGAAGCGCCCGACCCCAATAGCGCGCGAGTCAGGGCCTGCTTTTCGTTGAGCGAGAGGCCAAGCGCAGGCGCGATCCAATTGGCGGACGCGCCGCCGGAGATGAGCACCAGGACCAGGTCGTCGTGGCCGGCGCTGTCGGCGAGCGCAAGCGTCTCGAATGTCGCCGCGAGCCCGGCGGCGTCGGGAACCGGATGGCCGGCCTCGATGAGGCGCACGAATCGGGTCGGACGCCCGTAGCCGTGGCGCGTGACCACGAGACCGCTGACCCGATGGGCCGCCATGCCGCCTTGATCGACATAGTGGCGCTCGGCGACCTCAGCCATCGCGCCGGCCGCCTTGCCGGCTGCCAGAATCACCAGGCGTCCGGTTGCCGGCGGCGCGGGCAGATGCGGGGCTACGCAATTGTCCGGATGCGCGGCCGCGACTGCCGCGCCGAACAGGTCGATCAAAAATGCGCGGGAAGGGACTCGCAAGGGCCACTCTCTGGTTTGTCCTGTTTGCATGATTCGCGGAACTCTCCAAACCGTCCAGGGCTTTCCTCGGTCCTGCCATCCGCCGTGCTGGCGCGGTTCCGAGCGCATGCTGGAAAATTCGCGATCTGACCCTTATGTAATCTATGTGGGGGCCGGCCGGCAGATGCGCCTCAGTCCGGATTGTTTCAACAACGAAAGGTTGCGGCCATGGCGATCGACGAGAAAACCCGCATCGAGCTCGAGGCGGCCACCTTCCGCCGTTTGGTCGAGCACCTGCGTTCGCGCACCGACGTGCAGAACATCGACATGATGAATCTTGCCGGTTTCTGCCGCAACTGCCTCTCGAACTGGATGAAGGAGGCCGCCGACCAAAATGGCGTGCCGATGAACAAGGATGAGAGCCGGGAGGCGATCTATGGCATGCCATTCGAGGAATGGAAGGCCAAGTGCCAGAACGAAGCTTCCAAGGCGCAGCTCGCCGCCTTCGCAAAGTCCAGCCAAAAGCACTGATCTCCACACCCGCGGTGCGCGGCTGTGGATGATTCACCATCGGCCTTGACCCGAGGCCCACGGATTTCGAACCTCCGCGCCTGAACGGAGGAGTCACCCATGGCCACTGCTGCCGCTGCCGCCACCCAAGAAGAGCCCGCGACCCGATTCGCCAAGGATCATTTGAAAGCCTTCGTGGAGCGCATCGAGCGGCTCGAGGAGGAGAAGAAGGCGATCGCCGACGACATCCGCGACGTCTATGCGGAGGCCAAGGGAACCGGCTTCGACGTGAAGGCCCTGCGCACGATCGTGCGACTGCGCAAGCAGGACGTCGACGAGCGCAAGGAGCAGGAGGCGATCCTGGAAACCTATATGCACGCGCTCGGGATGTTGGCTTAGGGCGTCTTAGGCCCGACCAGGGCTCCGCAAAATTCGTGTGGCATCGCAGGCCGCGGATCGCGGCCAAAGCGGCAGTCGAAAAACTCGAATTTGGAAAGCTTGAACCGATCCCGCTGTCGCGCGCCTGCCGGCCCGCTTAGCGCAGGGACGCGGTGCGGGTGGCGAACGTCACGGTAGAGACGAAGACGATGGCGGTGCCGGTGAATTTCCGAGTCGTCATGCCAAGCTGCGGATCGCTGGAGAACGTCATCATCACGGTCGAGGACGGCTTGCGCATGAAGGGAGCGAGGGCGCGATAGTCGGGCGACCCGAAGCTCGATGCGCTCATGAACTCTTGCGCGCTTGGAGCCACGATCAGGGCGCGCAGCCACGGGTCGTTGAAATGATCGCCGGTTTTGATTGCGCCCGCAGGCGGCGTGGTGGCCGCAACAGCGGCCGGCACCGGATTGGAGATGACCGACGGCCGATCGCCGATACGCTTGACCGCGACCGTGGTATCGGGCGGAGCCATCGGGCGGCCCATCGCGGTGCCCATCGGAGCCGGGCGAGGCTGCGTCACGACAGGCGCGGCCGGATCCGCATAGGCCAGCCCGCCGGCGGCGCGCGGATCGGCTCGCTCGGGTAGCGGCCAGGGTGCAAGGTTTCCGGTAACGCTCGCCGTCGCCTCCGGATCAGCCGACGCGAGCACCACGGGGGTCGGGATCGGGGCCGGCGGGCGCGGAACATCGGCGTTGGCCTGCGGCGGGTCGGCGGCAGGCACGGCGGCCGCATCCATACCCGGCACGTTACGCCAGTAGTCCCGCTGACTGATGATATCGTTGGCGGAAGGCGCCCGGGTGACCAGGCTCGCCGCCTGCGCGGGTCGCAGCTGAACCGGCCGTGATTCCGCAGAAGCAACCTCGTAGGTCGCGACCCGTGGCCGCGGCTTGGACTGCGGCAGCGGCACGGCGCTCGACTTGCCGACTTGCGCGGCCAGGGTGATGACGGCCGAATCGTGATCCGGCGCGCTGCGTGCGCCGCCGAGCTTGGCCACGACGGTTGGGTGCCGATGATTGGCGGCGACCTCGGTGTTTTCCGCGGCGGCGTGCAGGCTCTGCCCCTCCGCCATCAGGCGCGGCATCTCGTCGGCCGCGATGGCGGGCCAGTGGCGGACATTGCCGGTATCGAGATGGACGAAAGGCGAGCCGGAGGTCGGATAGAAGCCGACGCCGCCGCGCTGCAGATACAAGCCGACGGCACGCAGCTGCTCGAGCGGGACGCCGGGAAGATAGAAATCCATCGCCTTGCCGAGCGTGTGCTGGCTGAATTTCGCGACGCCGCTCGATCGCTGGCGCAGCATGGAATTGGTCTCGGGCGACCGGTAGCCGCACACGACCTGGATTGGCTCGGTGGAGCCGACGTCGCGATGCACCTCCCAGACCAGGTCGATGAGGCGCGGATCCATGTGGATGGTCTCGTCCCGGCGCCAGTCGCGCAGCTCGTAGTCGATTTTTTTCAGCGCTTCTTCATCGTAACGACCATCCACCTTGTAGGTGATGGTGAGGTCTTCATCGGTATGCATGTGATGAAGGCTGATGGTGCGGGTGTCACCCTCGGCGGTGGCGTTTTGCAGGCCGGTGCTGCCGATTGCCAGCAACAGGGCGGCAAAGCCGACGCAATAGCCGGCGCGCAGCGGAATCGACGACACACAGATCTTGCGCGCGACCGTGATCGGCACGAGCGATCCTGCCTTCCCGTTAGACAAAACCTCTCACGCACGGCGAAGTGCCGCGGCGAATAGGCTTAACGCAGTCTTATGGGGAAGGGTTAATGCGGTCTTACCGCGCGCCCGATCCCCCCCGATGACGAAACGCTAGTGGGGGACTGTGGCAAAAAGTGGCCGTCGGCGCCAAAACCCTTGCGGAGTGGATAACAAACCCTATCGAACCCGATAGGGTCTGTTAAGAATTTGACAGGGCTAGCGAATCTTGCTCGGGGGCCGGCCCACTGGAGCCGGCGTGCCGCCCCCGAACAAGGCCTGGAAGAAGCCGCCGCTCTGCTGCTGCTGCGGCGGCAGCTTTGTGGGGCGCCGTGCGCTCGCGGAGGCGCTGGTGGCCGCATCGCGGTCGCGTTCTTTGGTGGCGACATCGATCATGCCGCGCTCGCTCTTGATCAGCGCCAGAACCCGGCTGTCCAGCCCATAGACGTCGGAGCGCATCTGCAACTGGCCGTCGTCGTCCACGAAGGCGGTCTGGTAGGTCAGATGGACCGGGATCGGGGCCGGAAACTGGATGTCCTGCTCGTTATTGCCGTACATCCGCCGGATCCTGTCTTCGGTATAGCCCTCGTTCGGCCGCTCGATGGAGAGCAGGAGCTGGGCGTATTTGACCGGATCCTGCACCCGCATACAGCCGTGGCTGTAGGCGCGGCGTGTTTCATTGAACAGATACTTTTCCGGCGTGTCGTGCTGGTAGACGTCGAAGCGGTTGGGGAAGTTGAAGCGAATCCGCCCCAGCGCATTGCCGTCGCCGGGCGGCTGCGAGATGTGGACGCCGTCCCGATCCCGCACCACCTTGAGGCCCATCCGATCGAGCACGGTGGGATCCTGCTCCAGGGCCGGCAGATATTCGTTCTGCACGATCGACTGCGGCACGTTCCAGGTCGGGTTGATCGTGATGTATTTCATGGTCTCGACCAGGAGCGGGGTCGGCATTGCGGGCTTGCCGATCACGATCTTGGTGGTCCACATCATGGAGCCATTGTGCATCAGCCGCAGCGTGAAGTCGGGCAAATTGACAATGACGTGCGTCTTTCCGAGATCGCGCGGAATCCAACGCCAACGCTCCATGTTGGCGATGATGATGCCGATCTGCTTGTCGCGCGGCGGGCCGTTGAGCTCGCGGATGGTCTGCGCATCGAGCGCGCCGGTGACCTTGAGATCGTTGCTGCGCTGGTACTTCTTGATCGCCTCGGCCAGCTTGGCGTCGTAGTGCAGGTCGACGGCATCGCCCTTGAGCCCGAGTCGCTCGCGCAATTGCGGCACACGCGGGTCTTCCACCGGGACCTTCACGAGCTTGAGGTCGGGACCCTCGGCAATCTCCTTGCCGCTCCCGGCGCCGGACTTGTTGCGCAGCTCCGCCAGCTTCGCCTTGAGGGCCTGGTAGCCCTTCTGCGGCGGGCTGAACTCATCGAGTGCCTTGCCGGCATCCTTGGCGTCGGCGAGCTTGGCGAGGACCTCGGAGGGCTCGGGCGGCTGCTGCGGCAGCTCGATATTCTTGCTGACCTCCGCGTAGCTGAAGCGGCCGGCCTGAACGTGGCGCGCGTAGGTGAGGAGCGTCTCGGTGAACTTGAGCTCCGCCTCCGCCAAGGCGTCTGCACCGGATGCCGCCGCGAAGTCGGGAATCTTGTAGTCGCCGAGGTCGAGCCCGTCAGCGTCGGCCGCGCGAACGCGAGCGACCGCGGCCTTGGCGCGCTCGCTTGCGACCCCCTTTTCGAGCCACAAGGGCGCCATATTGCGGTTCTGATAGAACGTCTCGACGGCAGCGTGCTCTTTCTTGCTGGCGAAAATCTTGTCGGCCTTGGCCGCCAGCAAGTCGCGAATCTTCTCGGCGATCGGCCGGTCGGCCGGGTCGAGCGCGGCGAACGGGTCGGGCGCAGCCGTCTCGCTCGCGGCCGTGGGCGCCGCTGCCGCGGGGGTCGCCGCCGCGGGGGTCGCCGCCGCGGGGGTCGCTCCCGCAGGGGTCGCTGCCGCGGGGGTCGCTGCCGGCGTCGGAGCGGCAGCGGGGGGTGTGGCGGCCGGGGCTGGTGCAGCGGACGAGAGGTTGTCCGGCGTGCTGCCGACATCGGCGGTCGTGGTATCGGTCGTCGTCGTGGCCGGCGTCGGGGCTTGGACCGGGGTTTGGATCGGGCTTGCCTTGGGCAGGGCGGTGGTGACCTTGGCGGGCTTGGCTGCAACCGTGGCTTTGGTGGACGCCGCCTGGGTGCCGGTCGCGGCGGCCAAAACGAGGGCCACGGCGGTTCCGGCCAGGATGCGGTGATAACGAAGGCGGCGCATATCAAAACTCCGGTTTCGGGACCAAGCCTGAAATCGAGGCCCCATCATTGTAATCCACCCGCGCCCATACGGCCTCGAAATGACTCCAAATCGCACGCTGAGGCAACAGCGCGGCGATATTATTTGCGCGATCGTGGCCGATTTTGCAGGCCTGTCACCCGGTTACAACGCCTTGACGGCGCTTTGGTTGTCGGCTTCGGGGGCGTCCGTCTCGAATCCGAGCGCATCGAGTTTCCGATAAAGCGTCGAGCGGCCGATGTGCAATCGGCGCGCGACCTCGGACATCTGACCCCGATAATGGGTGACCGCAAAGCGAATCACCTCAGATTCCACCTCTTCGAGCGGACGGACCTCGCCGGCCGGGTCGGTGAGCGGCAGGGTGGCGGCCGCCGCTATGCCGTAGGGGGCTATCGAGGCGCCCATGCCGGCCGGATGATCTTCGGCGATGATCATGCCTCCGGCCAAAAGCGGCAGTGGCGCGCTCTTTTGGATATCGTCGTCCGCCGCCGGACTGCGCGCCAGCTGCGTTGCAATCTGAGGGAATTCGCCCACCCCGACCTCGTCGGTCTCGGCCAGCACCACCGCGCGGAACACCGCGTTCTCGAGCTGGCGGACATTGCCGGGCCAGCGATAGGCGGCGAGCAGCGTCAGCGCCTCGGCGCTGACCGCCCTGATGCGCTTGCCTTCCTCGGCGGCGAAACGGGCGAGGAAATGGCGCACCAGCTCGGCGATATCCTCCGGCCGCTCGGCCAACGCCGGCACCGTGATGGGAAAGACATGCAGGCGGTAGAACAGATCCTCGCGAAAGCGGCCGGCCGTCACATCGGCGACGAGATCGCGGTTGGTGGCCGAGATGATGCGCGCATCGACCTTGACGGGCTTGCGTGCCCCCACCGGCTCGACCTCGCCTTCCTGGATCGCTCGCAGGAGCTTGACCTGGGCGGCGGGGGGAAGCTCGCCCACCTCGTCCAGGAACAGCGTGCCGCCCGAAGCCTCGACGAATTTGCCGGTATGGCGGTCGGTGGCTCCCGTGAACGCCCCCTTCTCGTGGCCGAACAGGATGGATTCGACCAGATTATCCGGGATGGCGCCGCAATTGACCGCCACGAACGGCTTGGCACGCCGCTCGCCGGAGCCATGGATCGCCCGCGCGATCAGCTCCTTGCCGACGCCCGATTGGCCCGCGATCAATACCGGAATGGCCGAGGTTGCGGCTTTGCCTGCCGTGCGCAGCACCGCCTGCATGCGGGCGCTGCGGGTCACGATATCGCGAAACGTGAGGGTGCCGGAACGGCTGCGCTTGATGCGGGCGAGCTCACCCTGCAGCGCGCTCGCCACCAGCGCATTGCGCAGCGAAACCTGCAGTCGCTCGGGGCTGACCGGCTTGACCACGAAGTCGGTGGCGCCCGCGCGCATCACCGAAACCACGGTGTCGATGCCGCCATGGGCGGTCTGCACGATGACCGGCAGCGCGATCCCGGCTTCCCGCAACCGCGCCAGCACGCCGAGACCATCGAGATTCGGCATGACGAGGTCGAGCACAACCACGTCGATGGCCGGGCCATCGGGGCCGGTGAGGATCGCGACCGCCGCGTCGCCGCCTTCCGCCACCAGCGCGTCGTAGCCGAAGCGGCTGACCATGTTCTCGATGAGCCGGCGCTGTACCGGGTCGTCGTCGACGATCAGAACGCGCTCACTCATGATGCAACCTCGGACCACCAGGGTCTGTGCCGAAACGAGGCACTGTCGCCGATCACGCTTAAGGCGGTATTAAGTCCGACACCTCGATCGCGCCGCGATGCGCAAAGTCTGCGACAGGGCGGCGAATGTTTCCCGGCGCTTCAAGAAGGTGGCATCATGAATTGATCGGGCCGGCGCCGCGCCCCATATGGGGGCGAGCCAATCCTCCCGGCGGTCCGGGCCCTGGCCTTGCGTCATGGGCGCGGCCGCTTCCTCCCAACCGACGAATGAACCCATGCCCGCATCAGCAAAGCGCGTTGCCGCCAAGAAGCCCAGCACGAAGGCCGCCGGCAGGAAGACCGCCAAATCCAAATCGCGCCCCGGCACCGGCCTCGCGGGCCTGCCGGAATGGAATCTCGCGGATCTCTATGCCGGGCTCGACGATCCGCGCGTCGCCCGCGATCTCGATCGCGCCGATGCCGATAGCGTGGCGTTCGAGGAAAGCTACAAGGGCAAGCTCGCCGCCCTCGCGGAGGGCCCGCAGGCCGGGCCTGCGCTCACGCAGGCGGTCAAGCGCTATGAGGCGCTCGACGATCTCATCGGCCGGATCATCTCCTATGCGGGCCTGATCCACGCCGGCAATACGATCGATCCGGCGCGTGCCAAGTTCTATGGCGACGTGCAGGATCGCATCACCGCCACCTCGACGCACCTGTTGTTCTTCGTGCTGGAGCTCAACCGGCTCGACGACGGCAAGCTGGCGGCCGCCATGGAGGATCCGGGCCTTGCCCACTACAAGCCCTGGCTGGAGGACATCCGCAAGGAAAAGCCCTACCAGCTCGAGGACCGGATCGAGCAGCTGTTTCACGAGAAATCGGCGACCACCTATTCGGCCTGGAACCGGCTGTTCGATGAGACCATCGCGAGCCTGCGTTTCAAGGTCGGGCCGAAATTGCTGGCGATCGAGCCTGCCCTCAACCTCATGCAGGACGCCAATCCAAACAATCGCAAAGCGGCCGCGAACGCGCTCGCCACGACCTTCAAGGCCAATGCGCGGCTGTTCACCCTGGTCACCAATACGCTCGCCAAGGACAAGGAGATTTCCGACCGCTGGCGCGGCTTTGCGGACGTGGCGGATTCCCGCCATCTCTCCAACCGGGTCGAGCCCGAAGTGGTCGAGGCGCTCATGACCGCCGTGCGGACCGCTTATCCGCGGGTCTCGCACCGATATTACGCCTTGAAGGCGCGCTGGTTCGGCAAGAAGACTCTCCCGCACTGGGATCGCAATGCGCCGCTCCCCAAGGTCCCGGCCCGCACCATCCGTTGGAGCGAGGCGCAGGCGACGGTGCTCGCCGCCTATGGGGCGTTCTCGCCCAAGATGGCCACGATCGCGGAGCGCTTCTTTGCCGACAATTGGATCGATGCGCCGGTGCGGTCCGGCAAGGCTCCGGGCGCCTTCGCGCATCCGACCGTGCCCTCGGCGCATCCCTATGTGCTGCTCAACTATCAGGGCAAGCCGCGCGACGTGATGACGCTCGCCCATGAGCTCGGCCACGGCGTCCATCAGGTGCTGGCGGCCCCCAACGGCGCCCTGATGGCGCCGACCCCGCTCACGCTGGCCGAGACCGCGAGCGTGTTCGGCGAGATGCTGACCTTCCGCAAGCTGCTCGCCGACACGACCAACAAGAAGCAGCGCAAGGCCATGCTGGCCGCCAAGGTCGAGGACATGATCAATACGGTGGTGCGCCAGATCGCGTTCTATACGTTCGAGCGCAAGGTCCACGGCGAGCGCCGATCCGGCGAGCTCACCGCCGAGCGGCTCAATGCGATCTGGCTCGAGGTGCAGGTCGAGAGCCTGGGGCCGGCGATCGATCTGCGCCCCGGCTACGAGACCTTCTGGAGCTACATTCCGCATTTCGTGCATTCGCCGTTCTACGTCTATGCCTATGCGTTCGGGGACTGCCTGGTGAACTCGCTCTATGCGGTCTACGAGCACGCCGCCGAAGGCTTCGCGGAGCGCTACCTCGCCATGCTGGCGGCCGGCGGCACCAAGCACCATTCCGAGCTGCTCAAGCCCTTCGGCCTCGACGCCCGCGATCCGGCGTTCTGGCAGGGCGGCCTGAGCGTGATCGAAGGGATGATCGCGGAGCTGGAGGGATTGGGCTGACGGCGGGCAACCCTTGAAACGGCGCGACAATTGGCCGAAGGCATGACGGATCTGAGGTCCGTCTTTCAGTTGCCCTGGCGAAGTCTTAAGTCCTCATTCGATGCCCGGCTTGCGGGCCTACAAGGCCGCCGATGACCGACCGCGAAGCCAATCGCCTTTCCGCCCGCGCCGCCCGCTATGCGCGGGTCGGCGCCAATATGAGCGGGGTGGCGGCGCGCTTCGCCGGCGCGCGCTTCTTGGGGCTGGATCTCGATCGCGGCAGGAGCGCCATCGAGCTTGCGGCCGCGCTCGGCGGCCTCAAGGGCCCGATCATGAAAGTGGCGCAGCTCATCTCCACCATCCCGGATGCGCTGCCGCCCGAATACGCCGCCGAGCTCGCCAAGCTGCAGAGCCAAGCGCCCCCCATGGGCTGGGGTTTCGTCAAGCGGCGCATGATGGCGGAGCTCGGGCCCGACTGGCAGCGCAAGATCGCGAGCTTCGAACATCATCCGGCCGCGGCGGCCTCGCTCGGCCAAGTGCATCGCGCCCGCGCCCATACGGGCGAGGCGCTGGCCTGCAAGCTGCAATATCCCGACATGCAGTCGGCGGTCGAAGCCGATCTGCAACAGCTGCAATGGATTTTCGCGATCCACCGGCGCATGGATCCGGCGATCGACACCACCGAGATCGCTACGGAAATCGGCGCGCGCATTCGCGAGGAGCTCGATTATCGGCGCGAGCTCAAGCACGCCATGCTCTACGGCGCGATGCTGGGCGGCATCGACCTCATCCGGGTGCCCCGACCTTGGCCCGAGCTTTCGACCGGCCGATTGCTCACGCTCGATTGGCTCGAAGGCGCCCGCCTGCTCGAGCACCGGAACGATCCGCTCGAAGCCCGCAACCGGGTCGCCACCGCCATGTTCACGGCCTGGTGGTTTCCGTTCAGCCGCTACGGCGTGATCCATGGGGACCCGCATCTCGGCAATTACACGGTTTTCCAAGAGGGCCAAGCGGGCCGCTCCGCGCCGGGCGGGATCAATCTCCTGGACTACGGCTGCATCCGCATCTTCCCGCCGAAATTCGTCGGCGGCGTGGTCGATCTATACAACGGCCTGTTGCGCGGCGACGATGCCTTGGTGGTACGCGCCTACGAGACCTGGGGGTTTCGCAGGCTCACGCGCGAGCTGATCGACGCCCTCAACATCTGGGCCCGCTTCATCTACGGGCCGTTGCTGGAAGATCGGGTCCGCACGCTGGCCGACGGGATCAAGCCGTCCGAATATGGCCGCCGCCAGGCCTTCCAGGTGCACCGCGCCCTCAAGGAAAGAGGACCGGTGCGGGTCCCGCGCGAGTTCGTGTTCATGGACCGTGCCGCGATCGGTCTCGGTGGCGTCTTCCTTCACCTGGGCGCCGAGCTCAATTTTTACCGCCTGTTCAACGAGGCGATCGAGGATTTCTCCATCGCGCGCGTCACCGCGCGCCAGAATGCGGCGCTTGCGGCGGTCGGGCTCGAGCAAGGGCCTGGTGCCTAGCGCACGCCCTTGCGACCGATCCTCCCCCTCCCATGACGTCATGCAGTGCCGCCGTTGCCCTCCTGGCACAATTGCGGTAAGTCCGGCGGCGCTGGCGAAACCGCACGAGCTTGAGCTGGAGGATAAGATGGCCGATCACGGCACGGTCGAATACGCGACGGCGACAGGCAACGATCTCGCCGCCCATGAGGGGACCTATGAGGCCTTCGTCCATATGGCCACGATCGGGACCCTGCATGTCATCAACATCGTGATCGGGCTGGCGATCGGGGCGGTGGCGGGTCACTGGGGCGTTGCCGCCTGCGTCATCATCCTGGCCTCCTTGATCGCGATACGCGGCCTGGTGAGCGGCGCACGGGGCCCCATCGCGGTGATGACCGTGCTGTCCCTGCTGGCGCTTGCCGTCACGGCCTAAAGGCCGCGGCGCGGCCCATCCAAAAGGAGAGAGGCCAATGCGCATTGCGGTCGCGCGCGAAGCCGATCCGGCCGAAGACCGGGTCGCTGCGACGCCGGAAACGGTCAAGAAGATGAAGGCGCTGGGCGCCGACGTCGCGATCGAGCCGGGCGCCGGGATCAAATCCGGCATCCCGGACGCGGACTTCACCGCCGCCGGCGCGACCGTAACGGCGGATGCCGTCAAGGGTGCCGACGTGGTGCTGCGGGTGCGCCGGCCGAATGCTTCCGAGCTCGCCGCCTGCAAGAGAGGCGCCCTCGTCATCGCCATCATGGATCCGTACGGCAACGAGGCGGCCCTCAAGACGATGGCGGATGCCGGCGTGACCGCATTCGCCATGGAGCTGATGCCGCGGATCACGCGCGCCCAGGTGATGGACGTGCTGTCGAGCCAGGCCAATCTGGCCGGCTACCGCGCCGTGATCGATGCCGCCGCCGAATATGGCCGCGCGCTGCCGATGATGATGACGGCGGCCGGCACCATTCCGGCCGCCAAGGTCTTCGTCATGGGGGCGGGCGTGGCCGGCCTGCAGGCGATCGCGACCGCGCGCCGGCTCGGCGCCGTCGTCACCGCAACCGATGTGCGGCCGGCCGCCAAGGAGCAGGTCGAGAGCCTGGGCGCCAAGTTCATCGCGGTCGAGGACGATGAATTCAAGCAGGCCGAGACCAAGGCCGGCTACGCCAAGGAAATGTCCAAGGAGTATCAGGCCAAGCAGGCCGCCCTGGTCGCCGAGCACGTCAAGAAGCAGGATATCGTGATCACGACCGCGCTCATCCCGGGCCGGCCCGCGCCGCGCCTCGTCTCCAAGGACATGGTCCTGTCGATGCGGCCGGGCTCCGTGATCATCGATCTCGCGGTCGAGCGCGGCGGTAATTGCGAATTGGCCAAGCCCGGCGAGGTGGTCGAGGTCAACGGCGTCAAGATCGTCGGCCATCTCAACGTGGCGGGCCGCATCGCGGCCTCGGCCTCGAGCCTCTATGCCAAGAATCTCTACGCGTTTCTGGAGATCCTCGTGGACAAGCAGTCGAAAGCCTTGGCGGTGAAGTGGGACGACGAGATCGTCAAGGCCACCGCGCTGACCCGCGACGGCGCCATCACTCATCCGAGCTTCGCGCCCAAGAGCGCTGCTTAGAGCATTTTCAGGAAAAGTGGAGACCGGTTTTCCGTTCGAAAATGCGACCATGCAAGAATGCGAGAGCGGTTTCCGTCTCCGGTTTATGTGAAGCCGCACTAGCTAGCGTGTGCTGTGTGATGGGGACGGGCGCGGCGCGGCCTGAAGGCGGCCGTGTGGTGCTTACTCCCGGGCGCCTGAGACTTCCCGGCATTGAGGAGACATGAACCATGCTGACGTTGATCCCGCCGGCCGGCTTCGCGGGCGCCGGCACCAAAGATGTCGTTCTCGCCCAGCTCGATATCATCGCGGCCGCGAGCGGCGCCGGTGCCCATGCGGCGATCGGTGGCGCCGTCGATCCCTTCGTGTTCCAGCTCTCGATCTTCGTGCTGGCGGTTTGCGTCGGCTATTACGTTGTGTGGTCGGTGACCCCGGCCTTGCACACGCCCTTGATGTCGGTGACCAACGCGATCTCCTCGGTGATCGTGGTGGGGGCGCTCCTGGCCGTCGGGGTCGCGCTCGTGGGTGACGATTCCGGGCCGATCTGGGCGCGCGCTTTCGGTTTCGTCGCGCTGGTGTTCGCTTCGGTCAATATTTTCGGCGGCTTCCTGGTCACCCAGCGCATGCTGGCGATGTACCAGAAGAAGAAATAAGGAGCGCGGTTCCGTGAACCCCAATCTCGCCGCGGTCCTCTATCTGGTCGCCGGAGTTCTTTTCATCCTCGCGCTACGCGGCCTGTCCAGCCCGGCATCGAGCCGGCGCGGCAATCTGTTCGGCATGGTCGGCATGGCGATCGCAATCGTGACCACGCTCGCGGCGCATCCGCCGGCGGGTGCTGGCGCCTGGGCCCTGGTGGTGCTCGGCATGGGGCTCGGCGGCGGCATTGGGGCGGTGACGGCGCGCCGCGTGCCGATGACGTCGATGCCGGAGCTGGTCGCCGCGTTCCATTCGCTGGTCGGCATGGCGGCGGTTCTGGTGGCGGCCGGCGCCCTCTATGCGCCGAGCGCGTTCGGCATCGGGGTGGTCGGCGCGATCCACGGCGCCAGCCTGGTCGAAATGTCGCTCGGCGTCGCCATCGGGGCCATCACCTTCACGGGCTCGGTGATCGCCTTTTCGAAGCTGTCCGGGCGCATGAGCGGCGCGCCGATCATCCTGCCGGCACGCCATGCCGTCAACATCGCGCTCGCGGTGCTCTTGGTCGCGCTCATCGCCTACTTCGTGAACAGCGAGAGCCATCTCGCCTTCTGGGCCCTCACGCTAACGTCGTTCGCCATCGGTGGGCTGCTCATCATTCCCATCGGCGGCGCTGACATGCCGGTCGTGATCTCCATGCTCAACTCCTACTCGGGTTGGGCGGCGGCCGGCATCGGCTTCACGCTGGGAAATTCCGCGCTGATCATCACCGGCGCGCTGGTCGGCTCCTCGGGCGCGATCCTGTCCTACATCATGTGCAAGGGAATGAACCGCAGCTTCATCTCGGTGATCGTCGGCGGCTTCGGCGGCGAGGTGGCGGGCCCGGCGGCCGGCGCCGAGCAGCGCCCGGTGAAGACGGGCTCGGCCGAGGATGCCGCCTTCATCCTGAAGAACGCCAGCAAGGTGATCATTGTGCCGGGCTACGGCATGGCGGTGGCGCAGGCCCAGCACGCGCTGCGCGAGATGGCCGACAAGCTCAAGGCCGAGGGCGTCGAGGTGAAATACGCCATCCATCCGGTGGCGGGGCGCATGCCCGGCCACATGAACGTGCTGCTGGCCGAGGCCAATGTTCCCTATGACGAGGTGTTCGAGCTCGAGGACATCAATTCCGAGTTCGCGCAGGCCGACGTCGCCTATGTGATCGGCGCCAACGACGTCACCAATCCGTCCGCCAAGGAGGACCCGCAATCGCCGATCTTCGGCATGCCGGTCCTGGAAGTGTGGAAGGCCGGCACCGTGATGTTCTCAAAGCGCTCCCTCTCATCAGGCTATGCCGGCATCGACAACACCCTGTTCTACCGGGACAACACCATGATGCTGTTCGGCGACGCCAAGAAGATGACCGAGCAGATCGTCAAGGCGCTGTAGGGCAGCTGTCGAGCCGCCACCGAACCTCACACCAGGCGAAAGATGTTCCAGAACGCGGAGCCCGACACCACATAGGGCTCCAGATCCTTGCCCCATTGCCGATGGGCCTCGCTCTTTCCGATATCCGCGAAGAAGTGATCGAGCTGGGCCATGCTTTCGATGGTGTGATTGGCTTCCACCGTCGCCTCGCGCGCGCCAACCGAGCCGGTCAAGATCTTGAAATCCATATTGTCGGTGCCGGCTGTCGTGCCGATCTCGCGCTCCCACTTGCGCAGCAGGTCGATCACGGTCTGCTTGTGCCCGAAGCGGGCATCGATTTGCCAGCGTGCGATGAACATGTTCCTCTCCTCTGTCTGCGGCGGGATCATTCGTCCCAGGCCTGGACGACGGTTTGGCGCGCGATCTTGCCGCCCTCGAGCTCGATCATCGCCACGCAGAACACCTTAGCGCCGTCCGGATAGGTGCAGGCCTGCGTGAAGGCCAGCCGGCTGCCCTCCGCGATGCTGGTATCCACCTTATGGGTCATGGCCCGGCTGCAGATGTCGTCCCAGAACGTGCCGATCGCCGCCTTGCCTTTCACTTCGCGCGGCTTGCTCGGTGGATTGTTGCGGTCGATGACCCGCACCACGGCATCATCGGCGTAGAAGCTCGCCAGCATGCGTCCGTCGCGGCCTTCGATGGCGCGCTTGATGGCCGCACCCGTAACCGTATCGGTTTTGGTCGACATGGCATCCTCCTCCGGAACGTGTTTCCAACAAACCTGTTTCCAACAAACCTCACTGCGACCGGCCGGCGGCCTTCGCCTTCTGCGCGGCCATGTCCAAGACCGTGTCGGTATCGCGCTTGAAGCCGGCGAGATCGACCTGCATGCCGTTGAGCACCGTGCTCCAATGTCGCGCCACCGCCGCCATCGCCACCGCCTCTCTGATCTCCTCGTCGGTCGCGCCGTTCGCCTTGGCGGCGGCGGTATGGAAGTAGATGCAGTACAGGCACGGAATCTGGGCCGCGACCGCGAGCCCGATCAGCTCCTTGGTCTTGCCGTTGAGCTGCGTGTCCGGATTGAGCTGAAAGGCCTTCATTTCCGACCACGCGCCCGCGATCGCGGTGACCGGCAATTGCCGGAAGAAGCTTGGCACCGAGCCGAGCGTCTGCTCGATGTCCCGATAGGTCGCTTGGCTTTGGGATTCCTGCGCCGAGGCTGGCTGGCCCAGCGCTGTGAGGGCGCCGAGCGCGGCTGCCGTCACGAGAGTAAGAAGGTGAGGGGTTGAGTTGCGCATGAGATGTCTCCTGCTGCGATGGACCGGGATCGGCATCGTCAGCGGCCACTATCGGGCGAACGCCCGCGCGGCGCTTCGCCCAAACGGCCCATGATACGAATGGTCCGATCGGGCCAGCGCATTTTCAGGAAAAGCATGGGTGGAATCCGGTTTTCCGTCCGAAAAATGCGACAATGCAAAAATGCTGGAGCGGTTTCTGATTCCGGTCTGTGTGAAACCGGTCGAGAAAAATCAGGCGTCGGATTGACGGCCAACCAGCGCGGCGGCGGCTGCGCGCGTTGGCAGATCCAGCTTGAGCAGGATGTTGGCGACGTGCCGCTTGGCGGTATGCTCGCTCAAGCGCAGGCGCTCTGCGATGGCGGCGTTGCTGCGGCCTTCCGCAACGAGCGCAAGCACTTCCCGTTCGCGTGTCGTGAGCGCCTCCAGGTTCGGTGCCCGGGCGGCGCGGATGTGCGGTTCGAGGTGCTGCTCGACCATGACGGCCAATAGCCGCAGAGGGCTTGCCATGCCCTCGATCGCCTCGTTCTCGCGCTCCACAAAATGGAGCCCGGAACCCGCAACCAGTTCGTTGACGACGCCAGTCACCAGCACCTCGCCGGCGGCGGCGCGGGCCGCCACCCGCTCGGTCACGTGCAGAGAGTGACCCGCAACCGAGCCATCCCGGATATCGACCTCGCCGGCATGCACGCCGGCTGCGAGCGGAAGCTCCAGCTTTTTCGCGGCGTCCTGCAGCGTGAGCGCGCAGCGGACCGCACGTGAGGTCCCGTCGAAGCGCGCCCTGATGGCTTCGCCGCTCGTTTCGATCAAATGACCGCCGTGGCGTGCAACCGCGTCCGCCGCCGTCTCGCGCAGCCGATCGATGCGCTCGTGCCAAAGTCGGTCGCCGAGCCGGGCAGCGAGCCGCTCCGGCGCCACCAGCCGGGCCACCAGAAGGGTGGCGAGAATCCGTTCGCGACTCTCGGTAGGGCGCTCGCCGGTCAGGAACTCCTCGGCTTCGTCGGCGAGGCGATCCACATCGCCGGTCCAGATGGGATGATCGCGCCCCGGAAGCTCGACCAGCCGGGCGCCGGCAATCTTTTTGGCGAGATAGCGCCCGCCCGCGACCGCGACGCGCGCATCATCGATTCGATGCAGGACCAGGGTGGGAACCCGGACCGCGGAGAGCGCAGGGCGGACGTCGATCTGCGCGTTCATGCGGGCGAGCCCGATCGCGGCCGTTGGACTGATCGAGAGACGTTCGAATCGAGACCACCAGGCTTTGAAGCCGGCGTCTTCGCTGCGGCCGGGCGCAAAATGACGGAGTGTGGCGCCGCTCCCCCATGAGGTTTCGAGCTGACGCGTGAACGTGGCGACGGCCTCGGGTCCCATCACCCAGGTGGAAAAGTGGGCGTAGCCGCCGTAGAGCACCAGCGCGCGCGTGCGCTGCGGATGGGTCGCGGCGAACAAGACCGATATGGCGGCGCCCTCGGAGGCCCCGAGCAGGGCTGCTCGATTGCTGCCGGCCGCATCCATCACGGCCCGCACGTCGTCCACATGGGTCTGCAAGCTCGGCGGCTCGCCGCCATCGATCCGATCGCTCAATCCGCTGCCGCGCCGGTCGAGCAAGATCAGCCGCGTAAATGCCGAAAGCCGGTGCAGAAGATGGCTGAAACCCGGCTCCTCCCAGTGCACATCCAGATTCGAGATGCAGCCGGCTACGAAGACGAGGTCGAGCGGCCCTTGCCCCACGACCTGATACGCGATCCTGACCTCGCCGCTCTTGGCATACCGGGTCTCGGGCAATGTCGTAAGCTCCGTCCCAGGATTGCGGCGAGCCTAACACATGGACCCGCGGTGCCAACGCGGCCCCCTTGCCCGAGCCAACCTCGGAAGCCTGGCGCGGATCGCCAGCCGGCAACAGGAACTTCTGTCATCCGGCCGTGCTATGAGCACGCCATGGCGCTGCTGAAATGGACGCTGATCGTCCTTCTGGTCGGATATGTCGGAGTGGTCGTGTTGCTTTATGTGATGCAACGCACGCTGATGTATTTTCCCGAATCCGAGCGCACCGCACCCGCCGCCGCGGGGCTGCCGGGAGCCGAGGAGATTCGGTTCGATACCGCCGACGGCGAAAGGTTGATCGCGTGGCACGTGCCGCCGCGCGGCGACCGGCCGGTCGTGCTCTATCTGCACGGCAACGGCGGCGCATTGCGCAACCGGGCCGACCGCTTCCGGGCGCTCACCGCCGACGGCACCGGGTTGGTTGCGGTCGACTACCGGGGCTATGGCGGCTCGACCGGCCACCCGAGCGAATCCGGTCTGCTGATCGATGCGCAGACCGCCTATGCTTTTGCGACCGCGCGCTATCCGGTCGCCAGGATCGCGGTTTGGGGCGAATCATTGGGCACCGGCGTGGCGGTCGGGCTCGCCGCCGCGCGGCCGGTTGGCCGGCTCGTGCTCGAGGCGCCGTTCACCTCGGCGGCCGACCTGGCGGCCCGCCAATATCCGTTCGTGCCGGTGCGCTGGCTCATGCACGACCAGTTCCGCTCCGATCTGCGCATCGCTTCGGTCGCGGCGCCGCTTCTGGTGATGCACGGCGAGCGTGACACCATCGTGCCGATCGAATACGGCGAACGGCTGTTCGGGCTCGCCCGCGAACCCAAGCGGTTCGTGCGCTTTCCGCAAGGCGAGCACGAGGATCTCGACCGTTACGGCGCGCTCGCGACCGTGACCGCGTTCCTGGCCGAGCAATTCAATTGAAAGCAGGAAATCGTCAACCGCGGCGCGGCGCCCGGGCGGCGGTGGTGATGGGCTTGGGCGGCATGGCACCAAGCCCTCGCGCTGGGCGCGCTTGCGGGCGCGGCGCACCGCTTCCGCCTTCTCGCGGGCCTTCTTTTCGGAGGGTTTCTCGTAATGGCCGCGCAGCTTCATCTCGCGAAATTGACCCCATGCGGGAGCCGGATATCCTCTGCCCGCGCGGCGATTCGCGGAGGCGGGACGGATGCCGAAAGGTGGCGTGAACAAGAGCCGGCGGGTCAAGTCGCGCATCGCTTCCGTGCGCCCGGCGGACGCGGATCGGAAGCGGGCGCGGCCGGCGAGCGAGCCGGTCGAGCCGCCGCGACGGCCGGCGCGTTCGGTGGCGATGCGCCTTGCCGAAGAGGTCAATCGCCTCGAGCTCGAGCTTGCCGCCGCCCGCAGCCGCATGGCGGCGCTGGAAACGCGGGCCGAGATCGATCCGCTCACCGATCTGGTCAATCGCCGCGGCCTCGAGCGCGAATTGAAACGCGCGCTCGCTTATGTGAAGCGCTACGGCACCGGCGCGGTCCTGATCTACCTCGATCTCGACGGATTCAAGTTGGTCAACGACCGCCACGGCCATGCGGCCGGCGACGCGGTGCTCAAGGCGGTCGCCATGGTGCTGACCCGCCAGGTGCGCGCCTCCGACCTGGTGGCCCGGCTCGGCGGCGATGAATTCGTCGTGCTGTTGTGGAATCTCCCGGAGGCGGATGCCTCCGCCAAGGCACGGTCGTTGGAGGCCGCGGTCGGCCGCATGACGGCCCCCTATGGGGGCGCGACCGTTTCGGTCGGTGCCTCAGCCGGCAGCACGATGCTGTGGCCGCTCGATACGGTGGCGAGCGTGCTCGAACGGGCGGATCTCGCCATGTACAACCGCAAGACCAGCCGCCGCGCCGCCGCCGCGGCGCGATCCGCCAACGCCGCCCGGTGAGGTCGACCGAGCGCTGCTGCCCAGAGCGGTTTCAGAAACCGCCCTCGCATTTTCTGCGATGTCGCATTCTGGGACGGAAAACCGGATCCCACCCGACAGCCCGCGAAAACGGGCGTAAACGCCCTGAGGCGCTTTCGCGAGGGCATGCTTTTCCTGAAAATGCTCTACTAGCGGCGCGATCTGCCACATTCGCGCGCGGCCCTGAATGGGCTAGATTGCCGGCAAAAGAGCGCTGCCTGTTTTTGGCTTCAAGATCCATCGCTCGAGCCTGAGGAGGAGCGCATGTCGAGACGTCTTTTTCTGCTCGCCGCGACCGGCGCGTTGCTGGCGGGGCCGGCCTCGGCCCAGACCGATACCGCGGCCGGCTATCCGAGCCGCAGCGTGCGGGTCATCGTCACGGTGCCGGCAGGCGGCGGCGTCGACAGCGTGACCCGAATTTTTGCCGACAAGCTGCAGCGCCGTCTCGGACAGTCGTTCGTGGTCGAGAACCAGGCCGGCGCCGGCGGCAATGTCGGGGCGTCGACCGTCTATGGGGCGGCGCCCGACGGCTATACGCTCATGTCCTCGCAGCCGGCCCCGCTCACCACCAATGTCGCGCTCTACAAGAAGCTCAGCTTCGATCCGACTCTGCTCGAGCCGGTGGTGATCATGTCGCGTTTCCCCAACGTGCTGCTGGTGCGCAAGGATTTTCCGGCCAAGACGGCGGCGGAATTCATCGCCTATGCCAAGGCCAATCCGGGCAAGCTGAACTTCGCTTCGCAAGGCATCGGCACCACCTCGCATCTGACCGCCGAGCTGTTCATGTCGCTCACCGGCACCAGGATGGTCCATGTGCCCTACAAGGGCACGGCGCCCGCCCTCAATGATCTCATCGCCGGTCAGGTCGATTTCATTTTCATGGAGCTGTCGTCGGCGGTCAAATTGCACCAGGGCGGGAACGCCAGGATTCTCGCGATCGCGACCGACAAGCGGCTCGAATCGCTGCCCGACATTCCAACCATGATCGAGGCCGGGGTGCCGAACTTTGTGTCCGACACCTGGAATGCGCTGAGCGCGCCGCCCAAGACGCCGGCCCCGATCGTGGGCAAGCTCAATCAGGCGGTGAACGACATCATCGCAGCGCCCGACACCAAAAAGCAGTTCGAGGCACTCAACGTGCTGCCGGCCGGCGGCAGCCCGGCTGACATGGGGAGTTTCGTCAAGGAGGAGACGCGGCGCTGGAGCGAGGTCATCCACCGGGCCGGAATCCAGCCGGAATGAGCGGGCGGCCGCGCTGCCACGCGATCCGGCGAGATCACGCCATCAGGATCATGCAATCGAGATCACGCAATGATGTCGGGCGTGAGCTCGTCGTCGATGAAGGAAATGCGATCCCGCAGATAGAGCTTGCGCTTTTTCAGCCGTTGAATCTGCAACAGGTCCGATCCCGGGGTCTCCTGCAAGGCCGCAATGGCGGCGTCGAGGTCGCGGTGCTCCTCCAGCAGGCGCGCCAATTGCTCCCGCAAGTCGCGTTCGTCTTCTTGGGTCATTGCCACCGCTGGTTTGTGGGCAGGCCGGCCATCTCCCCACCAGCGCCCAATTTCAAATTATCCCGCTTTGGCGCCTTGCGTTCAAGCCACGATAGGGCTCCGGTAACGCAAATCGGCCATGTTGCGCCGCACAATGGAAAACCGGGGTCGACTTGCGCCCGGACTGATGTAGACTTTCAGAGTCAGGCACATTTCGACATGAGGAGAAATCTCGCATGTCCATTCAAACGCACCTTGCGGAGCTCGAAAGACGGCATCAGGCGTTAGAGCAGGAAATCTACGAGGCCCAAACCCATCCTGCGAGCGACGGTCTGAGAATCGCCGAGCTTAAGCGCCGCAAGCTGCTGGTGAAGGACGAGATCGTGCGCTTGCAGCAAGATACCAGCGTTCATTAGGCGCGCCCGATTTTCTGTGTGCGAGCGTTTTGGCTGACGCCCGGCTAGCTAGGGCGCCAGAAGTTGAGCTTTATGACGCGGGGCGCTCCGCCTCTCACCCCACGTTTGCATATTCCGGGTGGTCACAGGCGCTTCAGATCGCCTGCGGCGCGCGCCAGGAGTTCGACTACCCTTGGCTCTGATTCAGGTTCGTCCGCCAGGCGCTTGAGGGCAGCGTCACGCAAGTTCTCAAGCGCCGCCCGCAGCAGCGGCGGTGCGGAATTTGAGCGCTCATCGTCGCGCCGCTCGCGGCGGCGCATGCGCGAGATCTTCTCGCCGACGGCCGCAAACCGATCGAGCACGGCGTCCACGAAATCGCGATTCTCCTCGAGATAGTCGCGCCCATCGGGCGTGATGCTGTAGAGCTTCTTGGCGCCCTCCGCCTGCCCGGTGATGTAGCCGGCCTCCTCCAGATAGGTCAGGGTCGGATACACGATGCCGGGGCTCGGGCTGTACCAGCCGGCCGTCTTGTCCTCGAGCATCTTGATGATCTCGTAGCCGTGCCGCGGCTGCTGCGCGATCAAGGCCAGCGCGATCAGCCGCAGATCGCCTTGGGCCAGCATGCGCCGCGCCCGCATGAAGTCACCGCCCCCCGAGTCGTCTCCCATGCCGTGGCGTCCGCCGCGTCCGAAGTGGCCGCGCCAGCCATGGCGGGCCGCCCACTTTCCCCCGCCAAACGATCCAAAATGCCGGCCGAACATGCTTTTCTCCTTGTTCCAATTAAAGATATATCTTCAGATAGATCAAATCTGGATACATCTAAAGATATATCTTCTTCACTATTTCGTGAAGCTTAATGCCCTTCCCGCCACATGACCGCTGACGTATATCCGTTACCGGATATATGCATGAGCCTTATCAATGGCAAAACAGCCGTCCCATCCCTCCAGCCCCCTCGCCCTGGCGGTGCTGGCGCTTCTGTTCGAGCGTCCCATGCATCCCTATGAGATGGCGGCAACCCTGAAGCAGCGGCGCAAGGAAGACAGCATCAAGCTGCGCTACGGCTCGCTCTACACCGTGATCGATCTGCTGCTTGCCCGCGACCTCATCGCCGCCAAGGAGACCTCGCGCGCGGGCCGGCGGCCGGAACGTACCGTCTATGCGCTGACGGTGCCGGGCTACGACGCCTTGCGCGACCGGATGCGCGATCTCCTGCGCGATCCGGTGAAGGAATATCCGCAGTTCGAAGCCGGGCTTTGCCTGCTGCCGGTGCTGCCGCCGGACGAAGCGGTGGGGCTCCTGCGCGACCGGGCGCTGCGGCTCACCGGCACGGCGGCGCAATTGCAGACGCAGCTTGTCGACATCCTCGGCCAGGATCTGGCCACGGTCGCCGGTACCCAGGATTTGCCGGCCGCCCTCGCGGGCCAAAAATTTCCGCCCTTGTTCCTGGTCGAAGCCGAGTACCGGCTGGCGCTCATCCGGGCCGAGCTCGCCTTCGTCAGCGAGCTGGTGCGCCGCATCGTCGAGGACGGCTGGGGCCCGGTCGAGCTGTGGCGGAACGTGCAGGCTGCAGCCGCCGAGCAACACGAGAGCAGGGCGATCGAAGCGGACGGCGCGCAAGCCGTCGATGAGAGGAGGACCACATGACGAATCCGGACCGCAACAAGCAAAACACGACACGCGACGCCGCGAAGCTCGGCCACGTCATTGTCATCGGCGCCGGCATCGGCGGCCTCACGCTGGCGCAAGGACTCAAGCAAGCCGGTATCAGGGTTGCGGTCTACGAGCGCGACCGCACCCCCGCCGATCGGGTGCAAGGCTATCGGGTGCACATCAACCCGACCGGCAGCCGCGCCTTGCACGCCTGCCTGCCCGGGCAGCTGTTCGATGCCTTCGATCGCACCTGCGGCCGGCCCGGCCGCGGCATCCGGTTCCTGACCGAACGGATGGGCGTGCTGCTGTCGGTCGGCGGCGACCTCGTGCCTCAGCCCGACGCGATCGGCAAGCATCGCTCTGTCAGCCGAATCACCTTGCGGCAGGTCCTGCTGTCCGGCATCGAGGAGATCGTGCATTTCGGCAAGACCTTCATGCGTTACGAGGAGCAGGGCGGGCGCGTCATCGCGCACTTCGAGGATGGCACGTCGGCGGCGGGCGATGTCCTGGTGGCGGCCGACGGCGGTGGCTCGCGGGTGCGGCGCCAATTCCTGCCTCAGGCCGAGCGCATCGACACGGGCGTCGTCGGCATCGCCGGCAAGGTGTTTCTCGATGCCGGAAACCGCGATCGCATCGCGCCGGAGCTGCTCGACGGGCTGGCGCTGGTATCAGCCAAAGGCGGCTACAGCCTATTCGTCGCCCTTCAGGAGATCGACGGCGCCGCGATGGATTCCCTTGCCGCCGACGGCATCGGCCACGATGGCATCTCTGGCGCGGCCATTGGCGAGCATCTCGACAATCGGCGCAGCTACCTCATGTGGGCCCTGGGGGCGCAGCGGCAGAAATTCGGGCTGAACGGCGCAGCCGAGGAGAAGCAGGGCGAGCCGTTGCGCGCGGTCGCGCTGTGCGCAATGGCCGCGTGGGACGAACGCTTCAAGACGCTCGTGCGGCTGGCGGACGCCGGCACCATCAATGCGATCGCGATGCGCACCTCGCGGCCGGTCGCGCCGTGGCCGACACGGCGCATCACGCTGATCGGCGATGCCATCCATTCCATGACGCCCTATCGCGGCATCGGCGCCAATATCGCGCTCAAGGACGCGGTCCGGCTGCGCGACGCGCTGGCCGCCGCCGACCGGGGCGAGCGCCCCCTCATCGATGCCATTCACGCCTATGAGGCCGGCATGATCGACTACGGCTTCAAGGCGGTGCGAAACTCGCTGCGCGCCATGGAGCAGACCACGACCGACAATGCCGTGGGGCGCATCGTGTCCCGTGTCGCGTTCCGGGCCATCGACCGGCTGCCGCCGGTCAAGCGGTGGTTCGCGGCGAGCCTCGGCAACGAATGACGGCGTTCAACCAAACTGCGAGCGGAACACCGCCTTGATGTGGTCAAGCCTCGCCTCGAGCCGGGTCGCGACCGCGGTTTGGCCGAGGCGCCGCGCCAGACCGATCGCATCATGCAACGCCTCCTTGGCGTCGCTGTAGCGTGCCCCCGCCTCGGCGCTGCTCGAGGCATCGTACATCTTGTCGTAGGCCGCTTCGGCCTGCGCCTCGAACCAAGCCAATCGTTGCTCGTCGGTTATTGATGCACCAAGATCGTCATCGGTCGTCATGGCGGATTTGTTGTTCAACTCCTGATGAGCGTCATCGTGCCGCTGCGGATCAGCTCGAGCGAGATCAGGAACACCAACACATAGGCGATCTGGTAGAACAAACCGGTGGGGGTGCGGCGCACCAGCCAGATGCCGAGGAAGTTGGCGGCGATCGCCACCGGCAGCAACAGCAACGAGCTGGCGAAATTTGCGGTCGAGAACTGGCCGAGCGCAAAATAGGGACCGATCTTGAGCAGGTTGAGGGCCGCGAAATAGATCGTGTAGGTGCCGACCAGGGTAAGCTTGGGCAGCCGCTGGGGCAGCACATAGACCTGAAACGGCGGACCGCCGGCCTGCGACAGCGTCGAGGTGAAGCCCGCCACCACGCCCCAGAAAACGCCGCCCGCCACGTCCGGCTTTTTGGGCTCCGCGCTGCGGCGGCCGAACCAGGCATTGAGCGCGAACGACACGCCGATGAGCCCGATCACCAGCCGCACGAAGGCATCCGACACCTGGGTGGCCAGCGCCCAGGCGATCCCGATGCCGATGATGCCGCCCGGCAGCATCACCTTCAGGTGCCAGGCGCTCCAGTCACGCCGGTAGACCCACATCGAGATCAGGTCCTGCACGATCAGGATCGGCAGCAGGATCGCGGCGGCCTGCAGTGGCGGCAGGATGGTCGCCAACAGCGGCGTCGCCATGACCCCGACGCCCGCAAACCCGCCCTTGCCGAGGCCGAGCGCGGTCACCGCGACGATGGCGAGCGGATAGAACAGCGGATCCGTGATGACGTTCATGTCGGGGAGCGGACCGGAGCGGTCGGATGGCGGCCAGCCGCCGGCGGACTTGCGCCAGATCAAAGCGCCGCCGCGCCGCCCGCGCCAGTCGTAATTGCGCATGGCCGCTGCTTGCAAAAGTCGCCGGGCGGATCACAGTCTCGGTGCGACGGACCGGGAGCCCGCAATGGAAGCGCACACCAGCCGCTACCGCGAAACCTACGCGCGCTGGCGGCGCGACCCGCAGGGCTTCTGGGCGGAAGCCGCGCGCGACATCGATTGGATCGAGCCGGCCCGCCAGGTGTTCGATCCGCAGGCCGGGGTCTACGGGCGCTGGTTCACGGGCGCGGTCTGCAATACCTGCTGGAATGCGGTCGACCGCCATGTCCATGACGGGCGCGGCAGTCAGGCGGCCATCATCTACGATTCGCCGCTTGCGGGCACCAAGCGCACCATCACCTACGACCGGCTGCTCACCGAGGTGCAGGTGCTGGCCGCCGTCCTGCGCGATCTCGGGGTCCGGCAGGGCGACCGCGTCATCCTCTACATGCCGATGGTGCCCGAGGCGGTGATCGCCATGCTCAGCTGTGCCCGCATCGGGGCGGTGCATTCGGTCGTGTTCGGCGGCTTCGCGGCGAGCGAGCTCGCGACCCGCATCGACGATGCCAGGCCGAAGGTCATCCTAGCCGCGAGCTGCGGGCTTGAGCCCGGGCGTCTGGTTCCCTACAAGCCGCTGCTCGACGAGGCGCTCGGGCTCGCGAAATTCAAGCCGGACGCCTGCCTCATCCTGCAGCGGCCGCAGGCGCAGGCCGCGCTGGTGGCCGGCCGCGACCACGATTGGGCGGCGCTGCGCGATGAGGCGATCGTGTTCGCCAAGTCGGTATGGGATTGCGTGCCGCTCGCCGCCACCGATCCGCTCTACATCCTCTACACCTCGGGCACGACCGGGCGGCCCAAGGGCGTGGTGCGCGACAACGGCGGCCACATGGTCGCGCTCAAATGGTCGATGCGCAATCTCTACGGCATCGAGCCGGGCGAGACCTTTTGGGCGGCGTCCGATGTCGGCTGGGTGGTGGGCCACAGCTACATCGTCTACGGGCCGCTGCTGCACGGCTGCACCACGGTCCTCTATGAGGGCAAGCCGGTCGGCACGCCCGACGCCGGCGCCTTCTGGCGGGTGGTTTCCGAGCACCGCGTGGCGGCCCTGTTCACCGCCCCGACCGCGTTCCGCGCCATCAAGAAGGCGGACCCGCACGGCAAGCTGATCGCAGCCTACGACCTCACCAAACTGCGCAGCCTGTTCCTGGCCGGCGAGCGCGCGGATCCCGATACCGTGATCTGGGCCGAGAAGCTGCTGAAGGTGCCGGTGGTCGATCACTGGTGGCAGACCGAGACCGGCTGGGCGATCGCCGGCAATCCGGTCGGGCTCGGCCTCCTGCCGGTCAAGCACGGCTCGCCGAGCGTGCCGATGCCGGGCTACGACGTGCGCATCGTCGATGAGGGTTGCCACGAAGTCCCCGCCAACACGATGGGCTCGATCGTTGTCAAGCTGCCGCTGCCGCCGTCGAGCCTGCCGACCCTGTGGCAGCAGGACGCGCGCTTCCGTGCGAGCTACCTCACGGATTTCCCGGGCTACTACAAAACCGCGGATGCGGGCTTTCTGGATCCGGACGGCTACCTCTACGTGATGGGCCGCACCGACGACATCATCAACGTGGCCGGCCATCGGCTCTCGACCGGCGTCCTGGAGGAGGTGCTGGCCGCGCATCAGGACGTGGCTGAATGCGCCGTGGTCGGCATCAAGGACGAATTGAAGGGCGAGGTGCCGTGCGGTTTCGTGGTGCTCAAATCGGGCGTGACGCGGCCGCCCGACCGGGTCGAGCGCGAGCTGGTCGCGCTGGTGCGCGAGAAGATCGGTCCAGTGGCGGCGTTCAAGATCGCCATCACGGTGGCGCGGCTGCCGAAGACGCGATCCGGCAAGATCCTCCGCGGCACCATCAAGAAGATCGCCGACGGCGATCCGTGGACCATGCCGGCCACCATCGACGATCCGGCGATCCTGACCGAGATCGGGGCGGCGCTGAAGGGCAAAGGGATTGCGGGCTGACGATCCTGCGCGGCCCCGCCGTACTACTCGCTCTTGCCGCCGATCTGCTTGAGCTTGGCGAACACCGCATCGACATTGAGCTCCGCGCCCGGCCTCTTCTCCTCCGGCTCCGGCTGGTGGCGCGCCGCCGTGGTCTCCGAGGCCGGCAGCAGGGTGGCGCCCTGGGCCTCGATGTCGACCGGCTTCTCCTTGGCGGCGCGGTGCACCTCCAGGTCGAGGTCGATCTGCGAGCAGAGCCCAAGCGTCACCGGATCGAGCGGCTGCAGGTTCTGTGCGTTCCAATGGGTGCGCTCGCGGATCGCCTGGATGGTCGACTTGGTGGTGCCGACCAGCCGCATGATCTGGCTGTCCTTCAATTCCGGATGGTTGCGCACCAGCCACAAGATGGCATTGGGCCGGTCCTGGCGGCGCGAGACCGGCGTGTAGCGCGGGCCCTTCTTGCGCGAGGACTCGGGCGGGCGCACCTTGGAATCCAGGATTTGCAGCTTGTGGCTGGGGTCCGCCTCCCCCTTGTCGATCTCCTCCCGGGTCAATTGGCCGGTGAGGACCGGGTCGAGGCCCTTGATCCCCTGCGCCGCATCGCCATCCGCGATGGCCTTCACCTCGAGCGGGTGCAGCTTGCAGAAATCGGCCACTTGCTCGAACGACAGGGCGGTGTTCTCGACCAGCCAGACGGCCGTTGCTTTCGGCATCAGCGGGGGATGGGCCATGGCAAAATCTCCTCTGTGCTCCGCTCGCCCCTGTCGGAAGCGAAGCCCCTAAAGTCATCAGCGATGACCGGAAAGTGGTCGGAATATAGGCATGCCGGATCGCCATGTCCAATGGCTTGTGTGTTTTCCCTTGACGGGAGGCGCCGCCCCCGATAGCCGGCCGGCTCGATCGGAGTGCAAGATGGCGGTCTATACCGATGTTGCCACGGAGGAGCTCGAGGCCTTCCTGGCCGGCTATGATATCGGCGAGCTGCTCGCCTATAAGGGTATCGCCGAAGGGGTCGAGAACTCCAATTTCCTGGTGCACACCGACCGGGGCAACTTCATCCTCACCCTCTACGAGAAGCGCGTAGCGGCGGCCGACCTGCCATTCTTCTTGGGCCTCATGGAGCATCTGGCCAGCCGGGGCATCACCTGCCCGCAGCCGGTCAGGAACCGGGACGGGGTCGTGCTGGGCACCGTCGCCGGCAAACCGGCCGCCATCATCACCTTCCTGGACGGCATGTGGCTGCGCCGGCCGGCGGCCGGCCATTGCGGGGCGCTCGGTGAGGCGCTCGCCCGCCTCCATCGCGCCGGCGCCGATTTTTCGGGCAAGCGCGCCAATACGCTGTCGGTCGACGGCTGGCGGCCGCTCTACGACACGGTGGCGGCGCGCTGCGACGGCGTGCGGCCGGGATTATCCGCCGTGCTGGCGGCCGAGCTCGAGCAGCTCGAAGCGGCCTGGCCCCGCGATCTGCCGCAGGGTGTGATCCATGCCGACCTGTTTCCCGACAACGTCTTCTTCCTCGGCGACAAGCTCTCGGGCCTGATCGACTTCTATTTCGCCTGCACCGACGCGCTCGCCTATGATCTTGCCATCTGCCTCAACGCCTGGTGCTTCGAGCCCGATCATTCCTACAACGTGACCAAGGGCAGGAGCCTGCTGCAGTCCTATGGGGCGGTGCGCACGCTCTCGCCCGCCGAGCGGCAGGCGCTCCCCATGCTGGCGCGTGGGGCGGCGCTGCGGTTTCTGCTGACCCGTCTGGTCGATTGGTTCGATGAGCGCGGCGCCGCGCTGGTGCGGCGCAAGGACCCGCTGGAATATTTTCGCAAGCTGCGCTTCCACCAGGCCGTCACCAGCGTGCGCGACTATGGGATCGACGAATGAAACAAACAGGCAGGCGAGCGTGAGCGAACCGCACGTCGTCATTCATACCGATGGGGCCTGCTCGGGCAATCCCGGGCCGGGCGGTTGGGGCGCGATCCTGGCCTTCGGGGATCGCGTCAAGGAGCTCAGGGGCGGCGAGCCCCACACCACCAACAACCGCATGGAGCTGATGGCCGCGATCGCGGCCTTCGAAGCGCTCAAGCGACCCTGCCTGGTCGATCTGCACACCGACAGTCAATATCTGCGCAACGGCATCATGACCTGGATCAATCAATGGAAGCGCAATGGCTGGCGCACCGCCGACAAGAAGCCGGTCAAGAACGTGGACCTGTGGCAGCGGCTCGAGATGGCGTTGGGCAAGCACCGGGTGCGCTGGCACTGGGTGAAGGGCCATGCCGGCGATCCCATGAACGAGCGCGCGGATGTGCTCGCCCGTGAGGGAATAGCCGCCGTGCGCTCGGGCGCGCTCGGGGCGCTTTCCGAAAAGCCGCCGGTCTGAAAGCCGCGAGCGCAAGAGCATTTTCAGGAAAAGCGTGCCCTCGCCACCGGGTCCGGCCGAAGGCCGGCCCGATGATAAGCTCCGGTGCAGGTGGTATCCGGGTTTCCGTCTGAAAATGCGACCATGCAAGAATTCTGGCCCACGGCGTCGGATCGTCCGCCGCGGCGGACGATCCGAGGAGCCGTCAGCTCACAGCTGCTTGAGGAGCGCGTCGCCGCCGGAGACCTCGACCTTGCCGGGCGATTCCTCGATATTGAGCTTCTTCACCACGCCATCCTCGACCAGCATGGAATAGCGCTTCGAGCGCGTGCCGAGCCCGTTGCCTGAGCCGTCAAACGACAGGTCGATGGCCTTGGCGAACTCGCCGTTGCCATCGGCCAGGAACTCGACCTTGTCGGCCGCGGTCGCCTTCTTCCAGGCATCCATCACGAACACGTCATTGACGCTGGTGACCGCGATCGTATCGACGCCCTTGGCCTTGATGGCGTCGGCGCTCTGCAGGATCGAGGGCACATGCATCTTGTGGCAGGTGCCGGTGAAGGCGCCCGGCACGGCGAACAGCGCAACCTTCTTGCCCTTGAATATTTCGTCGGTGGTCTTCCAGGCCGGGCCCTCCGGGGTTCCGACTCTGAATTTGGCGTTGGGGAGATGATCGCCGACCTTGATGGGCATGACTCTGGTCCTTTTTCGCATTTTTCGGGGAATATGGCCGCGCCGCGGGAACCCTGCGGGCAACCGGCGCCCAAATTAGAGCATTTTCAGGAAAAGTGGAATCCGGTTTTCCGTCCGAAAATGCGACCACGCAAAAATGCCAGCGCGGTTTCTGTTTCCAGCAACTGTGAAACCGCTCCAGGGCATTTCGAGCGGAAGTGGAAACCGGTTTTCGGCGCCGAAAACGCGACGCCGAAAATATGCTGGACGGCGGCCGCCGGCCGGGCCGATCAGTCGAGCGGGACCGGGACCTCGATCGCATCCCCGTCGGCGACGGCCGTGAGGTTGAGGCGGGCACCTTCATATTTGCCGCCGGGCGGCGCGCCGTCGAGCTCGAGCATAAAGCGCTTTGACCCGCTCGGGCCGCCATCGACGGCGACCGGCAGCGGCAGCGCCCACTGGTCCGTCGGTCCCTCGGCGAACAGATCGACCGCCGCGCCAGAGGGCGCCGCCACGTCGATCAGGAGGCGGGGCCGGTCGCCGCCTTCCTGGCGCCGGACCGCGCGGACCGCGAGCGTCTGTCCGGCCCCCAGTGCCACCTTGCGGGGGACGCGGGCCTCGGCACCCGCAAGCCGGGCATCCTGCGTGCTCGGACCGCCCGCCAGGGCGAGGCCGGCCCTGGTCTGTGCCGGCACGCACAGCTTCTCGCAGATCGCGTAATCGAGCTTCACTTGCAGGGTAACGGGTTTGGCCGGGTCCTGCGGCGTCACGCGCAGCGGCAGAATCACGTCGCGGTCATACCCGATGGTGTCGAGGCCGGCTTCCGGCAGCCGGCGTGGCGCCGGCCACAGCACCTCGATGTCCTTGAGGTTTTGCGATCCGGCGAAATCGAAATGCGGCGGAACGCCGGCATCGCCCGGATAGCGCCAATAGGTGTGCCACCCTTGCTTGAGCCTGATCTCGATCCCGGCACGAAGCGGTGCGGCTTGGCCGGAGGGCTGCGTTCCCGCGATCAGCCGCGCGGTGCTGCGGACGTCACCGTCCCACGGCGAGGCATCGTCCGCCGCGCGCGCGCCGCCCGCGTGCACCCCAACGGCGCCGAGCACCAACAACATCGCCGCGGCCGGCCGCGGCCGCAATCTGCGCACCGTCATGACAATGGGATGTAGATGTGAAACGTTTCGGCCGCCACTGAATTCATTGTGAAGGCGCACGCCTCGTCTTGGCCGCCACTGTCGAGGGCACCGTGCGGGGCGGCGCGCCAGCACGCCGGCGAGGCGCATGAAAAAGACATATACCGCATCTCAAATCGCCCCCTGTGACGAATTGTGATGCAAACCGGATGAACTTTTTGCGCTACGCCACATTTGCAGTTGCGCCACATTTGCAAATTCCAGTCAATGGGGTAGCATTTCGGCATGAAAATCGGTCGCAAAAGCGCCACCACCGGTCAAGCGGACAGCGGCGAGGGCAGCGGTCAGGACAACCCGGCGGCGCCGGGGTCGGATCCGCTGCCGCGCGCCGCAGATTCGCGCGCCACGGTGCCCGGCAAATCGAAAGCGTCGAGCAAGGCCGTCAAGCGCGGCTTTCTCGATGGCCAGATGTTGATCGCGATGCCGTCGATGGGAGACGAGCGGTTCGCCCGCGCGGTGATCTATATGTGCGCGCATTCGGCCGACGGCGCCATGGGCATCATCGTCAACCAGCCGGCGGCCCATATCAGCTTCTCCGATCTTCTGGTGCAGCTCGAGGTCCTGCCGGCGGCGGATCTGATTCAGCTTCCCGAGCAGGCCGGCGGAGTGAAAGTCCTCAAGGGCGGTCCGGTCGATACCCAGCGCGGCTTCGTGCTCCACAGTGCCGACTTTTTCATCGAGAACTCGACCCTGCCGATCGACGAGGGCATCTGTCTGACCGCCACCCTCGACATCCTCAAAGCCATCGCCCGCGGCGACGGGCCGGCTAGCGCGGTGCTCGCGCTCGGCTATGCGGGTTGGGCGCCGGGCCAGCTCGAGACCGAGATTCACCAGAACGGCTGGCTGCACTGCGCGGCCGATCGCGAGCTCATCTTCGGGACCGATACCCAGGGCAAATACGCGCTGGCCCTGAAGAAGATCGGCATCGAGGTCGGCATGCTCTCGAGCGAGGCCGGCCACGCCTGACCTTCCGGCTTCGCCGGGTGCTCCTTAATCTATCTCGCCATCTCGAGCCGGTCGGACTGCAGCAGCGTCTTGGCGTCTTCCGCGCTCATCGGCTCGCCGAAAACGAATCCCTGCGCATATTCGCAGCCGAGCTGATAGAGCTCGACGGCGTCCGAATCGGATTCGGCGCCTTCCGCCACGACCTCCATGCCGAGATCATGCGCCAGCGCGATGATCGAGCGTAGGATCACCGGCCGCGTTCCCTTGTTGCTGGCGCGCACGAACGACTGGTCGATCTTGATCGTGTCGAACGGAAAGCGTTGCAAATAGGCGAGCGAGGAATGTCCGGTGCCGAAATCGTCGAGAGCGAGGCCGGCGCCGAGCTCGCGGATGCGATGCAGCATCTGGGCCGCATGTTCCGGATTCTCCATCACCAACGATTCGGTGAGCTCAAGCTTGAGGGTGCCGCGCGCCAGCCCCGAGCGCGCGATGACGGTGCGCAAATCGTGGATGAGGTCCTGCCGCAGCAATTGACGCGACGATACGTTGACGCTGGCGAAGATCGGCTCGCGATGGCGCTGGGCGCGTTGCCAGATGCCGAGCTGGCGGGCGGTGCGCTCGAGCACGAATAGGCCGAGGTCGACGATCAGTCCGATCTCCTCCGCGATCGCGATGAACTCGGACGGCGACATCCGGCCCATCTTGGGGTGGTCCCAGCGCGCCAGCGCCTCGAATCCCGCGACCGAGCGGTCCTCCAGCCGGATGATCGGCTGATATAGGATCGAGATCTCGTCGCGTTCGAGCGCGCGGCGCAGCTCCGATTCCAGCGTCAGCCGGTCACTCTTGCGCGCGCGCATCGACGGCTTGAACACCTCGATGCGGTCGCCGCCGATGCGCTTGGCATGGTACATCGCGAGCTCGGCGTCCTTGAGCACCTCCTCGGTTCGATTCGGCTGCCCGTCGCCGAGCGCTATACCCATGGAGGCGGTGACGAAAATTTCGCGATCGTTGAAGGTGATCGGCGCGCGCAGCGCGCGGCGCAGCGTCTCCACGAAGGCGATGATGCGGTCGGACTCCTTTTCCGACATGATGATGAGCGCGAACTGGTCGCCGGAAAGCCGCGCCAGCGTATCCTGCGGCTTCAAGAGCCGTCCCAGCCGGCGGGCGAGCGTCAGCAGGATCGAGTCGCCGACCGCGATGCCGACCGAATCGTTGACCTGCTTGAAGCGATCGAGATCGACCACAACCACGGTCAGGCGGATCGTGGCATCGGCCTTGGCGAAGGCGAGCACGCCTTCGAGCCGATCGATGAACAGCTCGCGATTGGGCAATCCGGTCAGATTGTCGTGGACGGCGTCGTGCAGCAGGCGCTCTTCCGCGTTCTTGAACTCGGTGACGTCGGTGAGCGTGCCGACGATGCGCACCACCTCGCCGTCCGATCCCACGACCGGGCGCGCCTTCAAAGCGAACCAGAGATAGTGGCCGTCGGGGGCGCGCAGGCGGAAGTCCTGCGTGAGCCGGCCGCGGCGCTGCTCCAGCACGCTGTCGAGCGCGGCGCGGAAGCGATCGCGATCGAGCGGATGCAAAATCTCGAGCCAGCGCGCGGCGGAACCTTCCAGGGTGCCGCGCTTGAGCCCGAGCAGGGCCTCGGTTTCCGGGCTGGTGAACACCTTGTCGGAGGAGACGTCCCAGTCCCAGATCATGTCGCCGGAGCCGGTGAGCGCGAGCGCCCGACGCTCCATGTCGGTGACGATGCCGTGGGTGATCCCGCCCGCGAAGGCATGCTGCATCACCGTGAAACCGATCAGCATGACGATCAGGACGAGGCCGCCCAGCAGCGCCGGGCCCACGATGTCGTTGGTCAGCACCCCGGTCACCGCGAAACCGGCCGCGATCACCCACACCACCAGCAGGAGCCAAGTAGGAATGAGCAGGACCGCGCGATCGTAGCCGTGGAACGAAAGATAGACCACGAGCCCGAAGCCGAGCACCGCGACCGCCAGCAGCGACAGGCGCGCGATCCCCGACGCGATCGCCGGATCAAACAACGCGACCGCCACCAGCGCGCCCAGGAAGGCGAGCCAGCCGAGCGTGATGTGCGAATAGCGCACGTGCCAACGATTGAGGTTGAGATAGGCGAACAGGAACACCAGCAGCGTGGCGGCCAGAATGGCTTCGCCGGCCGCCCGCCAGACCCGTTCGGCGTCCGCCGAAATTTCGAAGACCTTGCCCCAGAAGCCGAAATCGATGCCGATATAGACCAGCACCGCCCAGCCGAGCGCGGCGGCCGCGGGAAACATCACGCTGCCCTTGACCACGAACAGGATGGTGAGGAAGAGCGCCAGCAACCCGGCGATGCCGATCACGATGCCGTAGAACAAGGTGATGCTGTTGATCTTGTCCTTGTAGGCGTCGGGCTCCCAGAGATAGAGCTGGGTCAGCTTGTCGGTGCGCAGCTCCATCACGTAGGTCATGACGCTGCCGGGATCGAGCGTGATGCGAAAGATATCCGCGGTCGCGCTGTCCTGGCGATCGGGACGATCGCCGCTGCTGGTGATGCTCACGATGCGAGAGAGGCCGAGGTCGGGCCAAAGCAGGCCCGAGCCCACCATGCGATAATGTGGAACGACGATCAGGCGCTCGAGCTGCTCGTTGCCGGTATTGGTGAGCGCAAACACCGCCCAATTGGTGTTGCCCTCGCGCGCGCGCACGTCCATGCGCTGCACGATGCCGTCCGGACCCGGCGCGGCCGAGACCAGGAGCCGATCGGTATCGGTGCGATGGCGCTCGACCGCGGCGGTCAGATCAAGGGCAGCCGCATCCTGCGGCACGTTGACCGCCTCGACCGCGCGGGCAGATGAGGCGCCCGCCAGAACAATGGTGACGATCGTCATGATCGTGACGATCGCCAGCCGAGCGGCGGCGCGGACGAAGCACAAGCCACGATCTCCAAATACACGCGCACGAAACGCGGGAGCCCAGCCCCGGCGGCAGGCAAGCGCACGGCCGACAAGCGCACAGCCGACAAGCGAACAGCCAAATTTGCCCGCGCGGCGCATCGGCGCCGACACGCGGGCAATCGTCAGGTTACTGCTATCCAACATTACGTCTATTTCGCGGCCCGCGCCTTCGCGGCGCGTGTCTTCGCGGCCCGCGGCCAAGTGGCCGGTCGCGTGCGCAAGCCGTCCATGAATGCCGGCGCGGTTCACAGGATCAGCACGATCTTGCCGATATGAACGCTCGATTCCATCCGGGCATGCGCCAGTGCCGCCTCCTTGAGCGCAAATGTGCTGTCGATGACGGGCTTCACGCGGCCGGCGGCGATCAGCGGCAGCGCGTGTTGCTCGACCGCGCGCGCGATCGCGGCCTTGTCCTCGACCGAACGGGCGCGCAGCGTGGAGCCGGTATGGGTCAGGCGCTTGAGCATGATGCGGCGGAAATCGACCGTGGCCTTCGGGCTGCCCGCAAAGGCGATCTGCACCACGCGTCCCTCGACCGCGGCGGCCTCGTAGTTGCGCTCGATGTAATCGCCTCCCACCATGTCGAGAATAACATCGGCGCCGCGCCCTTGGGTCGCCGCCTTGGTGGCGGCCACGAAGTCTTCCTCCTTGTAGTTAACGGCGACGTCGGCGCCGAGGCGGCGGCAAGCTTCGCATTTCTCCTCCGTGCCGGCGGTGGTGATCACCCGCGCCCCCGTGGCTTTGGCGAGCTGAATGGAGATGGTGCCGATGCCCGATGAGCCGCCATGCACGAGCAGCGTCTCGCCCGCCTTGAGGGCGCCACGCTCGAACACGTTGTGCCAGACCGTGAATGTGGTCTCCGGGAGCGCGGCCGCCTCGATCAGCGACAGCGTTGCCGGGATCGGCAGAGCGTGTCGTTCGTGGAGCGGACAGAATTGCGCATAGCCGCCTCCCACCACCAGCCCCATCACCTTATCGCCGATCTTCCAGCGCTCGACCTTGGGGCCGAGCGCCACCACCTCGCCGGCGATCTCGAGGCCCGGAATGTCGGTGGCGCCGGGCGGGGGCGGATAGAGGCCTTTGCGCTGCATGACGTCCGGCCGGTTGACGCCGGCGGCCGCGACCTTCACCAGCACCTCATGCTCGCCCAGCGGCGGCACCGGCCGTTCCTCGGGTACCAGCATGTCGGGCCCGCCGGGCGCGTGGATCACGATGGCGGTCATCCGGATCGGAACTGGGCTCATGGTGCTCCATCTGTAAATGCTTGGTGGCAGCCGGCTTTTTTAGTGGTCGGCACCCCACGTGACAACCGAGATCGTGTGACAACCGCGGACCCGGCCGTTATGCTTGCCGTCCCGGAGCCCGCAATGGCAGCGATTGACGACGACGACCGGCCCAAAAAGAAGATCTCCCACGAGATCGGGCAGGATCTTTCATTGCTTTCGGTCAAGGAGCTCGACGAGCGTATCGTCTTGCTGCAGGGCGAGATCGCCCGGCTCGAGGCCAACCGGAAGGGCAAGCAGGCGTCGCGTCAGACCGCGGACCAGCTGTTCAAGAAATAAGCACAAACCGAGCGCCCGAACGGGGTAAATCGCCGGCTGCCGGGCGGCGCGCAAAATTCCCGAATATCTTAACAGCTTGTTAAGCTTTCTCGAGCATTAGTCATGTTGTCCATACTTCTGGACATCGAGTGGCTCCTGTCCACTCTGTTTGACGCCTCCCTGTTAACCTTTGAGCCGCCGGAAACGGCGGCTCCTTTTTTTCCGCCGTCCTGTCTCGGGCCATCTCAGGCCGGTCTCAAACGCGCGCCGAGATCCGTCACGCCAGCGCCGATCAAGGCCGGCGGGTGGCGGTCGTAGCGGCGTCGTCGCACCGGCTTGAACAAACCTCATTGCGGTGCCGCGGAATGCCGCAAGGCATTGATCTTGCTCGTAGTGTGATCGCGGCACGTACAGTTGGCGTGCCCTCGGCGTGCGCCGCCATCGGCCGGTAACCGGCGGCGCTCAGGGCGCGAGCGTGGCCGGCCGGCAACTATGTCTGAATCTTCATTGCGCGGGTGCTGGACATCGGGGCTCAAGCCGCGCAATGCTGCGTCTGCCAGGCGGGTGGCTGGCGCATCATGAAGAAACTGCCAGTTGCGTAATAGCGTGAGGCGTTGAAATGTCCGAGCAGTTGGTCAACGAGGCGCAACCCGTCTCCTTCGGCGAGAGGCTTGCGAATTCGCAGGTCTTTGCAGATCTGTTCCGTGACGGAATGGCGCTGGTCGAGGAAACGGCGAGCTATCTCGACGGGCCCGGCCGCAAGGAATCCAAGAAGCTCGAGCGGATGGCGGCGCTCGCCTACGCGACCGAGAGCATGCGGCTGACGACACGTCTCATGCAGCTGGCGTCATGGCTGCTGCTGCATCGGGCCGTCAAGGAAGGCGAGATGTCGCTCGCCCAGGCCAACAAGGAAAAGACCAAGGTCAAGCTCGCCGCCGGCGAGGCCGGCAGCGAGGACAGCATGAACCTCCTGCCCGAGCACCTGCGCGGTTTGATCGCGCGTTCCAAAGCGCTGCAGGCCGATATCCGGCGTCTCGATGCGACCATGCATGCAAGACCGGACTTCACCGTCACCAACCGCGGCAATCCGGTGGAACGGCAGCTCGGACTGCTCAAGGCCGCGTTCGGGACGGACGATATCTGATCGACCGCCCCCCGGCCGCGAGGCGCCCTATTCCTTCTTGAGGAAGCCCGAGAACTTCTTCTGGAACCGCGACAACCGGCCGCCGCGATCGAGCAATTGCTGGGACCCGCCGGTCCAGGCCGGATGCGATTTCGGGTCGATGTCGAGGCGCAGCGTGTCGCCCGGCTTGCCCCAGGTGGTCCGGGTGGTGAACTCGGTGCCGTCGGTCATCACCACCTTCACGCTATGATAGTCGGGATGGGTATCGGGTTTCATGGTTCTATCGTCCCGCGCGGCATGGCCGGCAATGAGGTTCTGGTTGATTGCTGAGAAGTGGCGGCTCTATACCGCAGGCCGGCGCGGGAAACAAGGCGCGGCCGCGATTGCCACGGCTGGGCCGAGCGGGCATTGTCATGCCCCACAGGGTCCTGCCCCACAGGGTCCTGCCCCACAAGGCCAGAGGGCTCGCATCGTCGAGCCTGCCGATCCGGGCCCAACAATATCGACCGGCAACAAGACCGGATCGGGAGGTTCTGTGTCCCATGAAGTGCGCCCCATGAAGATGAATCGCTTCCCATGAATATGGTCGAGAGATCCGCGGCGCTGCCGCCGCAAGCCGTCGCGCCACCCCCGGAGGGCCCGCTGGCCGCGGCGGCATCGCCGGCCCGCAAGGCGAAGCTGCGGCCGCTGATGTCGCTGGGGCCCTATGTCTGGCGCTATCGCGGGCGTGCCGGTGCGGCGGTTTGCGCTCTCGTGCTGGCGGCGGTGGCCACCTTGGCGGTGCCGATCGCGGTGCGGCGCATGATCGACTTCGGTTTCACGAGCGAAGGCGCCAACCTGATCAACAGCTATTTCTCCGTCATGATTGGCGTCGTGGCCATTCTCGCGCTTGCCAGCGCCATGCGGTTCTATCTCGTCACCACGCTCGGCGAGCGCATCGTCGCCGATCTGCGCAGCGAAGTCTTCGGCCACCTCACTTCGCTCTCGTCCGCCTTCTTCGACGAGGCCAAGACCGGCGAGATGGTGTCGCGGCTGACCGCCGACACCACCCAGATCAAAGCCGCGGTCGGCTCCTCGGTTTCGGTCGCGCTGCGCAACCTGGTGCTGTTTCTCGGGGCGTCCATCATGATGGTGGTGACGAGCCCGCGGCTCTCCGCCTTCGTGCTCGCCGCCATTCCGCTCATCGTGCTGCCGCTCTACGGATTCGGGCGCGCCGTGCGCCAACGCTCGCGCCTGGCGCAGGACGCGCTGGCGGATGCCTCCGCCTATGTGTCCGAGCTGATCAGCGCGGTGCGCATCCTGCAGGCCTTCACCAACGAGGCGCTGGCGATCGCTCGGTTTCGCGACTCCGTCGAGCGCGCCTTTCAGGCCGCCGTCCTGTCGACGCGCTCGCGCGCGATTCTCACCGCCATCGCGATCTTCCTGGTGTTCGCGAGCGTGGTGGTGGTGCTGTGGGTCGGCGCCCAGGACGTGCTGACGGGCGTGATCACGCCGGGCCGGCTATCGCAATTCCTGCTGTTCGCCGTGCTCGCGGCCGGTGGTCTGGGTGAGCTGTCCCAGGTCGGCGGCGAGGTCGCGGCGGCCTCGGGGGCCGCCGAGCGTTTGTTCGAGATCCTGGCGATCAAGCCGGCCATCGAGCGGCCGGCGCAGCCGGTCGCGCTGCCGACACCCGCGCGCGGCGAGGTGGCGTTCGAGTCCGTCGGTTTTTCCTATCCGGCGCGCCCGGACGTGCGCGTCCTCGGCGGCATCTCGTTTCGGGTGCGGCCCGGAGAGAAGGTCGCGCTCGTCGGCCCCTCGGGCGCCGGCAAGAGCACGATCTTCCACCTGCTGCTGAGGTTTTACGATCCTGCCTCCGGCATCGTCACGTTCGATGGCGTGCCGCTCACCGACGCCGATCCGTTTGCATTGCGTCAAAGGATTGCGTTGGTGCCGCAAGATCCGGTCGTGTTCGGCGGCTCGATCGGCGAGAACATCCGGTTCGGGCGCCCGCAGGCCAGCGATGCCGAGGTGGCGAAGGCGGCCGACCTTGCGCTCGCCTCCGAGTTCATCCACCGCTTGCCGCAGGGCTTCGAGACGCCGGTCGGCGAGCGCGGCGTGACCCTTTCGGGCGGCCAGCGCCAGCGCATCGCGATCGCGCGCGCCATCCTGCGCGACGCCCCGCTCTTGCTGCTCGACGAGGCGACCTCCTCGCTCGATGCCGAGAGCGAGACGCTGGTCAAGGCCGCGCTCGAGCACCTGATGCAGGAGCGCACCACGCTGGTCATCGCGCACCGGCTGGCGACCGTGCAGTCCTGCGACCGGATCCTGGTGATGGAGGCGGGCCGGATCGTCGAGGAGGGCACCCATGAGCGGCTCGCCGCTGGCGGCGGCCTCTATGCCAGGCTGGCCAAGCTGCAATTCCAGAGCACATGATCCCGGCGATCATGGCCGCCAAGCCATCTTGTGAACTGGCGCGCCCGAGCGCGGATTGACCGCGGCGCCGGTCACGACGAATCCCTGCTTTTCGTAGAACCGGATGGCGCGCCCATTGTCCGCATTGACCGCAAGATCGAGGCCTGCGGGCGAGAGGCGCTTGGCTTCGGCCAGCAGCGCGCCGGCGGTCTGCGAGCCCCAGGCCTCCGGGGCCACCACGATCTGATCGAGATAGCGGGTGCGCGGGTCGACGGTCACGAAGCCGACCATCTGCCCGGCCGATTCCGCGATGCTGATCATCGTGGTCGGCGCCAGCTCGTCGCGCCAGCGCCGGCGCCACCAGTCGAGCCGTGCCGTGAAGTCCAGTCGCGGATAGGCGAGCTGCCAGGTCCGGCGCCACAGCTCGATCGCGGCTTCCTCGTCGGCGGCTTGGTAGGCCCGCAGCGTGAAGGGGGCCGCGCTCACCGCTCCGTCAGCTTCAGCTCGATACGGCGGTTGCGGCTGAAGGCTTCCTCGGTACGGTCGGTGTCGATCGGCTGGAACTCGCCGAAGCCGGCGGCCACCAGCCGCTGCGGCGAGACTCCCTTGCTGATCAGGTATTGCACGACCGAGATCGCGCGCGCCGCCGACAGCTCCCAGTTCGATTTGAATTGCACGCCATTGATCGGGCGCACGTCGGTGTGGCCGTCGACTCGCAGCACCCAGGCGATCTCTCCCGGAATTTTCTTCTCGAGATCCTGCAACGCGGAGGCGAGCCCGTCGAGCTCGGTGCGGCCCTCGGGCTTGAGCACCGCCTGGCCGGTGTCGAAGAAAACCTCGGACTGGAATACGAAGCGGTCGCCGACGATCCGCACATCCGGCCGATCACCCAGAATGGAGCGCAGCCGGCCGAAAAAATCGGAACGATAGCGTGACAGTTCCTGCACCCGCTGGGCGAGCGCGACGTTCAGGCGCTGGCCCAGATCCGCGATCTGGACCTGCGCATCCTTGTCCTTCTGCGTTGTGGCATCGAGCGCGTCCTGCAAGGCCGCGAGCTGGCGACGCAGCGCCGCGATCTGCTGGTTGAGCACCTCGACTTGCGCCAGCGCGCGGCCGGAGATGCGCTTCTCGGCGTCGAGGGCGCCGGAAAGCTCTGTCACCTTGCCCTGCACGTCGAGCGATCCGCTGCCGGCGCCCTCGTAGAGGCCCTTGTAACGGTCGCGCTCGCCTTCGGCGACGGTCAAATTCGAGCGCAACTGCGCCAGCTCCTCCTCGACGCCGACCTTGCCGGATTTTTCCAGCGACAAGAGCTCGGTGAGCTGCTCGATCTGTGCGTTGAGGCGGTTGAGGGCGGTGTCCTTGCCGGACATTTCCTGCGTCAGATAGAACTGGACGACCACGAACACCGTGAGCAGGAAGATGACGCCGAGCAGCAAGGTCGACAGCGCGTCGACGAAGCCGGGCCAGTAATTCATGCCGCTGTCGCGGCTGCGGCGGGCAAGGGCCATGTTTTTTCCTGTTTGTCGGCTACTTGCTGTTGACGTTCTCGCGCACCAGGATCTCCAGCAGACGGCGGATCTCGCGGTGCTGCTCGGCCTGGGAATCGACCCAGTCGCGAATCATCTGCTGCTCGGTGCGCATATGGTGCACCAGCCCCTGGATCGCCTCCGCCAGATTGGCCATGGCGGTGGTCGCCGCCCGGTTCGAGCCGCCCTCGCCGATCACTTCCTTCAGCCGGTCGATCGTCAGCCGCATGTCGGTCGGCGCCGCGCCCGTGGATGCGCCCGGCTCGGTGCCGGCGCCGAGGTCGCGCACTGTGGTGGACAGCCAATCCTCGAGGTCGATGTAGAAGCGGTTCTGGGCTTGGCTGGACTGCAGATCGAGGAAACCCAGCACCAGCGAGCCGGCCAGGCCGAACAGCGACGAGGAGAACGAGATGCCCATGCCGCTGAGCGGCGCCGCCAAGCCCTCGCGCAGTGAATCGAAGGTCGATTGGGCATCGCCGCCGACCTTGAGGGTGTTGATGACATTGCCGACCGAGCCGACCGTGACGATCAGGCCCCAGAACGTGCCGAGCAGGCCGAGGAAGACCAGCAGGCCCGTCATGTAGCGGGAAATGTCGCGCGCTTCATCGAGCCGGGTGGCGATCGAGTCGAGGATGCCGCGCATCATGGTCGAGGAGATCGCCATCCGGCCCATGCGGTCGCCGAGGATCGAGGCCATCGGGGCGAGCAGGACCGGCGGCCGCTCGATGGCGAGGCCCGGATCGGCGAGCCGGAAGCCGTTGACCCAATCGACCTCCGGAAACAGCCGTATGACCTGCCGGAAGGTCAGCAAGATGCCGACAGCGAGCACGAAGATGATCACCGAGTTGAGGAGGACATTGGACGTGAACGCAACGGCGATTTGCTTGTAGAGGATGACCACCACGAGGGCGCACAGGACCAGGAACACCATCATCCGGACCAGGAAAATCCGGGGCGAGGACAGCTTCAGCGGATCGAGGTCATGCGCCATGGGGAATCGGCCAGCGCTCGTTCAAGGGCGGCTCATACTAGGGCATTGGTGATCTATGACATAGGCGATGCGAACGGAAAAAGCATGGCTGCGGTAAAAATCATTGCCGGCCCGGGGGTTCCACGTCGTCGCATCCGGTCACCGGCTCGCCATGCCGTCGCCGGCCTCGGCCGACCTGCCGGCGGCGCCTGCGGCCTCGCGGCGGCCGCCTTCGGGCGCCAGCGGCAAACGATCGAGCACCTAAGATTTCGCCGCCGTTTTGAGCAGGCGAAGAAGCTCGCGGTGCATCGTCTCGTTGCCGGCCACAACGTCGCCGTCGATCCAGGGGGTGTCGCCCTGCTCGAAGTCGGTGACATATCCACCGGCCTCGCGCACCAGGATCAGTCCGCCCGCGATATCCCAGGGCGAGAGCTGCCGTTCCCAGTAGGCGTCGAAACGCCCGGCCGCGAGCCAGGCCAGATCGAGCGAAGCCGCGCCGAACCGGCGCAGGCCGGCCACCTTGGGCTGCACGGCGGCGATCTCCCGGTGCGCCAGCGCGAGGTCGCCGCGTCCCATATGGGGCAGCCCGCAGGCCACCACCGCATCGCCGAGCCGCTTGCGGGCTGCCACTCGCAGCCGCTGATTGTTGAGAAAGGCGCCCTTGCCGCGTTCGGCGGTGAAAAGCTCGTCGCTGATCGGATTGTAGACCAGGCCGGCCACGATCATGCCCTCGCGCTCGAGCCCGATCGAGATCGCGAAATGCGGAATGCCGTGCAGGAAATTCGAGGTGCCGTCGAGCGGATCGACGATCCAGGTGTGGGTTTCGTCGGTCCCGTGGCGCTTGCCGCCTTCCTCCCCCACGAAACCGTAGCCGGGGCGCGCCGCCGCCAGCTCCGCGCACAGGATCTCCTCGGCGCGGCGATCGGCGGCGGTGACGAAGTTCCCCGGGCCCTTCAGCGAGACCTGCAGGTGCTCGACCTCGCCGAAGTCGCGCTTGAGCGTGCGCCCGGCCTTCTGGGCGGCCTTGATCATGACGTTGAGGAGCGCGGAGCGGAGCATGCAATCGTTCGCTGTCGAGGTTAGCGGCAGAGCGTCATACGCAATGGCGGATGACCGATGAGCGACCATCACGGAAAGTCATGGCAAGCACGGTGACGCAAGCGCGCCGCTCCGCCGGCATGAGAGCCTGGGATGGGGTCTGCCTGTCGGGCGCCAGCAGGTCAAGAGTGCGATAGCTTGATAGCCTCGAGCCAGGGCTGCGCCGCCTTCTCGCCGGCGGCCTGGACGTCCGGCTTTTGGCCGCGCATGAAATCGTCTAGCGCGATGTCGCCGTCCCCGCCGGCCTTGGCGATCAGATGCCATTTGATGGCCTGCACCGGGTCGGCAGGCAGTCCCTTGCCGTTCGCCAGGATGTTGGCCAGGCGGTTCTGCGCCACCGGATTGCCCTTGCGGGCCGCCTTGCGCAACAGGACGGCGGCCGCCGCTTCGTCCTTGGCGACACCGGTCCCGTTGAACAGCGCGATGCCGAACTCGAGCTCGGCGTCGGTATTGTCGGCGAGCGCCGCCGAGGCCAGCAGGCGCGCGGCTTGCACCGGGTCTTTGGGCACGCCGTGCCCATCCTTGTAGAGCGTGGCGAGCGCATATTGGGCTTCCGGATTGCCGGCCTGCGCGGCGCCGCGAAACAGCTCGGCGGCGCGGGCAAAATCCTGCGGAAACAGCTGACCTTCCAGATAGAGCAGACCCAGATCATAGGCGGCCGCGATATGGCCGAGCTTGGCGGCGCTCGCCAACAGCTTGGTCGCCTCTCCTCGATCGGCCGCGCCGCCGCGTCCGGACAGGCGGAACATGGCGAGCGCGAACATCGCCTCGCGATCGCCACGGTCGGTCGCGAGCTTGTACCATTCGGCCGCCTTGTTGTCGTCGCGCGCCACCCCGAAGCCATTGGCGTAAATCTCACCCAGGAGCGTCATCGCCTTCATGTCGTTCTTCTCGTCGACCCGCTGGGTCGCGAGCGACAGGGCGGTGAGATAATAGCCGCGCTGGAAGGCCCCGAACGCCATATCAGGCTCGCGCCCGGAGGCCGCCACCGGCGGCGGCGCCTCGGCGGGCGTGGATTTGACGGTGGCCGGCTTGTGCGGTGCCGGCCTCGCGGCCGGCTTGCCGGGCGTCTGGGGTGGTGGCGACTGAGGCGGGGCCTGTGCGGCTGGTGGCGCGAGCGAGGTCGGCGCCTGCGCGGCGACGGGCCCGGCAGCAAGCGAAGCCGCGAGCAGGGCGGCCGCCGCGTGACGGCGTGCGCTCATTCAACCGCCTCGGGCAGCGCGAGGCGTTGCGACGCCTCGGCGAGCGCGGCAGCGGGGCCACGGCTATCTTCGAAAATGCAATCGCCGACCGCGACGAAATCCGCCCCCGCCGCCGCCAGCGCCCCCACCTCGGCGAGCGTGGCGGCGAATCCGACGCAGGCCGGCTCGAAGATCTCGGCCCACCAGCTCACGCGCTCGGTCACGGCCTCCGGGGAGGGGCGGTGTCCGGCTTGATCGGGCTCCCCGAACAGGACGTAATCGGCCCCGGCCTCGGCGGCCAGCATGGCGTCGTGGCGGGTGGCGAGCCCGCCGCATCCGGCGATCCGCGCCGGCTGCAAGGCGGCCCGCGCAACGTTGAAGGTATCGATGCCGGTGAGATGGGCGCCGTCGGCGCCCACGCGCGCCACGATCTCCGGATGGCCGGCGATGAGGCAGGCCGCGCCTGCCCTCTGAATCAAGGGCACCAGCGCCTTGCCGATATTGATCAGGCTGCGCTCGTCCGGCGCCTCCAGGCGCAGCAGCACCGCCGCCACTTCGGCGCCCGCCACCTCGGCGCCCGCGAGTGCTGCGCCCAGCGTGTCCGCAAAGGCGGCCGCGTCAGCGACCACGGGGCTAACGAGGTACAGGCGCGGATCGGGGCGCCGCGGGTTGGTCCTATCGTCTCGGGACGCCATGGCGGAATCGTTTGACCCTGCAATCGGGCGGATTTGGGGGCGTCGGCGGTTCGTTTCCTACCTCCGGCGGGTGAAGGATTTCATGCCGCCTTTTTCTCTAGCTCCGATTTCCATTGGCCGAGCGCCGCCAGGCTGTTCATCGCGGCGCGATGCGCGAAGGCGCGTTGCGCGGCCGCGACATTCTCGCTCCTTCCGGCCCAGGCTTTTTGGGGCGCCGCCTGCAGGGCGCGGCCATACGAGAAGGTGAGCCGCCAGGGCAGGCCGCCGTTCTTGTTCATGGCGTCGAGATGGGCGGTCGCCTCCTCGTCCGACTGGCCGCCGGACAGGAACGCGATGCCGGGCACCGCGGCCGGAACGCAGGCCTTGAGAACCTTCAAGGTCTTCTCGGCGGCCTCCTCGACGGTTGCGCGCTTCGCGCACTTCTTGCCCGCCACCACCATGTTGGGCTTGAGCACCATACCTTCGAGCGCCACCCGCTGGTCATAGAGCTGCTCGAACACCCGCTTCAACATCCACTCGGTGGCGATGTAGCAGCGGTCGATATCGTGATCGCCGTCCATCAGCACCTCGGGCTCGACGATCGGCACGATGCCTTCGTCCTGGCAGAGCGCCGCATAGCGCGCCAGCGTATGGGCATTCGTATTGATGCAGGTCCGGGTCGGGATGCCGGCCCCGATCTCGATGATGGCGCGCCATTTGGCGAACTTGGCCCCGAGCCCGCGATATTCCACCAGCCGTTCGCGCAAACCGTCGAGGCCTTCGGTGATGACCTCGTTGGGGCAGAACGGGAGCGGCTTGGGGCCCTTGTCGACCTTGATGCCGGGCAAAGATCCGGCCTTCTCGATCACCTTGACCAAGGGGGTGCCGTCCTTGGCGTTCTGGCGGATGGTCTCGTCGTAGAGGATGACTCCGGAAATATATCTCGACATGGCCTCGGTCGAGCGAAACAGCAGCTCCCGGTAGTCGCGCCGGCTGGTGTCGGTTGATTCGGTGCCGATGGCGTCGAACCGCTTCTTGATGGTGGCCGATGATTCGTCGGCGGCGAGGATGCCGCGGCCCGGCGCAACCATGGCCTCGGCGACTCGATTGAGCTCAGCGAGGTTCACTTGAAGCCTCCTTCATGCGTTTGATCAAAAGACCCGGTCTTCAGCCTTGGGCTATTTTACCCTCAAAACCTGGACCCCAGGCAATGGCTTGCCTTCCAGCCATTCCAAGAATGCGCCGCCCGCCGCCGACACGTAAGTCATCCGTTCGGTGGTCCCGGCCGCATTGAGGGCCGCCACAGTATCGCCGCCGCCGGCCACCGAGACAATCTTGCCGGTGGTGGTAAGTTCCGCGGCGGCCTCGGCGATCTCGAGGGTGCCGTTGTCGAAGGGCTCGAGCTCGAAGGCGCCGAACGGACCGTTCCACACCAACGTCTTCACCCGGCCGAGGACCGAGACCACATGCTCGACGCTGCGCGGGCCGATATCCATGATCATCTCGTCGGCACCCACGTGGTCCACCGAAACGGTCCGCGACGGCGCATTGGCTTGGAACGTCCGCGCCGTGACGGCGTCGACCGGCAGCACGATCTCGCAGTTGCGGGCCTTGGCCTGGACCAGAATGTCGCGCGCCGTGCCGGCCAGCTCATGCTCGCACAGCGACTTGCCCACGTGCTTGCCCTGGGCGGCCAGAAAGGTATTGGCCATGCCGCCCCCGATGATCAGCACATCGACCCGGGGGATCAGGTTGCCGAGCAGCGCGAGCTTGGTCGAGACCTTGGCGCCGCCCACGATGGCGGCGAGCGGACGTTGCGGCGCGTCCAGGACCCGGCTGAAGGCGGCGAGCTCCGCCTCCATGGCGGGTCCCGCATAGGCCGGCAGGATGTGGCCGAGGCCCTCGGTCGACGCATGGGCGCGATGCGACACGGAAAATGCATCGTTGACCCAAATGTCGCCGAGCCGGGCCAGCGCCGCCGCAAAAGCGGGGTCATTTTTCTCCTCGCCGGCGTGGAAGCGGGTGTTCTCCAGGCAGAGGATGTCGCCGGGCACCATGGAGTTCGCGGCCGCTTCGGCCTTGGGGCCGATGCAATCGTCCACGAAGGCGACCGGGCGGCCGATGATGCGGGCCGTTTCGGCGGCGATCGGCGCGAGCGAGTCCTTGGGATCGGGCCCGTTGGGCCGGCCCAGATGCGAGAGCAGGATCACCATGCCGCCGCGGTCGGCAATCCGGATGATGGTGGGCGCCATGCGCTCGATGCGGGTCACGTCGGAGACCATCCCGTCCTGGATCGGCACATTGAGGTCGACGCGCAGCAGCACCCGCTTGCCCTTCACGTCAGCCTGTTCGAGCGTGCGGAAACCGGTCATTGCGTCTACCAACTCCTACCCATCACGACGGGGCGCGTTCGAACAGTGTCGGATAGTCGACCACGAGGCCATCATCGTCGACCGAGAGGTCCGCCGCGAAGCTGCAGTCGAGCGCTTGGTAGCGATAAAGGCGACCCGGCCGCAAGCATCGATAGCATTGGCCGTCGATCTTCGGGACGAACGTATCGAATGGCACATAGACCATGGTCAGCGTGACGGTCTGCCGGTCGACATCGAGATCGAGACGACGGATCGGCAAGGTGTTCGTGAACGGCGTGCCGGCGAGATCGACATCGAAGCAGCCGTCGAACTGCGGCAGGGATCGCCCGTCATAGTCGCTCCAGTGGCCGCCGCCGTCGGACGACAGCTGCAACCGCCGATCGTCGGTGGTCGCGAGCTCGAGGCTGCGAACCCGCCAATGCGTGTCGCACACGATGGTGTAGCTCACCCCGTAGGGCGTCCCGCCGCGCGCCCCGATGACGACGCCACGCGCCACAATCGCACCGTTGGCGGCGCGAACCGTCAAATGCTCGAGACCGCCGCCCCCGAGGGGGCGCCACCGAACGGATCTCAATTCGAGCGCGCGAAAGGACATGAAGCTTCGGGGGGCGGCCAGCTCTACCCGCGATCCGTTTGCCTGAAGTTGATTAGATCAGCTTTCCCATTGCCACCGCGGTGTCGATCATGCGGTTCGAGAAGCCCCATTCATTGTCGTACCATGACATGACGCGCACCAGCGTGCCGTCCATCACCTTGGTCTGGTCCAGGTGGACGATCGAGGATCGCGCATCATGGTTGAAGTCGATCGAGACGTTGGGCCGATCGGTGTAGCCGAGAATGCCCTTGAGCTGCTGCTCGGCGGCGCGCTTGACGGCGCTGTTGATCTCGTCGGGCGAGGTCGCGCGCTTGGCCACGATCTTGAGGTCGACCACCGATACGTTCGGCACCGGCACCCGGATGGACACGCCGTCGAGACGTCCGGCGAGCTCCGGCAGCACCAGACCGACCGCCTTGGCGGCGCCGGTCGTGGTCGGGATCATGGAGACCGCCGCCGCGCGCGCCCGGTAGAGGTCCTTGTGGAATTGGTCGTGCGAGGGCTGATCGTTGGTATAGGCGTGCACCGTGGTCATGAAGCCCTTGTCGATCCCGACCGCGTCGTTAAGCACCTTGGCGAGCGGCGCCAGGCAATTGGTGGTGCAGGATGCGTTCGATACGACCTTGTGGTCCCGCGTCAGCTTGTCGTGGTTGACCCCGTAGACCACGGTGAGATCGACATTGTCGGCCGGCGCCGACACCAGCACGCGCTTGGCCCCGGCAGTCAAATGGGCCGAAGCCTTGTCTTTGCTGGTGAAGAGGCCGGTGCATTCGAGCGCGATGTCCACCGCCAGCTCCCGCCAGGGCAGCTGCGCCGGGTCCCGGATGGCGGTGACCTTGATCGGCCCCAGGCCGCAATCCAGCGTATCGCCCGTCACCGTCACCTCGCCTGGAAAACGGCCGTGGATGGAATCGAACCGCAACAGATGGGCGTTGGTCTCCGGCGGGGCGAGGTCGTTGATGGCGACCACGGTGATGTCGCTGCGCTGGGCCTCGACGATGGCGCGCAGCACGTTGCGCCCGATGCGTCCGAATCCGTTGATGGCAACTCGAACTGACATTTCCGGCTCCTTGGCGGGCCGTCCCGGCGTCAAGCCCGCGCATTCGAGGATCGATTGGTAGTTATCACCCGCGCGCGACGCAATGGCGACAGTGACGGCGTTTTCATGTGCTCTTCAATTTGCTCATTGCCGCCTCGGCGACCTTCTCGGCGGTGATGCCGAAATGGCTGTAGAGCTCCTTGGCGGGCGCGCTGGCGCCGAATGTCGTCATGCCCACGAAGGCACCGTCCGCGCCGATGATCTCGTCCCAACCCTGGCGTATGGCGGCCTCGACCGCCACCCGGACCGGCGCGGCGCCCACGACCTGCTGCCGCTCGGCCGCCGGCTGCGCGCGCAACAGCTCGAAGCACGGCACCGATACGACGCGCGCCGCTACGCCGCGCCCGCGCAGGAGCTTCTGGGCTTCGACCGCGATCGAGACTTCCGACCCGGTGGCGAACAATGACACGTCCGCGCCGCCTTGCGCCGGCGCGATCTCGTAGGCGCCGGCCGCGCAGCGGTTGCGGTCGTCGGCTTCACGTCGCAGTTGGGGCAGGTTCTGCCGGGTGAGCGCCAGCACGCTCGGCCGGTCATGCGCGGCGAGCGCGAGCTGCCAGCATTCCAGGGTCTCGACCGCATCGCAGGGACGGAACACGAGGAGGTTGGGTATCGCGCGCAGCGCCGCCAGCTGCTCGACCGGCTGGTGGGTCGGCCCGTCCTCGCCGAGCCCGATGGAATCATGGGTCATCACATGGATCACCCGCAGGCCCATGAGGGCAGCGAGCCGGATGGCGGGACGGCAATAGTCGGAGAAGACCAGGAAGGTGCCCGAAAACGGAATGATCCCGCCGTGCAGCGCCATGCCGTTCATGGCCGCCGCCATGCCGTGCTCACGCACGCCAAAATGGATAAAGCGCCCCCCATAGTCGGCGGCCGACAGGGCCTTGCTGCCTTTCGGCCTGGTATTGTTGGAGCCGGTGAGATCGGCCGAGCCGCCGATCATCTCCGGCGCCGCCGCCGTCAGGATCTCGATCGCGTTTTCGGACGCGATGCGACTGGCGATGTCCTTGGGCGCGGCCGCGAGCTTCACCTTCGCGTCGCGCACCGCTTCCGCGACCTGCTCCGCCGGCAGGTCGCCGCGGTTGCGCCGCTCGAACGCGGCGCGCCAATCAGGGGCCGCTGCGGCGAGGCGCTCGCGCCACGCTGTTCGCGCCTCTTTGCCGCGCTCGCCGGCCCGCTGCCAGGCGGCGCGCACGTCGAGCGGGATCTCAAAGGCGGGCAAATTCCAGCCCAGCCGCTCGCGCGCGCCCTTGATCTCATCCGCTCCCAGCGGCGAGCCATGGCTCTTCTCGGTTCCGGCCTTGGTCGGGGCGCCGAAACCGATGACGGTGCGGCAGGCAATCAGCGAAGGCCGGTCGCTGGCCTTGGCGATCTCGATCGCGGCCGCGATCGCGTCGGGATCATGCCCGTCGACGCGGCTCGCGGCCCAGCCGGCCGCCTCGAAGCGCTTCACCTGATCGACCGAATCGGCGAGCGCAAGCGGCCCGTCGATCGAGATGCCGTTGTCGTCGAGCAGCACGGTGAGCTTGCTCAGCCGCAGATGCCCGGCGAGCGCGATCGCTTCCTGGCTGATACCTTCCATCAGGTCGCCGTCGGAGGCGAGCACGAAAGTGGCGTGGTCGACCAGCTCGCCGCCGAACACGGCCGCCATGTGCCGTTCGGCGATCGCCATGCCGACCGCGTTGGCCAATCCCTGGCCGAGCGGGCCGGTCGTGGTTTCGATGCCGGGTGTGTGGCCATGTTCCGGATGGCCGGGCGTGAGCGAGCCGAGCTGGCGGAAGCGCTTGATCTCCTCGATGGTTATCTTCTCGTAGCCGAGCAGATGCAGCACCGCATAGATCAGCATCGAGCCGTGCCCGGCCGAAAGCACGAAGCGGTCGCGATCCGGCCAGGCCGGATCGGCTGGATCGAATTTCAGGAAGCGTCCGAACAGCACGGTGGCGATATCGGCCGCCCCCATGGGCAGCCCGGGGTGCCCGCTTTTCGCCTGCTCCACCGCATCCATGGCGAGCGCCCGGATAGCGTTGGCCATGTTCTGGTGCTCGCGCTGGTGCTCCGGATAGCGGTGCGGCGGCCGCGCGGCCGCGCCGGTGCGCGCGTCGGGTCCGGCGGCGGCTGCCGAGGCAGCGGAAGCAGCGACCGCGGAAGCAGCAGCGAGGGGTGGTATGGGAATCGGCATGATGAGCCAGGGCGCGGTTGCGGATTTGAGCCTCTAGCACGGGGCTTGGTGGAGTCAAAGAAGGCCACTGCGGGAGTCCCCCGCCATCAACTCCGCCATGCACAGGGCAGGGGAGAAAATCGGCGTGAGCGTTGACGGATAGCCTTCACCCCACGTAAGCTTCCAATCCTAACTGCTTGCCGCGCATATGATTTTGGTGGCTCAACTGGGCCGATCAGTGGGGTCGGGCGGCGATGACCGATGCTGGCGCGATTGAAGCTGCAACCAAGCGCCTGATGCTGGCGCTCGAGGGGTTGGAGGCGGCAGCCGAGCGGCGGCGCGAGGCTGATCGCGCCGAGCTTGGGCTGGCCGATCAGCTGTACGCGCTCGGCGCCGACCGCTCGCGCCTGGCGGCCGACCTCGACGCCGTGACGGCGCGGGCGCGCGCGCTCGAAACCACCAACCAGGAGGTTGCCCGGCGGCTCGATGGCGCCATCGAGACCATCCGTTCCGTGATCGAGGCAAACGACAGTTGATGTATTCATGCGTCCAGTCGAGCGTGTCATGTCGCAGGTAACCGTCACGATTAATGGCCGCCAGTTTCGCATGGCTTGCGAGGACGGGCAGGAGAGCCACCTGTTGCGGCTCGCCCACGACCTCGATCAGCGCATCGACAAGCTGCGCACCACATTCGGCGAGATCGGCGATACGCGGCTCACCGTCATGGCCGCGTTGACGGTCGCGGACGAGCTCGCGGACACGAGCGGCAAGCTGCGCCGCCTGGAGGAAGACATGGCCGCCCTGCAGGACGCGCGGGCGGCTTCCGCCGAGCGATCCGATGCCACCCAGGCAGCGGTCGCGGCCGCGCTGAACTCCGCCGCCGAGCGCATCGAGCAGGTCACCAAGGTGCTTAATCCCAGCCGCACCGCCGGCGTTACGCTCGGGTGAGGCGTCGCACGGAAGCGGCAGAGAATCGGTTTGCCAAGATTTCGATTGCGGGTGGCGCCGGGGGCGCGCGCGCATTACATTGGCCGAGCGGGGCTGCGGGGTGCGTTGGGAGCATTATCCCCGGGGCCTTATCGATCTCAAGGGAGCTGTCCCTGTCCGGGCTCGTGGGTCCGGGCACATGGCGCCCACCTACTTGTGTAGGGACCCCGGGATCGAACACTCCGACGGCCATCGCGGCTCCGCATCCTCGACGACGCCCACATCTGGGTCTGCTGCTCTCCCGGCCGCTCGATCATCCTTGAGCCCGCGGCTTCCGCGGCAGGCGCAATCCTGACCTTCTTCATGCGTGATTCCACTTCGGCCACGATCAAGACCGAGCTGCGCAGGCAGGCGCTCGCGCGGCGCGATGCGCTGCCGGCAGCGGAGCGCCAGCAGGCCGCCGAAACGATCGCGGCCCGGGCATTCCCGGTTGCGGTCGCGCCCGGCACGATCGTGGCGGGCTTCATGCCGATGAAGAGCGAGATCAATCCGCTGCCGCTGCTGCGCGCCCTCGCGGGTACGGGCGCCCGTCTCGCGCTGCCGGTGGTGGCCGGGCAGGGCAAGCCGCTGATCATGCGGGCCTGGACCTTCGGCGCGCCGCTGGCCGCAGGAGTCTGGGGCATTCGCGAGCCTGAGGCGGCCGCCCCCGAAGTCGCGCCCGACATCTTGATCGTGCCGCTCCTGGCCTTCGATCGGGCCGGCCAGCGCGTCGGTTATGGTGCGGGCTATTACGACCGGACCATCGCGGCATTGCGGGCCAAGCAACCCGTGCTTGCGATCGGGCTCGCGTTCGCGGTCCAGGAAATTGCGGCGGTGCCCGCCACCCCCCACGACGCGCCGCTCGATCTCGTGCTAACCGAGCGCGAGGTCATCGATTTACGGCGGGCGTGAGCGCATGCGGATTCTGTTCATCGGCGATATCGTGGGCCGCAGCGGGCGTGCGATCGTGCTCGAGCGCCTGCCGCGGCTGGTGCGCGACTGGCGGCTCGATTGCGTCGTCATCAACGGCGAGAACGCGGCCGGCGGGTTCGGTATCACCGAGGCGATCTACCAGGATCTGATCGATGCCGGCGCGGACGCGATCACGCTCGGCAATCACGCCTGGGACCAGAAGGAGGCGCTGGTCTTCATCGAGCGGGCGCCGCGCCTGATCCGTCCGATCAACTATCCGGCCGGAACGCCCGGGCGCGGCGCGGCCCTGATCGAGACCAGGACCGGCGCGCACGTGCTGGTGGTCAACGCCATGGGCCGCATCTATATGGACCCGCTCGACGATCCGTTCGCGGCGGTCGAGCGCGAGGTCATCGCGCATCCGCTTGGCCCGACGGCGGATGCGATCATCATCGACATGCATGGTGAAGCCACCAGCGAGAAGCAGGCCATGGGTCACTTCTGCGACGGCCGCGCCAGCCTGGTGGTCGGCACGCACACCCATGTGCCCACCGCCGACCATCAGATCCTGCCGAGCGGCACCGCTTTCATGTCGGATGTCGGCATGACCGGCGACTACGATTCCGTCATCGGCATGGCCAAGGACGAGCCACTCAACCGCTTCCTGCGCCGCATCCCCACCAGCCGCTTCGAGCCGGCGCTCGGCGAAGCGACCCTGTGCGCGATCGCGGTGGAGACCGACGGTGCGACCGGCCTCGCCAAGCGGATCGCCGGCGTGCGCCTGGGCGGCCGGCTCGAGCAGGCACGGCCAACCTTCTGGGACTAACTTTATTTCTCCAACGGCCCGTCCTATAAGGCGCCGGCTTCAATCAACTCCGTTGAAGAGTCCTCATCGCAAGGGCGGCTCCCGCCCGGTCGGCGCAGGGCGATCCGGGATCGGCGCGCGGGCCGATCGTGCAAGCGAGCAGACGACGGAACCAGGACCATGGCCGGACACTCACAGTTCAAGAACATCATGCACCGCAAGGGACGGCAGGACGCCCAGAAGTCGAAGCTGTTCGGCAAGCTGGCGCGTGAAATCACCGTGGCAGCCAAGCTCGGCCAGCCCGATCCCGCGATGAACGCGCGGCTGCGCGCCGCGATCATCTCCGCCCGGCAGGAGAACATGTCGAAGGACTCGATCGAGCGCGCGATCAAGAAGGCCGCCGGCAACGACGGCGAGAACTACGACGAGATTCGCTATGAGGGCTATGGCCCGGGCGGCATCGCCGTGATCGTCGAGGCGCTGACCGACAACCGCAACCGCGCGGCGTCCGACATCCGCTCCTACTTCACCAAATCCGGCGGCAATCTCGGCGAAACCGGTTCGGTCGCCTTCATGTTCGACCATACCGGCGTCATCGAATACGACGCCAAGGTGGCCTCCGACGATGCGGTGCTGGAAGCCGCGATCGACGCCGGCGCCGATGACGTCGTCTCCAGCGAAAGCGGCCACGAGATCTACGCCTCGCAGGAAACCTTCCGCGAGGTGGCCAAGGCGCTGGAAGCGAAGTTCGGCGAGGCGCGCAAGGCGCAGCTGACCTGGAAGCCGCAGAACACCATCGCGGTCGACGACGACACCGGCGAGAAGCTGCTGAAGCTGATCGACCTGCTCAACGAGCACGACGACGTGCAGAACGTCTACGCCAATTTCGAGGTGTCGGACGCCCTCGTCGCCAAGATGGGCGGATAGCTTTGTCGTCCCTGCGAACGCAGGGACCCATAGCCACCGGCGCCGGTTACTGCTTCGGGACGCCGGCCCCCTCTTCCTCCATCGAAACGCCTCGGTTTATGGGCCCTGCGTCCGCAGGGACGGCGACGGCTGTTTGTGCGGGGACGACCTCGCGTTTCTATTTCGTTCTCGCGCTCGCGACGGTATCACTGGCGCATGACCTCGCAGCCGATTCGCTCCCCCGTCCGTATTCTCGGCATCGATCCCGGCCTGCGCCGCACCGGCTGGGGCGTGATCGAGATCGACGGCAACCGGCTGACCTTCATCGGCTGCGGTTCGGTCGAGCCGCCGGATTCTCTCCCGCTGTCGAGCCGGCTGCTCGCGATCCATCAAGGCCTGTCCGCGGTGCTCGGCAATTTCCGCCCCGGGGAAGCCGCGGTCGAGCAGACCTTTGTCAACAAGGACGGTGTCGCGACCCTGAAGCTCGGGCAGGCGAGGGGCGTCGCGATGCTGGCGCCGGCGATGTTCGGCATTTCGGTTGCGGAATACGCCCCGAACCAGGTCAAGAAGACCGTGGTCGGCGCCGGTCATGCCGACAAGAACCAGATCGCGATGATGCTGAAGATATTGCTGCCGAAGGCCGAGCCGAAATCCGCCGACGCCGCCGACGCGCTCGCCATCGCCATCACCCACGCCCACCACCGCGGCAGTGCCGCGCTGAAGTTGAAGGTGGTGGGGATATGATGCTTTGTGCTCGCGGTACCCCCGCCCCCGAGCCCTCCCCGCAAGGGGGAGGGGAGTTTAGGAGAGCGCCTCGCTTATTTCTAATACGTCGTTTGCTTTTCGGGCGCGGCTTGTTTCCCCGCTCGCGCTTCCTTCGAATGGATCGTCACCTCTCCCCGCGAGGCCTTCCTTCCCCCCTCCTCCTTGCGGGCAGGGGTCGGGGGTGGGGGTGCAACAAGCACCGCGCTCATGTGTCGCCGAGGACTCCTGCATGATCGGCAAGCTCAAGGGCCTGATCGACAGTTATGGCGAGGACTACGTGATCCTCGACGTCGGCGGCGTCGGCTATCAGGTGCATTGCTCGGCGCGGACACTGCAGGCGCTGCCGTCGCCCGGCGAGGCCGCGGTGCTGTCGATCGAAACCTATGTGCGTGAGGACCAGATCAAGCTGTTCGGCTTCCGCGGCGATGTCGAGCGCGAATGGTTTCGGCTGCTGCAGACGGTGCAGGGCGTTGGTGCCAAGGTGGCGCTCGCGGTGCTCTCGACCCTGCCGCCCTCCGATCTCGCCAACGCGATCGCGCTGCGCGACAAGGCCGCGGTGACGCGCACGCCGGGCGTCGGCCCCAAAGTCGCCGAACGCATCGTCACCGAATTGAAAGACAAGGCGCCGGCCTTCACCAATGTCGATCCGGCGCTGGTGCATCTGTCCGGCGCAATCGACGATCAGCGCGCGCCGCGCCCGGTGACGGACGCGAT
>DASZKX010000138.1:0-7687 GCA_035552735.1 Xanthobacteraceae bacterium
CGGCGTATATGATGGCGAAGATGCGCAACGCGCCGATCGGTTTCGGGACAATTGTTCGAGTACGGCTCACGGATTGTGTCAAGTTGGCGCACCTCGCGGACGGAGTGATATCGCCCCTGACTAAGAGCAAGGATGTTGCCAATGGGTAGAGAACCTGAGCGGCTGCCGACGTGAAATAGAGGGTCAGCGCGAGCGAGAACGGATCATCGAGACGCACGGGCGGAGCGCTATTGCGCTCCGCATCCCTTCGCCTGCGCTGTTAACCTCGGGCTCCGCCCCGCTGCCAGGTAGTAAGCCGCATCAGCGTCAGAATCTGCTACTTCACCCTGGCCTTGATCTTGTCGAGGCCGGCCTTGGCGCAGGCTTCGTCATGTGTGCCGCCACCCTGAGCGCCGTTTGCGCCGCCGAAGCCGATCGCACCGATGACATCGGCGCCGGCCATGACCGGTAACGCGCCAGCCCTCGGGAAGATGCTCTTGTCCGCCTCAAGCTTGGCCTTCAGGGCCGGGTCTTTGTCCATCTCCGCTTGGATCTCGGAGGTCGGCCTCTTCATTTGAACGGCGACGACGGCCTTCTTGGGGCTGAGCTCCGCGGAATTCTTCGAGGAGCCATCGGCCGACACGAGCAACCGCAGGACGCCGGCGGAATCGACAACCGCTGCGGTTCCTTTCACGCCTTCGCCAAGGCAGGTGTTGACCGCCGCCTGCGCAGCCTCAAGGGCGAGCGCCATCTCCAGCCCCCGCGCCGGCGGCGGCTGCCCGCCTTGCTGAGCAAAGACAGTGCTTGTCGTGGCGGCAAGCGCAAGCGCGCCAAGTATCGTGAGCGGTCGAATCATGGGAGAGACCTCCAGGTTTCTTTTGGGAATTGCCGAGGCCCGGTAGGCTATCTGTTCCCAGTCAGACCGGCAAGCTGATGGCCCGGTAGGTATGTCCGCTCCCGTCAGCGCCGTCATTGACGTCCGTTACGTCCATTCCAAAGTCAAATTTAATCCTGCAAAGGTTTCCCTCGGCCAGGACGTGCGTCCTCGAGGAACAAATCCCGATCTCGGCTTGGGGTCGTTGGTGTCGCTCCGGCACCGTCGCGGGTAGGCCCGCTGTACCCCCGGACACCATAAGTAACGATGGTCAGCTTGGCGAAGATGCAAGGGCGCGAAGACGACGTGCCGACTTGTCGGCGCTGTTGCTCGATCAGGCCCAGGTCCTGGACGGCGAGGCGCCGAACGATCCGGCCGCGTTTGCGGCGCGGCTCACCGGCTGGTGGTAGGCGGGCTGCCGGCGGCGGACTGAATGAAGATGAGGGCGGTCAACTTCGTCGGAGCGGACTTCATTCCCCTTGATGCCGGCGGCCTTGATGATCGGCCACCATCTGGCGATCTCGGATTTCTGCAGGACGGCGAGCGCTTGCTAAAATTTCTTCGGCAGGCCGGCATCCTTCAAAATCTTGTTGGCGAGATGGCGTGACATGATCTTGACCGGCACGGTGAAGGACTTTCCGGTCGTGGGACTTCGCCAGATGTCATGATCGCCTTTGCCGTGGCAAACAAACTCGCAGCCGGCTTCCTGCAATCGGTCGCGGACTTCCTTACCGAAGTGCCACAGCGGGGACACGCGTCTGGGTGTGGGCGATAATCTCGACCACGATATCCTGCCTGCGCAGCGCCGGCTCATTCTCCTCGATCAGATCGCTGATGAGCGGCGGCAGTTGGTCGCGCAACGCTTCGATCGTCGGGGCCTCGGCATTCAGCCCGGCAAGATCGCTGCTTTCGGTCCACCAAACTGCGGCCTCAGGATCCCAGGTCGCCCGCACGACAATAAGCGCGCCCATGGTTGGTTCCTTTCTCGCCAAGCACCGCCTTAACCCGAAGGGCAACGGGCGTTAAGGGGTGCGTTCGAAAATACGCACCAAATGCTTGATATAAAAATATGTCTTCATTCCCCCTTGATGCCCGCCGCCTTGATAATCGGCCACCATTTGACGATCTCGGATTTTTGCAGCGCGGCGAGCGCTTCCGGAGTCTGCTGCGCGGGCGGAAAAATCTCTTGCGCCAGATCGCCGAGCCGCGCCCGCACGGCCGGATCGGCCAAGGCCTCCTGGGTGGCGGAATTGAGTTTCGCGATGGCGTCCTTGGGGGTTTTGGCCGGCGCCCAGAAGCCGAACCAGACGGACGAGTAGAGGCCCGGAAATCCCGCTTCATCCACGGTCGGGATATCGGGCGCTGCCGCCAGGCGGCGCTTGGCCGTGACCGCATAGGCCTTGATCGCGCCCGAGCGCACCTGCGGCAGGACCGGCCCCACGTTGAGCATCGCCATGTCGATCCGCCCGGCAGCCAGGTCTTGGATGGCCGGACCGGCGCCGCGATAGGGCACCAATCGAAAGTGCGTCCCGGTCTCCTTCTGGAAGAACACGCTGGCGACATGGGAGCCCGAGCCCGGTACGGCCCATGACGACTTATCGGGGTTCTGCTTGAGCCAGCCGACCAGCTCCTCGAGGTCGTTCGCGGGCGTGGCTTTGCTGGCGACGATCAGCAGCGGACTTTCCGCCAGCAGCGAGATCGGCTCGAAATCGCTCAGCACGTCATAGGTCAGCGCATAGAGCGCACCGTTGGCCACGTGGGTGCCCCAATAGCCGATGCCGAGCGTGTAGCCGTCGGGTGCCGCGCGCGCGAGCCGGCCGGTCCCGATGCTGCCGGCCGAGCCATCGATGTTCTCGATCATGACCGGCTGGCGCAGCGAAGCTTGCATCCGCTCCGCCAGGGTGCGGGCGATCGCGTCATTGGGGCCGCCAGCCGCAAACGGCACCACCATGGTGAGGGGGTGTGCGGGATAGACTTGGGCGCCGGCGCCGCCGCCGACAGCGACGAGGCACGCGACCGCAACGAGCAGCTTCTTCATGTTTTCCTCCCGACACGCGCGCCCCGATAGTAGCGGCTGCGGACAATCCGGGCGAGGCCGCCGGAGCGCCCCATACGCTCTTCCCTTCGGGCGATTTGTTGCTTGAGCCTGCGATGGCGGGGCGACGGCGCCCACCTCCCGAACCCGGCCGCGAACATCTGCCGCAATGTCTCACGCAATTGTGCATTGCCGGGTCGCGCCAGTTCCGCTGGTACATCGCGGCGGGGATACGCCCTTGAAATTTGCCGCGATGTCCCTCATGCGACGCGCGACCGGGGCGGGACGCCCCATGTCGATGGTGAACTGATCGGACGGGGACGCAGCTGTCGCCGCGCCGATCGCAATGCCGGGAGCGGGAGAGATGGCGCTGGTCGAAACAAGGGACTTGGTCAAGCGGTTTGGCGCCTTGACCGCCGTCGATGGCATCACGTTTTCGGTCGACCGCGGCGAGGTGGTGGGATTCCTCGGTCCCAACGGCGCCGGCAAATCGACCGCGATGAAGATCATCAGCGGCTTTCTGGAGCCCACGTCCGGACGGACCTGGATCGATGGGCACGACAGCCAGACGGATTCGATCGCGGCCCGCCGGCGGCTCGGCTATCTGCCGGAAGGCGCGCCCGCCTACGCGGACATGAGCGTCGGCGCCTTTCTGAACTTCATCGCCGGCATGCATGGGCTATCCAGGCGGCAGGCCAATGACCGGCTGGCCGAGCTGATCGAGCGGGTCCATCTCGCCGACGTCTGGAACCAGCGCATCGACTCGCTCTCCAAGGGCTTCAAGCGGCGCGTCGGAATCGCCCAGGCGCTGGTGCACGATCCCGACGTGCTGATCCTGGACGAGCCCACCGACGGGCTCGATCCCAACCAGAAATACGAGATGCGGACGCTGATCCGGGACATCGCGCCGCAAAAGGCGATCATCATCTCGACCCACATCCTGGAGGAGGTCGAGGCGGTCTGCAGCCGCGCCATCATCATCGCCAAGGGGCGCATGCTCGCCGACGCCACCCCGGCCGCGCTCTTGGCGGCAGCGCCGGAAGCGGGCGCGCTCGCGGTCACCATCGCGACCAGCGAACCGCAACGGGCGATCGAGATCATCTCGCGGGAGCCGGGCGTCACCCGGGTCGCCATCGCGGAGCGCGTCAACGGCGTCACCCATCTGCTGGTCCACGCCGCGCCCGGCCGGCCCTCCGCCACCGCCCTCATCGGCGTGCTGGGCCGCGCCGAGATCGCGGCCGACGAGATCTACCTCAAGCGCGCGACACTCGACGACGTCTTCCGCCAGATCACCCACGGAACGGAGCACTGACATGCGCCCCACCCTCCTGGTGTTCCGCCGCGAGCTCGCCGCCTATTTCGCGACTCCGGTGGCGGCCGTGTTCCTCATCGTGTTCCTGGCGCTGTCCGCCGGCATGACCTTCCTGGTGTCGGGCTTCTTCGAACACGGCCAAGCCGATCTCTCGGGCTTCTTCTTCTGGCATCCCTGGCTCTATCTGGTGCTGATGCCGGCGATCGCGATGCGGCTCTGGGCCGAGGAACGGCGCAGCGGCACCATCGAGGTGCTGATGACGCTGCCGGTCCAGCCCTGGCAGCTCGTGGTCGGCAAGTGGCTCGCCGCCTGGGTGTTCGCGGCGCTCGCTCTGGTGCTGACCACGCCGCTGTGGATCACCGTGAACGTGCTCGGCTCCCCCGACAACGGCGTCATCCTGGCCTCCTATATCGGCTCCTGGCTCATGGCCGGCGCGTTCCTGGCGCTCGCGGCCGCCATTTCCGGGCTCACCAAAAGCCAGGTGCTGGCCTTCATCGGCGCCACCGCGGTGAGCTTCCTGTTCGTCATGGCGGGCTACGATCTGGTGCTCTCCACGGTGCGCGGATGGGCGCCGGCGATCGTGATCCAGGCGGTGAGCTCCATGTCGTTCCTCGGCCATTTCCGCCACATCACCGACGGGGTGCTGGAATTGCCGTCCATCGTCTTCTTCCTGTCCCTGATCGTGTTCTGCCTCTGGCTCAACGTCCAGGTCATCGAAGTCAAGAAGGCCGCATGAGGACCTCGCCAAATCTGAGCTAGCCACAAGTCTGAGCAAGCAACAAATCTGAGCAATCAACATTTCTGAGCAAGCAAGCATGTCCGAGCAAGCAAACTCCAATCCGCCCCCCTCCCCCGCCCGACCATCTTCGGGCCGGTCTGCGTCCGCCACCGGCCGCATCGCGATCGCCGCCGCGCTGCTGGGCGCGGTGATCTTCGTGTGCATCAACCTGGTGAGCGCCCAGGTGCTGCGCTCCGTGCGCGTCGACTTCACCCAGCAGCATCTCTATTCGCTGAGCCAGGGATCGCGCTCGCTGCTCGCCAGCCTCAACGAGCCGGTGCGCTTCCGGATGTTCATGTCGTCCGATCTCACCAAGCAGGCGCCGCAATTGGCCGCCTTCGCGGCGCGGGTGCGCTCGCTGCTCGACGCCTATGTGGCGGCATCCAACGGCCACATCATCCTCGAGGTGATCGATCCGCGGCCGTTCTCGGAAGACGAGGACCGCGCGGTCGCGTTCGGCATCGACGGCTTCACCGGCACCAACGGGGAGCGGCTGTTCTTCGGCCTCGCCGCCACCAACTCGACCACCGGCAGCGCCACCATCGGGGTGTTCTCGCCCGATCGCGAGGCTTTCCTGGAATACGACCTCACGCGCCTGGTCTCCGAGCTCGGCCGCCGCGGCAAGCCGGTGGTGGCGCTGCTGGACGGGCTCGGGCTCGCCGGCAATCCGATGATGCGGCTGCCCGAGCAGCAGGTGCTGGTGGAGATGAAGCAGTTCTTCGACGTCAAGCCGATCTCGGGCGACGTCGAGAAGCTGCCCGAGGGCACCCGCGTGCTCATGGTGGTGCATCCGCGGAACCTGAGCCAGCGCACGCTCTACACCATCGATCAATGGGTGCTGGCCGGCAATGCGGCGATGATCTTCGTCGATCCCTATGCGGAAAATCAGGTCGGCCCGCCGGGCGAGCCGCCGGAAAACCCGACCTCGACGCTGGAGCCGCTGTTCAAGGCCTGGGGCGTGAAGTTCGACACTTCGCATGCGGTGGGCGATCCGGTCTATGCGTTGCAGACCGAACGCGATGTCGGGGGCCGACCCGTGCAGGCGCAAAACTTGCCGTGGCTCGCGCTGCGCGGCGATGCGCTCTCCCATGACGAGGCCATCCTGGCGCAGCTGTCCGCCATCGTGATGACGACCGCGGGCGCCTTCGAGACCAGCAAGGACGGCGTCACGCTGCGGCCGCTCCTGAAGGCATCGAGCTCGGCCGTGATGGTCGACGCGGCGCTGGCGGGCGACCATACCGCCGATCCGCGCCGTCTCATGGTCGGCTACACCAAGGTTTCCAAGCCGCCGGTTCTCGCCGCCCGCCTGTCCGGAACGCTCGACAGCGCCTATCCGGACGGGCCCCCGAAGGACAGCAAGCCGGAGGCCGCAAAGCCCGACGACAGCGCCGCTGCGGCGACCCTCAAGCGCTCCACCAAGCCGCTCAACGTCATCCTGGTGGGCGATGCCGACATGCTGATGGACCGCAACTGGATCCAGCAGCAATCGCTGTTCGGCCAGCAGGTCGCGCAGGCCTTCGCCAACAACGGCGATTTCGTCACCAATGCGATCGAGGAGATGGCCGGCGGCACCGCGCTCGCGGACCTGCGCGGACGCGGCGTCTCGTGGCGCCCCTTCGAGATGATCCAGCGCATGGAGGCCGACGCCGACAGCCGCTACCGCGCCAAGGAGCAGGAGCTCACCCAGCAGCTCAAGGACACCGAGCAAAAGCTCTCCGCGCTGCCGAAGGCGGCGGAAGGTTCAAACGACGTGCTGACCCCCGAGCAGCTCAAGGCGATCGAAGGCTTCCGCGCCCAGCTGCTCGGCATCCGCTCCCAGTTGCGCGATGTCCAGTTCGCCTTGCGCCGCGATGTCGACAATCTCAAGAGCTGGATCACGGCGCTCAATGTCGGCGTCGTCCCGGTGGTGGTGGCGATCATCGTGCTGGGGCTAGCGCTGCGACGGCCGCGCCGGCCGCTGCCGGTCAAGTCCAACGCGGGAGAGCGAGCATGAACACGCGGCAACTCGGCATTCTGGCGGTGCTCGCCGCCGCAAGCATCGGGGCGACCGCCGTGGTGTTGCGCACCAGCACGGCGAGCGTCGCCTCCGACCGGCGCGGCGAGCGCGTGCTGCCGGGGCTGATCGACAAGGCCAATCAGATCACCGGGGTGGTGGTGCGCCAGGGCGGCGATACGCTTTCGATCGAACGCCGGGATGCCGGCTTCGTGGCGGCAGATTCCGGATTTCCGGTCAAGACCGACGCGGTGCGCGATCTCGTGGCCAGCAGCATCGAGCTCTCCTTCGAGGAGGCGCGCACCAGCGATCCGGCCCGCTACCCCGATCTCGGCCTCGCCGATCCGGGCGCCGCCGATGCCGGCAAGGAAATCACCCTGCGGGCGGCCGGCGGAAAGCTCGCCGACTTCGTGGTCGGCAATCGCGACACCACGGTCGGGGGTGCGGGCGGCGGTGTGTTCGTCCGCCTCGAAGGCCAGCCGCAATCCTGGCTCGCGCGCGGCAATGTGCGGCTGCCCGCCAACCGCTCGGATTGGTTCGCCGGGCTCGATCTCGGCCTTCGGGGCGACGAGATCAAGAAGCTCGAGGTGAGCGGCGGCGGCCGCGATGCCGTGACGGCCTCGGCGAATGCCGCCAAGCCGGGCGAGCTCACGCTCGAGAACGTGCCGGAAAAGCGCGTCGCCGATACCTTCAAGGTCGGCCGGCTCGCCACCATG
>DASZKX010000139.1:0-3974 GCA_035552735.1 Xanthobacteraceae bacterium
CGGCAAAGTGTTTCGCCAGGTGCTGCCAAGAGCTGGCATCGCGACCGATCCAGCGCGCCCCATCCACGCTGCGCGCGATGACAATGCCCTTCTGATTGACGAGCGTGACGATAGTGCCCTCGGGCAGGGCCTTAATTCGCAACGCATCCTGGAAATGATCGAGCAGGGTGCCGACGGCGATGACCGCGCGCAGCCGGCCTGAGGCGTCATTTATCGGGCGGGCCACGCTCAGGAGCCAGCGCCCCACCGTCTTGCCGAACATCACGTCGCCGATCGCGAGCTTTTGGCCCGCCAATATCTGCTCGAAATAGGCATGGGTCCTGGCGTTCGGCCGTCCCCCGGACGTATCGCTCGAGGTCCCGATGTTTGTTCCGTCGAGAGAAAAGATGGCGATATGAGAGTAGAAATCAGGTAGCTCGCTTTTGACTTTCCGCAGCAGCGCGTCGTTGGCGGCCGTATCCAGCGGATTGGTCGACACCGCTTCTCTGAGCCCGGTGAGTAGATTCTCGAGGTTGCCGATATGGTCGTCGATCTGGGCCGCCAGCAGTCGCGCTTCGCTGATGGCCTGCGTGATTGCGGTCGCCTGGTCGCTCCACCATCGGATCCAAATACCGGCCCCGATCAGGACGGTGAATGGAATGATGGTGGCGATCACCAGGACCCAAAGACGAGATCGAATGCTGCGCAGCACCCGCATTCCCCCGCAGATCGAATCTGCTTGCCGACCCAACGGCCATTGCACTCTCGCGGCCGCGCAAATCCGTAGATCCACCGGCGCGCCGCACTGGGGTAGCGAAACACTCTTCCGTGTTGGTTGCACGGCGGCGAAATGCCCGACCTTTTTTGAATAGGATGAATGATACATTAACCTTTCCGGGCCCTCCGGGGCGGGCCGGCAATCCGCCCTGGGGCGGCAAACGGCGAAACAACGGCAAACGGCCGACAAAGGGAGAAACCACCATGGTGGCCAGCATCGCAGGCGGCATCGACGTCCCGGCCTGGATCGAATCGCGCAGCGTCAGCCGCACCCAGATCCTGGTGGTGGTGCTGATGGGGCTGACCGCGGCGCTCGATGGATTCGATGCGCAGATGATCGGTTATGTGGCCCCGGCCGTGATGCGCGACCTGCAAGTGGGGCCGGCACAATTCACCGCCGTCTTCGCCTTCGGCCTGTTCGGCCTGCTGCTCGGCTGCCTGGTGATCGCGCCGCTCGCCGACTGGGTCGGCCGCAAGCGCATATTGGTCCTGAGCGCGATCTTCTTCGGCCTGATGTCGCTCCTCACCGCCTGGGCCTGGTCGCTCGATTCGTTGATCGTCTTGCGCTTCTTGACCGGGCTCGGCCTCGGCGGCTCGATGCCCAATGCCATCGCCATGACGGCGGAGTATTTCCCGCGCCGCAACCGCGCCTTCACCACCATGGTCATGTTCAGCGGCTTTCCCCTCGGGGCGACGCTCGGCGGCTTTCTGGCAGCTTGGCTGATCACACGCTACGGCTGGCCGTCGGTCTTCACCGTCGGCGGGATTCTCCCGCTGGTGCTGGCCGCGGCGCTCGCCGCCACGCTGCCGGAATCGTTTCGCCATCTGGTGTTGAAAGGACGCGGCGCCGCCGAGGTCGCGGCGGTGCTGCGGCGCATCGATCCGCAGGCGCGGTTCGCCGATGACGCTCGGTTCGTCGTGCGCGAGGAGCATCAGCCGGGAATCACCCTGATCCATCTATTTCGCGAAGGTCGCGCGCTCGGCACCGTCCTGTTGTGGATCATCTTCTACTGCAGCCTGCTCGATATCTTCTTCCTGTCGAGCTGGCTGCCGACCGTCCTGCACGACGCGGGACTTTCGCTGTCCGCCTCGGTGGTCGAGACCGCGCTGTTTCAGGGCGGCGGCGTGGTGGCCGGGGTGACGCTCGGATTGTTCATCGACCGGGTCGGATTTCTCAAGGTGCTGGTGCCGGTCTATATCGGGGCCGGCCTCGCCATCGCGTCGATCGGCTATGCCGGCACTGCGCTCGATCTCATCATGCTGGCGAGCTTCCTGTCCGGCGCCTGCGTGATCGGCGGGCAGAACTCGTCCAATGTGCTCGCCGCGGTCTTCTATCCCACATATATCCGCTCGACCGGCGTGGGCTGGGCGCTCGGGATCGGGCGTATCGGCTCGATCGTCGGGCCGGTGCTCGGCGGCATGATGCTGGGCGCGCACTGGGACCGTCAATCGCTCTTCATCGCGGCCGCGATCCCGGCTTTCGTGGCGGCGGCTTCCGCCCTCATCCTCGGCCTCACCCGCGGCGGCACGGTCGCGGCGCCGATCGAGCCGGCGCTCTCGCATTGAGGCCACAGCCGTTCTCCAATTGTTGGTGAGGTGGCGCTGAATTTCACTCCCTCTCCCCGCGCGAAATCGGGTTTACCCGATTTCGCCATGAATGGTGCGCAAGTCGGGCAAGCCCGACTTGCGATGGCGAGGGAGTTCGCTTGCGCCAATGGTGAGACCCCCTTTCCCAACTCTGGAGAAGGCGCTCCAACTGCCACGCTACTCGCCGATACGGCGCAGCATGGCATTGACCTCGAGATCGGGCGCGCGCGTGCAGGTGCCCTCGCGCTTCATGACGCAAACATCGTCGTCCTCGTCTCCGCTGCAGCCCTCCAGCGTGTATTGGGGCGAGAAGTCGTCGAGGGACTCGCGCGACAAAATGACGAAATTGAAGGCGTCGGTCGATTGCCGGGCGGTGTCCTGATCGTCCTCGAGCGCGTACATCGGCACATTGCGATGAAGATGCGAATAGCCTCCCGTCGAGGGCCAATCGTCGCTGTAGAACAGCACGCCGCACAGGTCGGGCTCGTGCGCGAGCTTGAACGAAGCCTCGATCAGATCGCGCGCTTCGAGCCATTCGTCCTTGAACCCGGGCGCGAAGGCGAGCGCCGCGGAGGTGCCGACCCAGAGCGCGGCCGCGAGCGCGACCAGCGCCCGCCCGGCCCGGTCCGGACCCGGCAGCCTACGGATGCGCTCGATCAGATCCGCCGACCCCATGGCCGCCACCAAAGCCAGGCAAGCGAAGGCCGGAAACACGAACCGATACTCCTTGTGCGGAATAGCCATGTGGCACGCGATGATCGCCAGCGCCGCCACGATCCAGAGCGCGGATGCGCGCGCGCGCAACAGAATGAGCGCCGCCATGGCGGGCAGAGCGCCCGCCCAGATGTCGGTCAGCTGCTCGAAGAAGTAGGCCGGCGACTCGACGCCGTAGATCGAGGCCTTCCCGTCGAGCAGGTCGATGCGCAACGCCGCCACATAGGAGGAGAACGGTGCGCCCCAGTACAGCCAGTCCGCGACGCCGAACACGAGCAGCGGGGCGAGGCCGCCGAGCGCCATCGGGGCCCAGCGCCCGCGCAGGTCGAGTTGCCCCACCCAGATTGCGACTATCAGCAATCCGGCCGCCAGATGGATGCGCAGCATCAAAGCAAGGCCCAGGCAAAAGCCGATCGCCACCATGCGGCGAGACACCAGCCGCTCCGGCGGCACGGAGGCGAGCGACAGCGCCACCACAAGGAACGTGGTGGCCACCGCCTCGGTCAACGGCCGCCCGGCGAAATAGACCAGCTCGAACCAGGTCGCCGCCACGACCCCGGCCATCAGGGCATGGGTCCGGCTCGTGCGTTGTCCCATGCGGTAGACCGCCGCGACCCCCAGGAGCGAGACCGCGGCGAGCGCCGCGCGCGCCACCAACAAATAGCCTTCGGGGCCACCCACCACCGGCTCGCTGATCCGGAACAGCGCCGCCAGCACATAGGGCAGGACCGGCGAGCGGATGCCGTCGCGAAATTCCCACGGCACCACCCCGTACCCGAAGGCGATCCGGTGGGCCTGCTCGAACAATTGAAAATTCTCGTCCGGGTGGTGCAGGCTGGGGAACGCGACGATCGCGGCGAGGCGCACCGCCATGGCGAGCACAAGCACGACGAGCAGCGTGCGATCCGCCGCGAAGG
>DASZKX010000140.1:0-5442 GCA_035552735.1 Xanthobacteraceae bacterium
CGACTGGTGGTGATCGAAGACGGTAAGATGAGCACGCGCGCCTTCACGAAGACCAAGACCGCCTTGGCCAAAAGCTGCGCTCCGCGCTGAGGCGATCCGATATGATGCGGCCGGATCAAAGCCGAGCCGCGTGGCCACCCAAGGAGACCAAGTCCTCATGACGATGTCATCGAAACCCGCCCCGGCATTGCAGGTCATCGCGACCGGCGTCTACGAGCATGTCCTCAAGGATCTGGCCGGCCCCTTCGAGCTAGCGACCGGCCAGGCGGTGACCTTCATCATCACCAATGCCGGGGGCGTCATCGCCAAGCTCGACGCCGACGCGGCGGCGGATGTGGTCATGACCTCGGCGGTCGGCATCGACAGCCTTGCGGCCAAGGGAAAGGTCGTCGGCGCCAGCAAGGTCGACGTCGGCGGCATGCGCCTCGGCGTCGCCGTCACGGCAGGCCTGCCGGTGCCCGACATCGGGACAGCCGACGCTCTGCGGGCGGCACTGCGCGCGACGCCGGCCGTCGCCTCGATCGATCCCCATGGGGGCGGCACCTCCGGCCCGTTCATCGCGAAAGTGTTCGAGCGGCTTGGCGTGGTCGATGAAGTCGGGGCGAAGGGACTTCTTTGCACCACCGGCGCCGATGTGGTCCGCGCCGTCGCCTCCGGCCGGGCCTCCCTCGGCATGACCCAAGCAGCCGAGCTGATCGGCCTGCCGGGAATCGCGTTCGCGGGATTTCTGCCCGACGCGCTGCAACTCGTTACTATCTACGCGGCGGCCGTCACCGCGCACAGCGAGTTCCCGGCCGCGGCGGCCGCGTTCATCGCCTTCATCACCGGGCCGGCCGCGGCCGCGCGCTTGCGCAGCTCCGGATGGGATGCCGCCCCGTCATCTCGCCCGATGTGAGCCATCACGACCCGCCGTCGGTGACCGGAGCGCTGCGAGGAGCGGTCTCGCGGCGCGAAGGCATCAATACCTCTGTGCCGGTAAGTCAAAGATTCTCCGCCAGCCAATCAGCCGCGAAATCGATGCCGACCTGCCGGTTGTCCACGTGGGCGTGCTCGGCGCCGCCGTCCTCGGCCGAGAAGATCTTGATGGTCTTGCGGGCCGAGCCGACCGCGTCATAGAGCTTCTGGGCATTCTCGACCGGCACCACGCGGTCGTTGTCGCCGTGGGTGACCAGGAACGGACAGGTGATGTTCTTCGCCACGTCCTTGAGCGAGAATTTCTTGGCGATCTCGATCGCCTCCTCGGGGGTGGCGGCATTGACCACCCATTGGAACTGGAAATTGGATTGCGCGACCGATTTCGGATCGCTCTTGTTCTTGTCCAGGATGCGCTGCTGCCAGCCGGCCAGGTCCCAGTGCAGCGCCGAGAGCGCGATGCCGGCCGCGTAGCGCTTTTCGAAAGCCGCGATGCGGGAGGAGTAATAGCCGCCGAAGCTGTAGCCCATGATGGCGACGCGCTTGGCGTCGACCTCGCTCCGGCGGGACACATAGTCGAAGGCGGCAGCGCCCGGAGCCTCGTAATCGTAGCGGCTGTGGATGCCGCGCAGGCGCAGGCTTTCGCCTTGGCCGGGCCCGTCCATGGCCAGCGTGTGCATGCCGCGGCGGGCAAACTCGAGCCCGGCGAAGAAGATGCTCATCTCCTTGGCATTGTCCATGCCGTTGACGATGACGACGGTCGGGGCCGGGCCCGTGACCGGCGCCTTCATGAACAGCGCCGGCAGGGTGGTGCCCTCATAGGGCACCTCGACGAACTCGATGTTGGGATGCCGCCGCCTGATGCCGGCATGGTAGCAGCGATAGGCCTTGCGGCCCCATTCGCGCTTCTCATCGCCGGGCAGGATGAAGCGCTCGGCGTTGTAATAGTAATTGCCGGCGCGCAGGTAATAGTCGCCGGCGGTGTGCTTGCGGCCCACCGCGTCCGCCGCGTCGGCCACCCGCTCGACCTGCGCGCCGAGCGCGCCCCATTCCTCGCACCAGGCCTGCGGCTCATGCTGCCGCAACCGCAGCCGCTCGCAGGCGCGATCCATCTCCTCGAGCGCCACCACGCCGTAGGGCGCCATGCCCTTGATGATGAGGGTCGCGTTCGACCACAGGAAGTTGTCGCCGAAGTGGTCGATCCAGGGACCTCGGGCAGGCATGGGGTTTCCTTTCAAAGCAGCTTTCGAAGCAAGTGACAGCCGGCAGAACGCAAACGGCGGAGGTCGCGCCCTCCGCCATTCCGTCGTCCGTCGATTGTGGCCTTAATCCGATTCCGGCTTGATGTTCGCGTCCTTGATGATCTTCGCGTAACGATCGAGCTCGACCTGCATGTAGTCGTGCCATTCCTTGGGCTGCGAGGCGAGCGGCTGCATGCCTTGGGAATCGAGCTGGGCGATGACGTCGGGCGCCGCGACCGCCTTGGCGACCTCGTCGCGCAGGCGCTGGGCGATCGCGGGCGGCATGCCGGCGGGAGCGAGAATCCCGAACCAGCCCGCGATCTCGTAGTCGGGCACGCCCGATTCCATCACGGTCGGCACGTCGGGTAGCGCGGATGAGCGCTGGGTGCTGGTCACCGCCAGCGCCGTGACGGTGCCGGCCTTGACCTGATTGGCCATCACCGGCATGGCGTCGAACATCGCGTCGATATGGCCGCCCAGGAGATCATTGAGAGCGGGGCCGGCGCCCCGGTACGGAATGGTGGCCGCCGTGATCCCGGTCTTGGATTTGAGCAGCTCGGTGGCGAAATAGAGCGAGCTGCCGGTGCCGCCGCCGGCCCCGAAGCTGAGCTTGCCGGGGTTCTGCTTGGCGTAGTCGACCAGATCGCGAATGTTCTTGATCGGGAGATCCTTACGCACCACCAGGATCAGCGGTCCGGTCGCCACCTGGCAGACCGGCGTCAGCTTGGTGAGATCGAACGGATAGTCGGGATGCAGCGGCTGGGTGATCAGCGTGCTGGTCGAGATGAAGAGCAGCGTATGGCCGTCGGCCGGCGCGGCGGTGAGGTCGCGCAAGGCCGGAATGAAATTGCCGCCGGCCTTGTTCTCGACCAGGACCGGGGTGTGAAGGCCTTCGCTCATCTTCTGGGCGACGATGCGCGCCATGACGTCGGTCGCGCCGCCGGCCGCGAGCCCCACCAGCATCCGGATCGGCCGGCCGGAAAAATCCTGGGCCTGTGAAGGCAGCGGATGGAGCGCGACCCATGTGATGCCTGCAAGCAGCGCAAGAGCTCCGCGCAGACGTTCCGGGACAGTCCTCATTGCGTTCTCCCTCGCCGGGCTTTGGAAGTGGCCGCAGCAAATCACTATTCCCCGGCATTTTCCATGCCGTCGGGGCGCCGACGTTGCGCCGGAGATCGACATATCGGGTTCGCGGCGCGTTGACCAGCATCGGCGGCGGAATGTCAGCAAGGGTTCGAGCCCGCGTTCACGAGCCCGTTCCTGCAACATCCAATGAGCGCCGTTTCGGGCCGCGATTACGGCGTGGCCTTCCCGCAAGCGACGACGAGCGGACTATTGGCGGCGTTGCGGGCGCGGCAAGAGGCGGACCGTTCGGTCGGAAAGGTGGCGGCGTTCCTGGCGCTGCCGCAATAGGCGATAAGCAGCACTTCATCGTCGCCGCATTGCGCGGTGCATCCGGTCGCGTCGCAGTTGGCGCGCACGATCCGCATCGAGCCCGAAGCCCCCGGCGGGCCGGCCGGCCCGCGCGGCCCGGCGTCGCCCGTCGCGCCGGGCGGACCGGCTGGTCCGGGATCGCCCTTCTCGCCTTGCGTGGCTTTTCCGCAGCCCGCAAGGCCGATCGCCAACGTGATGGCGATCAGCGTGCCGCACAGTTGATGCCGGTGACGCGTATCAGGACCGATATTGCGATGCAGATGACGACGATACAGATGCATGGCTTCCCCCTCAGCGCAGTCTGTCGCGTGCTGATTGAAGCAAGAATTATGCCGAGGCTGTCCGCTGAAAGCCTGTCGAAAGCGATGCGCGCCTTGTTTGATCGGCCGCGGCTCCGAGTCGATGTGCGATTGCGCGCGCGCCGAAGGTGCGGCGGTGAGGCGGATAGAATTGCCGCCGAATTGTGGTTAGTTTGCCGGATGGGCAGCACGCAGCGGAGACCGGCCATGCCAACAATAATTCGAGCGGTGACGCGGGCGCTCGCGGCCGCGCTTGCGCTTGCGGCCGTGGTGCCGGTGGCGCGCGCGCAGGATGCCGAGCGGGCCTATTTTGGCGGCAAGACCGTCCGGTTGGTGGTGGGCTACGGACCCGGCGGCGGCTACGACGCCTATGCGCGCATGATCGCGCCCTACCTCTCCAAGGTCCTGGGGGCGAGCGTGGTGGTCGAGAACCAGCCGGGCGCCGGCGGCCTGGTAGCGCTCAACCGCATCTATACGGCTGCGCCCGACGGGCTCACGATGATGATCGCGAACGGCACCGGCTCGGCGCTTTCGCAGCTCAGCGAGCAGCCGGGCGTTCGCTTCGACCTCGGCCAGCTCGGCCATCTCGGCACCGTCAGCGCCTCCCCTTGGATCTGGCTGGTGGGACCAAATTCCCCGATCAAGACGCCGCAGGACGCGATCAAGCTCGGCAAGAAGATAAACTGGGCCGCCGGCGGGCCGGCCGACGGCCTGTCCGACGGCGCGGCCTTCACCTGCGCGGCGCTCAATCTCGATTGTCACGTGGTGCTCGGCTATGCGGGCAGCAACCAGGCCGCCTTGGCGGTCACCCAGGGCGAGATGGACGCGATCTACGTCTCCGATACGTCGGCCAACAATTACGTGGCGAGCGGGCAGCAGCATGTCGTCGCCGCCATGGGGCGGGTGAGGTCGCGCTTCTTTCCGGAGGCACCGACCATCTTCGAAGCCGTCAAGCTGACGGCAGATCAGCAATGGCTGTTCGGGTTCCGCGCCAAGCTGGAGGATCTCGGCCGCATCCTCCTTGTGCCCCCGAAGCTGCCGCCAAAGCGGCTCGCTTACCTGCAGGCCGCCGTCAAGGAGACTCTCAACGAACCCGCGCTGGTCGCCGAGGGCGAGAAAAGCCAACGCTACATCGACTACCTGGATGCCGCCACCACCCGCAAGAACGCCCAGGATGTGGTGGTCGATATCAGCCCGGAGCAGCGCAAGCGGGTGCAGGACATCCTCGCCAAAGCCCGTTGAAACCGTGCCGCGGCATCATGCTCCGGGGGCCCGCCGTGGGTCGCCACAATCGGGCCACAATGCGTTGATTTTGCTGCCGTTCCGGCGTCGGACGCGGCGATGGCCCGGCTGGGCCCGCGGCCGGCTCCAGCGGCGATGTGGCCGGTTGGTTTTTCTGGACATATGCTGGCGCTGGCCTGATTCTACGGTTGCGAGGAATCGCCGGGCGCTGACGAGCTTGCCAGGGATGGCCCGCGCGCATGGGTCGAGACGAATCGGGCTCGCGGTTGGCAATCCTGGCACGTCGGCACGTCGCAGGTGAGCCGCTCGTGTCG
>DASZKX010000141.1:0-12658 GCA_035552735.1 Xanthobacteraceae bacterium
GGAAATTGAAACTCGCGAGTTGTGCCCGGCCGCGTCTGCGCGCCGGGCTTTTTTAATTCATTGCGGTTCGCGTCTTGGCGAAAGACCCCGGCACAAGCCAGGCAAGTCCCTGCGTCTGTTGCATGGCTCCGCAGGCCTCCACGAGCCGTTTCATTGTTTGCCAATTGTATTTTCAATACGGACGCCGTCCGAAGCCATGCATTCCTGCCTGACCACCTGCGCATTCGGCAAAGCTTCGGCACGCCCTCAGCGCTTCGGTGGATTGCGCATGTAGTCGTTGATGAAGTCGCGCATTTGCGGCGTGGCCACCATCATGGCGCGCACCGTCTGGCTCGTGTCGGGGGCGGTCGGGTAGTCGGGGGCGAACTCGATCGTCCGGGTGGCCTCGGCGGCGAAGTCCTTGTCGGAGTCGAGCGCTTCTATTGCCGCACGCAGCGCCGCGAGCGCGGCCGGCGGGGTGCCGGGCGGTAGCGCGATCATGCGCTGCAGGGTCGAGTTCATATCGTAGAGCACCCGGTAGGCCTCGAACAGCCGGCCTGACGGAAGGGTGCCTTTGATCTCGCGGTAAAGCTGCGGAAAGCTCGGGATCGTGAGGCCCTCGAGCTGCTTTTGCGGCGGCGGCGGGTCGGCAACCTCGTCATAGAACACCGGCATCGCCTCCCCGGATTTGACCAGCGAGGGCTCGACCACGGAGCGATAGCTCGGCGGCGATTCCGAGAACATGGAGATCTCGCCGCGCTGCAGCGCCAGCCGCGCCGGCGGGCTGGAACGATAGCCGGTGACGTATTTGTACGGCACGCCCAGCATGTCGAGCGCCAGCCGCAACCGCAGATCCTTGGAGGTGTCGGCGCTCAAGCCGCCGGCAATCAGGCCCTGCGCCTTGGCGATGTCGGCGGGGACGTGCATGCCGGGCGGGACATCGGTGCGCATGTAATGGACCGTGGTGCCGGGCTGGTAGGCCACGAACTCGTATTTGCGGAAATCGACCCGCCAGCGGTCCGGATCGCTGACGTAGAGCCAGGCGGAGCCGCTGAGATAGCCCACCACCGTGCCGTCCTTCGGCGCGATCTCGCCCAGATATTGCGCCCCGATCAGGCCGCCGGCGCCGTCCATGTTCTGCACGATCATGCCGGGCTGGCCGTCGATGTGCTTCACCAGGTACTTGGCGAACAGGCGGCCCTCGATATCGGTCGGGCCGCCGGCCGCGAAGTTGATCAGGAGCGTCAGCCGTTTGCCCTTGTAGAAGGGTTCCTCGGCCCGCGCGCTCGCCGAGAGCCCGAGCAGGATCCCGAGCGCCAGCATGGCAGGGCGCGTGAAAGCCGAGAGCATCGCATCCCTCCCGTATTGTAATTCTTGGTTGTGGTGAAGCTTACTCTCCTGCTGGCGGCATCGACAAGCTGCGCTCGCGGGCAATGACAGTCCAAGCTAATCGTGGCACAAGTCGCGACGATTCGTTCTACGAGAACCCATGCCGAGCCGCAAATTCCGCCTCGCCCCGCGTGCGGAGAGAGGTCGACGCGCGAAGCGCGGCGGGTGAGGGGGCGCTTCAGTGAGTCTGAGCTTGCGGAAACGCCCCCTCACCCCACCCCTCTCAGCCGAAGTCGAATATTTTCGACTTCGGCCGCTCTATTGGTGACCGAACTCAGGTAGACCTGATTTCGGTTGCACGCGGGGCGAGGGGCCCGCCGAATTCGCAACACCTTCAGAATCCTTCAAAAGGAGAGAAATGCCCATGCCCGATTTGCTCGCTGAAGCCCGCCAGGAATTGGCGATCGCCAACCGCGTCCTCGCCAATGAAGGCGTGCTCGATGCATTCGGGCACATCAGCATGCGTCATCCCACCAATCCGGACCGTTATCTGATCTCGCGCTACGGCGCGGCCGAGCTGATGATGCCGGCCGATATCCTGGAGCTGACGCTCGATTCCAAACCGGTGGTGCCGACCAGCGCGCGGCTGTTCAGCGAGCTGGTGATCCACGGGGCCATCTATCAGGCGCGCCCGGATGTCCATTCGGTTTGTCACCACCACGCGGTTTCGGTGCTGCCCTATTGCATCACCGGGGTCGAGCTGGTGCCGGTGATGCATCTGGGGGCTGCGCTCGGCGGCAAGGTGCCGTTCTGGGACAGCCGCGACGAGTTCGGTGATACTCCGCTGGTGGTCACCAAACCCGAGGAAGGTGCTTCGCTGGCGCGCGCGCTGGGGCCGCACTGGATGGTGCTGCTGCGGCGTCATGGCGCCACCCTGGCGGGACGCTCATTGCGCGAATGCGTGTTCCGCTCGATCTATACGTGCCGCAACGCCGAGCTGCAGAGCCGCGCCCTGGCGATCGGCTCCATCAGCACGCTCAGTGACGGTGAAGCCGCGATGTGCGGCTCGCACAGCCTGACGCCGCGCACGCTCGGGCGCGTCTGGGAGTATTGGAACTTCCGGCTGGCCAAGATGGAGGCGATGACGGCAGGCGCCGGCGTCAAGCCGAGGCCCGCGAAGGCGCCCGCCAAGGCATCGGCGCGGCGCGGCAAGGCGACCGCCAAGCCGGCCAAGCGCGCGACGGTTCCGGCCGGCCGCGCCCGCAAGGCGAAGCGGGCGAAGAAGCGGTAGATCCTGGCCGGGTGCCGGCTGCGCGTTTGTGCTTAGAGCCCGACGCGCGACCCCCACCCCGACCCTTCCCTTTGCAGGGGGAGGGAGCAAGCCGAGCTTGTGGCGCGAGTGCCGCGTTGCGCGTGACGCGGCAATCGCGTAATGACCAACGTAAATGCCGGTTTGCCGGCTACGCTGGTTTGCCGGCCACGCGAGCTTGGGCGTGACAGCCTCCGGCTTGCTGCATCCGCCGAAAGAGGAGCCAGGAATGACGGGATTCGTCGATACGGTCGCGGGCATCGGGCACAATCAGCCCGACCCGATGGAGATGGAGAAGAAGAACCAGAAGTGGGACCGCTGGGCCAAGAAGCGCACCTTCGTGCGCGCCCTCGAGGGCACGTACAGCCACCTCTACAAGACGCTGGTCGATGAGCCCCGGGTCTATTCCTCCTCCGACGTGGCCTGGAAGGGTGGGCCGCAGATGTACGGCAAGAGCGTCATCAGCCCGCAGGCCACCTCCATCATCCAGTCGATCGAATCCCACATCGAGGCCTACGCGCCCAAGACCGGCGGCCAGAAGCACGGCCATCTCAACAGCGCGGTGTTCTACGTGCTCAAGGGGCACGGCTACGACGTGCACGACGGACGGCGGATCGAATGGAAGGCCGGCGACGTGATGCTGGTCGAGAACGGTTGCGTGCATCAGCACTTCAACGACTCCGAGACCGAGGAATGCGTCCACCTCGTGTTCAAGGCAAAGCCCCTGTTCCTGTTCATGCATCTGTTGCTGCAGAAGATGGTGGAGTGGCCGCCCGAGCGATCGCCGGACGACAAGCCCTATTCGCCGCCCACCGATCTCTGAAGAAGAAGTCCGCAGGAGCAGCACCGTTATGAGCGCAATCGAAGACAAGAAGCACGCCCTGTCCGGCAACAAGACCTGCAACTGGCGGGCCGAGGAGATCTTGCGATCGGCCGAGTTCCGCAAGGAATACGCGACCCGGCCGAACGTGGTGGTGGCCGAGGACATGCCCTGGGAGCGCTCTCCCGACGGCCTGATCAAGCATCTGATCAATCATCGCATGAACACGCCCGAGCTTTGCGTCGAGGCCTACATGCTGTTCCTCAAGGATGGCGAGCGCTCCGGCAAGCACCGGCACATGTGGGAGGAGCTCACCTTCGTGGTGGAGGGCTCGGGCTACGACCTGCATTGGGACATGAAGTTCGATTGCCAGGACAAGTTCCTGTGGGAATGGGCCGAGGAGCCCAAGAAGTTCGAATGGAAGCAGGGCGACTACATCTACATTCCGCCCTTCACCAATCATCAGCACTTCGCCAGCAAGGAAGCCCGGCTCATCGTCATGAGCAACCGCATGATCAAGGAGATGGGATTCGACTGGCTGGATCAGCTCGAGAACGCACCCGGTTTCTGAAGTTCCGGGCTGCCGAGCCGACCGGTCGAACCGATCTCCGGGTCCGGGCCGGCGCCGCCTGTGCGGCGTTTTGCCGTTGGCGGCATGCCGGCGTTTGCGGCATGAAACAGAGCCGCCAAGCACCCGGCACGGAGAATCCCCATGCAGAAGCTCGCACGCGGCGCCCGGCTCGCGCTTATCGGGCTCGCCCTGGGGGCCCAAGCTCCGAGCGCGCAGGCGCAGGACGCCGCGGCCTTCTTCAAGGGTCGCACCGTCAACATGGAGATCGGCTATAGCGCGGGCGGCGGCTATGACGTCTATGCGCGCACGATCGCGCGCTTCCTGGGCAAGCACATCCCGGGCGCCCCAACGGTTCTGCCCAAGAACATGCCGGGGGCCGGCAGCCTGCGGCTCGCCAATTGGCTCTACACGGCCGCCCCCAAGGACGGCACCGAGATCGGAACCATCGGACGCGGCATCGCCTTCGATCCGATGCTGGGCAACCGGAACGCCCAATTCGATGCCGCCAAATTCACCTGGCTCGGCAGCGCCACCGACGAGGTCAGCGTTTGCGTGGCCTGGCAGGGCTCCGGCATCACCGCGTTCGACGACCTCTACAGCAAGCCGATGACCGTCGGCGGCACCGGCGGCGGCGCCGATACCGATGTGTTCCCGCAAATCCTCAATTCCGTGCTCGGCACCAAGATGAAGGTGATCGCCGGCTATCCGGGCGGCAATGACGTCAACCTCGCCATGGAACGTGGCGAGGTGCAGGGCCGTTGCGGCTGGTCATGGTCGAGCGTGCAGTCGACCCACAAGGATTGGATAGCGCAAAAGAAGATCGTGGTCCTGGTGCAGCTGGCGCTGGCCAAGCATCCGGATTTGCCGGACGTCCCGCTGGTCACCGATCTCGCCAAGACCGACGAGCAGCGGCGGCAGATCCTCAAGCTGATCTTCGCCCGTCAGGTGATGGGGCGGCCCTATCTGGCGCCGCCGGGCGTGCCGAAGGAACGCGCCGACGCGCTACGCCAAGCATTCCTCGACACCATGCAGGACAAGGAGTTCCTGGCCGAGGCCGACACCGCGCAACTTGAGATCAAGCCGGTGACCGGTCCCGACATCGAGAAGCTGGTCCGGGAGGTCTACCAAACGCCGGCCGACATCGCCGCCAAGGCGGCGGCGGTGCTCAATCCGAAGTGATGCGAAGAGAACCCAAGTTGATGACTCTCCGCTGTCATCGTCCGCGAACGCGGACGACCCAGTAACCACCGATGCTTCGGTATGAAGCAGGCGTTTGCGATTACTGGATGCCCCGCTGGCGCGGGGCATGACGGCGCCGTGTAAAAACTGAAAGGGGCGGTCGATGCAGGAAACCACACCGTCGCCGGCGGGAACGCCCGGCACCAACCAGAACTACCGCGGCTGGCAATCCGACATCATCGTCGACCTGATCAAGCGCTATGGCTTTCCGACCATCACGCTCAATCCGGGCGCCAGCTTTCGCGGCCTGCATGATTCGCTCGTCAACTACGGCGGCAACGAGCCGCCCATGATGCTGTGCCAGCACGAGGAGATCGCTGTGCAGATCGCCCACGGCTACGCCAAGGCGTCCGGCAAGCCGATGGCCGTGATCCTGCACAACCTGGTCGGGCTGCTGCACGCCACCATGGCGATCTACTACGCTTATATCGACCGGGTGCCGATCTTCATCATCGGGGCGACCGGTCCGATGGACGAAGGCCGGCGGCGGCCGCACATCGACTGGACCCACACGGCGCTGGTGCAGGGCAACGCCATCCGCGACTACGTCAAATGGGACTATCAGCCGAGCTCGATCGACGGCGTGCCGGAATCCTTTGCGCGCGCTTTTTCGATCATGACCACCGAGCCGCAGGGTCCGGTCTATATGTGCTACGACGCCGCCCTGCAGGAGGATCCGCTGACCCGCGAGATCCCGCTGCCGCCCTCCGGCGCGGTGGCGACGCCGGCCCCGATGGCGCCCGACCCGCGCGCCATCGCGGCCATCGCCGACAAGCTGATCGCGGCCGAGCATCCGCTGTTGCTGGCCGAATATGTGGGCCGGCGGCCGAGCGGCTTCGCCCACATGATGGAGCTCGCCGAGACCACCGGCGCGGCGGTCTGGGACATCAACAATGCGCTGAATTTCCCCAACAAGCACCCGCTCTGCCTGAGCCTGGACAAGGCTTCGCTCAAGCACACCGATCTGGTGCTCGGGCTTGACGTGCGCGATTGGGAAAAGCCGCTGACCGAGCTCAACAGCACGACACGCACCCTCGATACCCTGCTGCCGCCGTCATGCGATTTCGCGGAGATCGGATTCGGCGAGGTCGGCATCAGCAAGTGGTCGATGGACTATTGCCGCATGCAGCCGGTCTCGGTGCGGGCGCTGGGCGATACCGCGCTCGGCATTCCGGAGCTTACCCGCATCTGCAAGGAGCGGATCGCGGCCGACCCCAAGCTGCAGAGCCGCATCGCGGAGCGCAAGGTCGCAATCGGCCGGCGCCACGATCAGGTCTGGGCGAAATGGCAGGAGGAGGCACACCAGAACTGGGACGCCTCGCCGATCACCTTCTCGCGGCTGGCGCTCGAGATCTGGGAGGTGATACGGAACGAGGATTGGGTGCTGACCGCCAACAATCTCAAGCAGCAGGTGCGCAAGCTGTGGGACTTCGACAGACCCTACCGCCATCCGGGCGTCGAGCTCGGCACCGCGACCCAGATCGGCATCTCGCTCGGGGTCGCGCTCGCCCACAAGGCCGCGGGCCGCATCGTGGTGGACATCCAGCCCGACGGCGACCTGATGTTCGATGCCGGCGCGCTCTGGGTGGCGGCCAAATATCAGATTCCCATGCTGGTGGTGATGCACAACAACCGTGCCTACTACAACGATTGGGCGCACCAGATCCGCATGGCCAAGCTGCGCGGCACCGACGAGGCCAAGGCGCATATCGGCATGGATCTGTATGGGCCGGAGCCGGATTTCGGCGCGCTGGCGCGCTCGATGGGCTGCTGGGGCGAAGGACCGATCGATAATCCCAAGGACATGCGCCCGGCGCTCGAGCGCGCGCTGGCCGAGGTGAAGAAGGGCCGGCTGGCGCTGGTGGACACGATCACGCAGCACCGGTGATCCCGGCCGTAGGGCGCAATCGCTTTATTGCGCCATGGCGTCGCCAGTCGCCAAGCGGCGCAATAAAGCGATTGCGCCCTACGTGCCATCCCGCGTCACTCCGTCTCGATCAGCACCCGGCCGTTCTCCACCACGGTCGTGTAGGTCTTGACCGGGATCATGCAGGGCGGCGAGACCACCTCGCCGGTCTTGATGTTGAACTGGCCGTTGTGGAAATTGCACTCCACCACGTCGCATTCGATATAGCCCTCCGAGAGCGAGCCGGGCCCGTGCGTGCAGGCGTCGTCGGTCACGTAGAACTCGCCCTCAACGTTGAACACCGCGAGCGTCAGGTCGCCGGCCTCGACCTTGAGCGCATTGCCGGGCGCGACATCCGCCGCGTCGCACAGATCAATCCGGTTCGCCATGACAAAGGTCTCCTCAATCTACGTCAGGGTGTCATTGACGCCCGGGCGGCTTCGATTTAGCCGAACAACAAGCGCAGTCAACCCGCGGCGGGCACAACGGCGTCGCGGCCGCCACGGCCGGGCGTTCGAAGGGAGGGAGCGGCCCGGGCCGGCCCGAGTCCCTGGCGCATGGCCGCCCTCGGCTATATGTCTTTCGTCTGACAATGGAGAAACGCCATGCTGAGTGAAAGCGCCCGCATGACCACCGCCGAAGAGGCGCGGTTCCGGATCGACTACCCGAATTCCAAGGCGCGGGCCATCAAGGTCATTGCGCTGGACGAGCCGAGCGAGCGCGTGGTCAAGCGCCTGGCGCAGGGCAGCTGGCAACGTGCGACCTTTCTGACGGCGCTCAAGTTCGACGGCGCGCCGCGGGGCGGCACCGGCTGGTCCATGCAGGCCTGGCTCTCCGATCTCGCGGGCCGGACCAAGGACCTGGTCGACGAGGTGGCGTCGGCCGACCTGATGGTCATGGTGGCAAGCGCCGGCACCGGAGCGGAAGCCGCGGCCGTGATCGCGGAGGCTTGCGCGGTGCGCAAGGTGATGACCACGGCGCTCATCATCGACAGCAAATCGAAATCGGACGAGGAGCTTTCCAAGACCCTCGCCAGCCTGCGGCCTCACGCCTCCATGCTGGTGATCGCCCACGACGACGAATACATCGAGACCATGCTGGCCGCGCTGCGAGCCTGAGCGTTCCCTGCCGGCGTCTTCCCAATAGCCAAACGAGCGCATCCGATCGATGAGCAGCGCCCGCAGGATCGTGATCGTCGGGGCCGGCCCGGCGGGCGTCGGCGCCGCGCTCGCGGCGCGGGCGCAAGACCCGGCGGCCGAGATCCTGCTCATCACCGACGAGCTGTGCGAGCCTTACGAAAAGCCGCCGCTGTCGAAGGCGGTCCTGACCCGCAAGGCCATGCCGCACGAGGCCCCGATCGCGGGCCCAGGCGGGGTCGGCGGCCACAAGGTCACCCTCAAGACCGGCACGCGCTGCTCCGCAATTGACCGCGCGGGCCGCGCCGCGGTGACGGATGAGGGCGAGCGCATTCCGTATGACGCGCTGGTGCTGGCGACCGGCTCGATCAACCGGGTGTTGCCGCTATTCCCGGCCGGGCACCCCGGCATCCATTACTTGCGCACGCAGCGCGAGGCGCTGGGACTGCGGGAGCAGCTCACGCGCAGCCGTTCGCTGCTGGTGGTCGGGGCCGGGCTGATCGGCCTCGAAGTGGCGGCCTCGGCGGCCGAGCTCGGCGTCAAGACCACCGTGCTCGAGGTCGCGCCGCGCATCCTGGTGCGCGTGTGCGATCCGGAAACCTCGGCCTTGGTGCAAGCGCACCACGCCGCGCACGGGGTCGACATCCGGCTCGGCACCACGATCTCGGCGGTGCGGACCTTGCCGGACGGCCGCACCGCGATCGCAACGCAGGGAGGCGAAACCCTCACCGCCGATCTGGTGGTGGTGGGAACCGGCGTCGTCCCGGATGATCGGCTGGCGCAAGCCGCCGGCCTCGACGTGCAGGACGGCATCATGGTGGACGACCATGGCTTCACCTCCGATCGGACCGTCCTGGCGGCGGGCGATTGCACGCGCTTTGCCGGGCCGCGCGGTCCGGTGCGGCTGGAGAATTGGCGCCATGCGCAGGAGCAGGGTGCGGTCGCAGGACGCAACGCCGCCGGTGGCGACGCCGTCTACAATGTGACGCCCTCGTTCTGGTCGGAGCAGTATGACCTCTACATCCAGGGCATGGGCTGGCCACTGCTGCAGCCGAGCGCGCAGGTGCGCCGGCAGATCGGACCCAACGCGATGCTGCGCTTCGATCTCGACGGCGATCATCTCGCTTACGTCCTGGGCATCAATGCCCAGCGCGATATCGCGGCGGCGCGCCGGCTGATCGAGCGCCGCGTGCCAGTCGATGCGGCCGCTCTCGCCGACCCGGGCAAGCCGCTCGCCGCCATGCTCAAGGCAAAAGCCTGATACCGGCCAAGGACACACAGGGGATCAAATGACAAACGCCAGCAAGGAGCGGGTCGGGATCGTGGGGATTGGGCGGATGGGGCTCGCCATGCTCAAGCATCTGGTCAAGCACGGCTACCCGGTCACGGCCTGCGACCTCGACGGGACGCAGTTGGCCAAGGCGCGCGAGGCCGGCGCCGCCACCGCGGATTCACCGGCGGCGCTGGCGCGGTCGGCCGACTTCGTCATTTTGGGGGTCGGCTATACGGACGAGGTCAACGCGGTGGTTCATGGCGACAAGGGCCTGCTGGCCGTGCTCCCCAAGGGATCCATCATCGCGATCTCCTCGACGGTCTCGCCCGCCACCGTGCAGGCGATCGATGCGGCCGCGCAGCCCAAGGGCATCGGGGTGCTGGATGCTCCGATCTGCCGCGGCCGCTGGGCGGCGGACGAGGGAACGTTGCTCGCCATGATCGGCGGCAAGCCCGAGGTGGTGGAGCGTGGGCGCGCGGTCTACGGCTGCTTCTGCTCCGACTATGCGCATCTCGGCGACGTCGGCCACGGACAGGTCGGCAAGACCATGAACAACCTGCTGCTGTGGATCAATTCAGTGGGCCTGATCGAGGCCGGACGGCTGGCGGAGACCACCGGCATCGATCTCGTCAAATTGCGCGACGCCTTGCAGATGAGCTCCGGCGCCTCGGCCGCCCTCAACGATTGGGACATGATCACCTTCACCTGGGCCCTCAAGGACATGCAGGTGGTGGCCGAGATGGCCGACAAAGCCGGCCTGTCGCTGCCGGTCACCGGCGCCGTCAAGGAGCTGGTCAAGGAAGCGCGCCGCATCAAGGCGGCCAACCCGCCGGATTGGACGAGGAGCAAACAAACAAAGTCTTCGTAGACGCCCGTCTTCGACGGGCTATCAGGGCGTTTACGCCCGTCTTCGACGGGCTATGGGGCAGCTGATCGAGAGGGCACGGCGTATGGGTCCCTGCTTTCGCAAGGGACGACCCCGTTAGAGGCTGGGCGGAGCCAATACTTTTTACGACGTATGGTCCATCGCCATGGTGCCGCCGTCGACGAACAGATTTTCGCCGATGATGAACGAGGAATCGTCGCTCGCCAGGAACAGGATCGCCTTGGCGGCCTCGGCGGGCTGGCCCGGCCGCTTGAGCATGTTCTCGACCGGGCGGGTGGGATCGAACTCCTCGCGGCCGACCGGCGAGCCGATCTTGTTGGGCACGATGGCATTGACCCGGATGTTGTAGGGCGCGAGCTGCACCGCCAGCGCCCGGGTGAAATTCGCGATCGCCCCCTTGGCGGCCGAATACGCGATGGCGCGGCGGCGGCCCTGCCAGCCCGAGGTCGAGCCCACATTCACGATGTTGCCGCCGGCGCCCTGCGCGATCATCTGCTGCGCCACCTGCTTGGACATCAGGAACTGGCTCTTGAGGGTCACGTTCATGACCCGGTCCCAATCCTCCTCGGTGATCTCCAGGATCGATTTGTTGTCGGAGACCGCCACGTTGTTGACCAGGATGTCGATGCGGCCGAAGCGCTCCACCACCGCCTTGACCAGCGCCGCCACCTCACCCGCCTTGGACACATCGGTGACGAACGCCGCGGCGGTGCCGCCGGCGCTTGTGACCGCCGCGGCGGTGCGCTCGGCACGCGGCCGATCCAGATCCACGACCGCGACCTTGGCGCCCTCGGCGGCGAACAGCTGGGCGACCGTCTCGCCGATATTGCGGCCGGCGCCGGTCACGACCGCGACCCTGTCCTTAAGCTTCATGCTCGATCTTCCCCGACATTGCTGCTCCGCCTCTGACCGGCGCGCAGGGGCCTGCTTACATGGGGGGACGGCCTACCGCAACGCCACCGGCGCCGCCCTCGCGAAGCCCGGCCCGGCATGTTAGGAAGACGCTTTGGAACAAGCCAAATCAAGATCATGACCGCACCGTTCAAGACCATCGAAGGCACGCCCGATATTGCGGGGCTGATGCGCGAGCTCGGCCGGCACGCGAAAGCTGCCGCCCGCGTGCTCGCGCTGGCTTCCGCAGAGCAAAAGGACAAGGCGCTGGCGGCGATCGCCCAGGCCATGCGGGCGGGCGCAAGCGGTATTCTGGGGGCCAATGCCGAGGATGTAGCCGAGGCCAAAGCGGCAGGCGCGACCGCCGCCTTTCTGGACCGACTGGCGCTCGACCCCAAGCGCGTCGCCGCCATGGCGGACGGCGTCGAGGTGGTGCGGGCCCTCAAGGACCCGGTCGGCACCGTCATGGAGTGCTGGACGCGGCCGAACCGCATGACCATCGAGCGGGTGCGGGTGCCGCTCGGCGTCGTCGGCGTGATTTACGAGAGCCGTCCCAACGTCACCGCGGATGCCGGCGTGCTCTGCCTCAAGGCCGGCAACGCCGCGATCCTGCGTGGCGGCTCCGAGAGCCACCGGTCCAACCGGGCGATCCACGCGGCGCTCTCCCTCGGACTGCGGCAGGCCGGCCTGCCGGAGGCCGCCAGCAGCCTGGTGCCGACCCGCGACCGCGCCGCGGTCGGGCTGATGCTGGGGGGCCTCGACGGCGCCATCGACGTGATTGTGCCGCGCGGCGGCAAGGATCTGGTGGCGCGCGTGCAGGCCGAGGCGCGGGTGCCGGTGTTCGCACATCTCGAAGGCGTCTGCCACGTCTATGTGGACAAGGCCGCTTCCCTCGATATGGCGAAGTCGATCGTGCTCAATGCCAAGATGCGACGCACCGGCGTCTGCGGGGCGGCCGAAACCCTTTTGGTCGACCGCGCCGGCGCGGCGACCCATCTCAAGCCGCTGATCGACGTGCTGCTGGAGGCCGGCTGCGAGGTGCGCGGCGATCAGGCCGTGCAGGCGGTCGACCGGCGGGTGAAGCCGGCCAGCGAAGCCGACTGGTCGACCGAATATCTCGACGCCATCATCGCGGCCAAGCTGGTGGACGGGGTCGAGGGCGCGATCGCGCATGTGGAGCGCTACGGCTCGCACCACACCGACGCCATCGTCACCGCCGACGTGGCGGCGGCGGAGAAATTCCTGCGCGAGGTCGATTCGGCGATCGTTCTGCACAATGCCTCGACCCAGTTCGCCGACGGCGGCGAGTTCGGCTTCGG
>DASZKX010000142.1:0-19416 GCA_035552735.1 Xanthobacteraceae bacterium
TCCATCAACCGCGAAGCCGGCCACGGCTCCTTGGCGGTGCCGGCCGCGATCACGATCGACCAGAAGATGTCCATGTATTTGTCGTCCGGCAAGCGGCCGCGCTCGTCGAAGGCCGGCAGGTTCTCGTCATAGGCACGCGCCGCGTAGGCGGGCTGATACTTCACTTGATCGACCAGTACCTTGACGGCGAGGGCGCGATCGGCCCGCGCCAACCTGATGGCCGCCACATGGGCGCGCAGGAAGGCACGCAGCGTCTGCGGATTTTCGTCGAGGAATTTGGCTCGCGCCACGAATGTATGCTTGGGCCATTGCGGGGCGATCTCTTTTTCCTGCGTGCCCAGCACGGTCAGGCCCAGATCCTCCGCCACCCATTTGGTCGGCGCCGATTGGATGGCGGCCAGCAAGCGGCCGGAGCGGAGCAACTGGATGCTGGTCGCCGAGGGGCCGGCCTGCATGATCTGGACATCGGTCTCGGGCTTGAGCCCGTGCTTGCGCAGGACGAAGCGGGTGAGCTGATCGGTCAGCGACCCGAAGGTCGATACCCCGATGGTGCCGCCCTTGAGATCCGCCCACGACTTGATGGAAGGCTGCGCCAGCCAGGCGAAATCGGCCTGATGGAATCCCGCATAGAAGCCCTTCACGGGCTGGCTCGACTCGATCAGATTGATCAACCCGTCGAAGGATTGCAGCGACAGATCGAGCGAGCCGCCCGCCATCGCCTGGCTCACCTCGGCGTCGCCGCGGAAGCTCACGATCTCGACCTCGAGGCCCTGCTCCTTCCAGGTCCGCGCCGCCGCCACATAGACCGGCAGGAAGCTCGCGGCCGGCACCGCCAGCCCGAGCGTGAGCTTGGGCTTCTCGATCTTGGCCGGCACCGCGCCGGCGGCGCGCGCCGCCAGCAGGGCTGTGGCCCCCGCGCCGGCCTGCACGAAGCCGCGCCGGGACAGCTTGCGCGCCGAGGTCATCGCCAACTCCTTGGATTGTCGATCCGATCAGCAAAGCACGCGCCGACACTAATGCGGTATCAGTTTGACTGGAAGTGGCGCTCTCGCCGCAGCGCGCTCCTTCTCCCCGCTTGCCATCAGGGCGTTCACGCCCGTCTGCGACGGGCTAAGGAGAAGGTCCGCGAGGCTGAGCTTGCGGAAGCGCCCCCTCACGGGGCCGAGATCTGGTTTTCCGCAGTGCAGGGTCGCCCTCTCCCGCAAGCGGCGCGAGGGATGCCGTGCTCGCCGACCGGCTGGGTTCAACCGACGCGAACGATCGAGCCGCCGCTCAGGCCAAGAGCCCCGCCATCGGGGCCACGGCCTCGCTGCCCGGGAACACGTCGGCCGCGAGCGCGCGATCGTCGACCCGCAGGTGATCCTTGAGGCCGCCCTTGAGCACCGCGCGCAGGTCGGTGGTGGCCTTGAGATCGCGTTTCTCGAACAGATCGCCCTCCTTGAGGCCGGCCAATCCGCGACGACGCGGCCGCCCTTCAGCGCCCCGCCGGCGAGCAGGGCGACCCTCCCGGTGCCGTGGTCGGTGCCTTCGTTGCCGTTGACATGGGCGGTGCAGCCGAAAACTGATAAGAAATCGGAGCTGAATCAATATGATCCGGCGAAGCTCGATTGTTGCTCGCGTAACCTTCTTTCCGATGATAGTTCATCACTCGCCGTAATCGAAATCCGAAATACGCACCAGAAAGACGCCTCGGTGCCGATCTATCTCAACGAGCAACACGCCGCCGAATTTGTCGACATGCCGTCCGCGATCGCGGCCGTGCGTGCAGCCTTTGTGGCGCAAGCGCGCGGCGAAGCCGTCAACATTCCGCGCACGCGGCTGGAATTCGGAGAGCGCCGGCTCAATCTGATGGCCGGCGGTGGCCGCACTCCCGATCGCTATGCACTCAAGTCCTACGGATCCGCCGCCTATCATATCCTGCTTTATTCGGCACAGCAGGGTCTCCTGGCCATCATGGAGGCGAACCTGCTCGGCCAGATTCGCACCGGTGCCGCGAGCGCGATCGCGACGGAGGCGATGGCGCGTCCGAATACCGGAAGAGTCGGGCTCATCGGCGCCGGCCGGCAGGCGCGCACACAGATTCTGGCGTTGCGGTGCGTCGGCCGCGCCACCGAAGTCGCGGTCTTTGCGCGCGATCGCGCCAGACAAACAGCATTCTGCGAGCGGCTCGCCGCCGAGCTGGCGCTGCCGGTGCGCGCCGCCGGCTCAGCCGCGGAGGCGGTCAGAGACGCCGATATCGTGGTCACCGCTACCAATTCCTCCACCCCGGTGCTGATGAGCGAATGGCTCGCGCCCGGCACTCATGTGAACGCCATGGGGGCCAATGCGCCGTCGCGCCGCGAGCTCGATCCGCAAATCGTGCTGCGGGCCGCCGCGGTGGTGACCGACGACGTCGCGCAGGCCAAGACGGAGGCGGCCGAGTTCATCGATCTCGCCCGCGCCGGCCAGCTCGATTGGAACGATCTGATACCGTTGCACCGGATCGTCGCAGCGCCGGCCTTTCACCGGGACCGCGACGCGATCACGCTGTTCAAATCGCTCGGCGTCGGCCTCGAGGATCTGGCGATCGCCTCTTTGTTGTACGACCGGGCGGCCGCGAGCGGGCGCTTCAAGCCGCTTTGAAGGCGAGATGCCTGGGGCGTGAGTGCCGCAACGCTTCTCCGAATAGATCCTGCGACAAAGAGTCGTCGAGATTACAAGAAAGTGATGTTGGCTTTACAGAAATGTAATGGCCCGCAGAACTGCCTGTAAGCTTGGCGGATCAGCGTGCCCATAAGACGCATCAGACGTCGGCCTGACAGCGGGAAACAACGGAGGAAACAACCATGAATCATAAATTCGCTTACACGGCTCTCTCGCTCGCCCTCGTGCTCGGCGGCGCCACGGGAGCCTTGGCTGCCAGCCACAAACACAATGGCGCGCAGGCCTATGCGGCTGCAAGCGGCGGGACCGTTACCGACCCCCGTCAGAACAAGGGCGGCAACCATGAGACCTGGTGCGATATGAACGCGCAGTGCAACGGCTGGAACCAATGGCTGTCGGATGTCAACGCCGGCAAGCTGAAAGCCCAATAGACAAAAGTCTCAGGCTCTCGAGCCTCGGATTTCTTTGCGTCAGCCAATCCTCAAAGCGCTTTCGCACAAGCAAACCTACGGCCACGACTTCGCCCCGGGGGCATGCGGGCCCCGGGCTTTTCATTTCGACCCGACGCCAGGCTGACATCACCTGCTTTCCGGGCATGTCGGGCATCAACAATTCATGATCTCTGATCGCTGCCGGCGCTTCGTCCGCGCGCTCAACTTATTGTTTACAGCCGCCGCCGACCGCCATGCCATGCCGACGGCCATGACATCAGGGCTGCGCCGTGCCTTCCCGCCGTGCCGCGAACCATGTAGGCTGCCGATATCCATCTCGCATCGTCCGCCACCCGTCAGCGCGGCACGCCTTTGTCCCTGCCGGTCTCGCCCAACGGCGCCTACACTATCGAGAAACGTGAGGAACCCCATGAATCGAGGCCATATCTTCGCTTTGTCCGCCATCGCGGCGCTCGGGCTCGCCACGTTGCCGACCGCTGTCGTCAGCCAGCAGGCTTCGCTCAAGCAGCAGCTCGTCGGCGCCTGGACGCTGGTGTCGATCATCGCGACCGACAAGGCGGGCGCCAAATCAGACCGCCGCGGCCCGAACCCGAAGGGGCTTCTGATCTTCGATGCCGGCGGCCGGTTCTCGATATTGACCTCGCGCGCCGACCTCCCGAATTTCGCGATCAACAACGTGAACCAGGGCACCGCGGAGGAAAACAAGGCCGTGATGACCGGCATGATCGCCAATGTCGGAACCTGGTCGGTCGATGAGAAGACCAAGACCATCACCACCAATATCGATGCCGGTTCATTTCCCAACTTGAACGGAAAGACTCAGACACGCGTCATCAGCGCGCTCACGGCGGATGAGCTCAGATACGTCAATGGCGCGTCGGTATCCGGCACCGTGGACGAAGCCACGTGGCGGCGCGCCAAATAGCGCCCGCCGTCACCGCAGCTTGCCGGTCCGCGCGAGCGCTTCCTGGCGCCACATCTCCCAGGTGCGGTCGGAGCCGTGGCCCGGCCGATGGCGGCCCTGATCCTTCTCCATCAGGGCGGCCTCCTCCGGGGCCAGATAGGTAATGGGGCCGCCCAGCATCTTGGCCTGCAGCAGCAGCTTGGCATTGGCCTCGGTGTAGATCGCCCGGTACACCGCGACCCGCGCGCTCGGCGCCACCACCACATTGCCGTGCCCGCGCATGAGCGCGACCGAGTTCTGGCCGAGCGTCTGCGCCAGCGCCGCGCCGAGCGCGCTGTTGGAGATGAGGAGATTGGTCCAGCCGGCGCTGGCGCGCGTATCGAACACCGGCACCTCCGGATAAAAGAACGCCGCCCGGATCGGCCGCAGCGGGACCTGCGTGACGCTGAACGGAACCACGGTCGGGGAATGGCTGTGCACCACCGCATTGACGTCGGGCCGCGCCTTGTAGACCTCGGAATGGATGAAACGCTCGGAATAGACCGGGCGCTCGTCGGGACGGACGAGCTCGCCGTCGAGACCGAACTCCAAGATGTCGGAGGCGACCACGAGGCCGGGTGCGCGCGCCCGCGACATCAGGAACCGATCGGGGCGGTGCGGATGACGGGCGCTGATATGGCCGTAGCCGTCGACCACGTCCTGCACATAGAGAATGCGGTTGCCGATCACCAGATCATCGAGCACGGCGTTCAGTTCGCCGGTGGCTCTGGCCTTGCGGTCGGGGCTCTTCTTTCGCGTCTTTTCAGCCTGCCGCTTCTTCGCCATGGCGCCGTCTCCCCAATGCTGTTGTGGTTGTGGGTGCAGTCTTGTGCCGAAATTACAGGGGCCGTCAATTATTGTTGAACCGGAGACGCGCGGATCAAGCGGATGGCTCGATACTTTTCCCGGGCGTAGCGCAGCGGCAAAGGCGACGCGTAGCGTCGGCTTTGGTGGTGCGCTGCAGACCCGGGATCGTTCCAGGCGCCGGAGTTTGGAACGGTCCCGGCTCATAGCGCGTCGAAGACGCGCGTAAACGCGCTGGTGGCCGGGACAAGTGAGGGCGCCGCGCATCGTTATTCCGGTGGCCGTACCAGCACTTGGCAGCCCTTGGGCGTGATCGCCACCATGGCGGAGGCGACAGCGCCACCGGCGCGCGGGTCGCTCAAGCCGACATGCAGGGCATAGACGTCGCCGGCCTCGAGCGCATGGCGGGCGTCGCGCCGCAGCTCGCCGCCTTCGTTGGACGAAAGGCCGATGCGCCGGCCGACGCTTCCGCTCAGCACGGAGTGGAGCGGATGCGCGCCCAGCGGCTGCGTGGCTCGTGCATGGAGCTCGGCCGCACTCATGCCCGGACCGGCGCACTTTATGGCTGCTGCGAGGCCGGCCTGTGCGCATTGTTGGATGGCACCCGACGGCTCAGCGGCGCTCACGAATGATTCCCCCCAGTAGCCGCGATGCTTCACCGCGATATAGCCGAGCAGTGGCAGGGAGCCGGATTTGGTCTCGAACGCGCCGCGGAACGGCGCCAGGGTGCGCCCGCCATCGAGGCTCACCAAGGTGCGGACATCCTGCGCCGCCAAGGCGCGCGCGCTGCGCTCGCCCGCGAGTGCCGCGGTTTCGACCCCGCTGCCGTCGCGCCACGCCTGCAGGAAGGCGGCCGCGCCCGCCCGCACGACCGTGCAAGCATCGCGGATCAAGGACAGCTCGCGCGGCCGGGTCGCGCGCGCCCGCACCTCGGGATCGGCGCCGACCAAACGAAAACGATTACCCAGGCTTTTTTCCAGCGACGCCATCAGGGGCGGCCGCATCAGGTCGAACCGCACGGTGCCGATATTCACCGTGCCGATATTCACTTGGTCGATATCCTTGGGCGCATCCGAGCCCAAGGCCGCGAGCCAGGGATCGAACACGCTCTCCCAGGTCCAGGCCGACATGACGTCGGGGATCCAGGTCATCAGCCGCTGCGCCGGCATGTCGCGGGAGCTCATGGAGACCAGGATGCGGGCCTCGCCCTGGCGCGGCAGCAGCGCCAGCGCCCAGCGATGCCGCGGAATGAAATTGGTGAAATAGGCGAGATCCGAATGCTCGCACGCATCGCCGTAGACCAGCATGGCGCTGCAAGCTTTGGCGTCCATTATGCCGTGCAGCGCGCGCAGCCTGATCTGGAATTCGTCGCGCGGAACGCGGTCCTGCTCGAAGCCGTAGGCGCCGATCATGGTGGAGGGCTGGACGGTACGCATGGGGATCAAACCAGAATGCGGTCGAGCGCGGCGGTGCGGACCGACAAGGCCCTGGCGCCGGCGGGCGTGATGACCACCGGCTCGCCGCACATCAGATATCCGGTCTCGGGCAGATATTGGTTGGGGTGCATCACGAAAACCATGCCGTCCTCCAGCCGCGCCTCGCTGTCGACGGTGAGGTCGCCGGGGGCGTCCGAGGTGATGCCGAGCCCGTGGCCGCGCACCCGCATATAGGGCGGCCGGCAATACTCGCCGTAGCCGGCGGCGCGGAAGCAATCGTCCATGCTTTGCGTCACCGCGCGCACGCTGGCGCCCGGCACCGCCGCGGCCTGGCCGCGGCGCATGGCCTCCTGCAGCACCGCGTACTTCTCGTGCAAGAGCGGCGTGGTGTCGCCGATCACCGTGGTGCGGCAGATCTGCGCGAACTGGCCCTGATAGCAGGGCGTGATCTCGGACAGGATGATGTCGCCCACGTCGAGCACGCGCGCGCCGGCGGCAGTGACGGCGAGATTGTGCTGGGACGCGCTCAGCAGCAGGAAATTGTCCTCGGCCCCGAGCCCCTTCATGAAGCCGTAGAGCTCGGCCGCGAGCTCGAACTCGCGCACGCCCGGGCGCGCGAACTCGAGGAAGCGCTCGTAGCCGCGTTCCGCGATCCGGGTCGCCTTCCGGGCGGCGGCGAGCTCCTCGGGGGTTCGGGTGCGGGCGAGCTCGCGCGCGTATTTGTCGTTGGCGCGGACTGTGCCGCCCAGCGCCGCCTCGATGCGCTGCACCAGGCCGACCCCGAGCGTCGACAACGCGACCGTGACGGTCCGGCGCGGATCGATCTTATGCGCGGCGAGCGCCGATCTCAGAGCCCGTGCCAGATCGTCGGTGCCGACGGTCTTTGCGGTGCGCGAAAGCGCGCCCGCGCGCTCCGCCTCCCAGGCCGGGGTCACCATCAGGGTGGAGGCACCGGAGCGATCCACCAGCACCGCGCTTTCGCCGATCGGACGCACGCCGCTCAGCACGAACACCGCGTGCGCTTCGAGAAACGAGTTCTGGCCGCCATTGAAGGCGATGAGGCCGTCGAGTTTCTCATCCGCGAGGTAACGTGCGGTCGCGGCCAAGCGCGTGTCCTGGAGGCTCATGTTTGTCGGTGACTCCAGCCACATTCAGTGGCCATGACAACGAGAGGAGCGAACCCGGTCATGACACCGAGGGGCATCGACCTCATCGAGCGGCCCGACATCAGAACTTCACCCGGTCAGCGCCTTTGAGGCCGAGCATGGTGCGCGCCTCGGCCGGGGTCGCCACCTCGTAGCCGAGCTCCTCGATGATGCGGCGGATCTTCGCCACCTGCTCGGCATTGCTGACCGCGAGCTTGCCGCGGCCGATATAGAGGCTGTCCTCGAGCCCGACCCGGACATTGCCGCCGATCATGGTGGCCATGGTGGCAAACGGAATCTGGTGCCGGCCGCCGGCCAGCACCGACCACTCGTACTGATCGCCGAACAGGCGATCGGCGGTGCGCTTCATGAACAGGAGATTGTCGAATTCCGGCCCGATGCCGCCCAGGATGCCGTAGATCAGCTGCAGGAAGATCGGCGGCTTGAACAGCCCGCGGTCCACGCAATGGGCCAGATTGTAGAGATGGCCGGTGTCGTAGCATTCGTGCTCGAACTTGACGCCGTGTTGGTCGCCCAGGAGCTTGGCGATGCGCTCGATGTCGCGAAACGTGTTGCGGAAGATGTTCTGGTCCGACTGCAGCAGATATTGCTCCTCCCAATCGTGCTTCCAGGTCTTGAAACGCGCCGCCATCGGATAGAGCGCGAAGTTCATCGAGCCCATGTTGAGGGAGCACATCTCCGGCGAGAAGGTGGTGGCGGCCGCGATCCGCTCCTCCACCGTCATGGTCACGCTGCCGCCGGTGGTGATGTTGATCACCCCGTCGCAGGCTTGCTTGATGCGCGGCAGGAACTGCCGGAACACCTCCGGATCGGGCGAGGGCCGTCCGTCCTTGGGATCGCGCGCATGCAGATGCAGGACCGCGGCGCCCGCCTTGGCGGCATCGATCGCCTGGGTGGCGATCTCGTCCGGCGTGACCGGCAGCGCGTCCGACATGGTCGGGGTGTGGATCGAGCCGGTGATCGCGCAGGTGATGATCACCTTGTTGGATTTCTGCGCCATGGGGTCGAGGGTCCTCCTGCGGGTTATTCTTGCGCTATTCTCGAGCGCTATTCTGGGCCTGCGGTCGCGGGCGCCCCACGATCATCGAGGACGACCCGCCGTTCAAGGGGGAACACCTGCCAGCCGAACCGCTCCACGATCAAGCCCCAAATTCCCTTCGGGGCCCACAGCATGACCACGATGGCGACAGTGCCGAGCAGCAGGAGATAAAGCGTGCCGAGGTCGGCCAGCGTCTGGCGCAACACGAAGAACACCACCGCACCCACGATCGGCCCTTCGATCCGCCCGATGCCGCCGATCACGGTCATGAAGATCACGAACGCGGTCCAATCATTGACGCTGAAGGCCGCATCCGGGCTGATGCGCAGCTTCTGCAGGAAGATGAGGGCGCCGATCATGGCGGTACCGAACGCCGTGATGATGTAGACCAGGACCTTGATGCGGGTAACGTCGACCCCACTGCTGCGCGCCGCCAGCTCGTTGTCGCGGATGGCCTTGAGGGCGAGGCCATAGCGCGAGCGCAGGAGCCACACGATCAACAGCAGAACCACCACCATCAAGGCGAGCGCCACCCAATAGATCAGGAATTCGCGCGCCTGGCGGCTGGCCGCGATCGAGGTCACGATGCCGGCCGGCAGGCTCATGCCGGAGCCGCCGCCCAGCACCGTGGCTTGCGACGCGAGCAGGCGAAAGACCTCGGCCACGATCCAGGTCCCGATCGCAAAATAGTGTCCGCGCAGCCGGAACAGCAGCGCCGCGACCGGCACCGCGAGCACGGCCGCGATGACGCCGGCGAGCGGGATCGCCCACAGGGGCGGCAGCCCGGCCCGCAGCGTGAGGGCGAACAAGAGATAGGCGCCAAGTCCCACATAGGCCTGCTGGCCGACCGAGACGAGACCCGCATAGCCGGCAAGCAGGTTCCACAGGCTGGCGAGCCCCACATAGGCATAGATTTCCGACAGCAGCCGCAGGTCGTCGCGGCCGCCCCAGGCGGGCGCGGCGGCCAGCACCACGAGGGCGAGGAGCATGAGCCAGATGCCGATGCGGCCCGCCCGGTCGGCATAGTGGACCCGCGCGTGCCTCATCCGCGCACCTTCGGAAACAATCCTTCCGGCCGCACCGCCAGCACGAGCAGGAACACCAGATGCCCGGCAAGCGTCTGCCAGCCCGGATCGATCTCGGCGCCGATCGCCTGCGCGACGCCGAGCAGAATGCCGCCGATCAGGGTTCCCCACAGGCTGCCGAGCCCGCCGATGATGACCGATTCAAAGCCGAAGATCAGGCGCGCCGGCCCGATGGCCGGATCGAAATTGGCGCGCACGGCCAGCAACACGCCGGCGACCGCCACTACGGCGAGCGACAGCGCCATGGCGAGCCCGAAGATGTGACGATTATCGAGCCCCATGAGCTGCGCCACCGCGGGATCGTCGGCGGTCGCCCGGAACGCGCGCCCGAGCGCGGTGCGATAGAGCACGAATTGCAGCGCGCCGATGACCGCTATGGCGGCCACGAACGACAGGAGCGGGAGCACGCCGATGGAAACGCCCGGCACAAGGGGAAAGCTCGCGGTCTCGATGGCGCCGGCCTGCAGTCTGCGGCTGTCGGCGCTGAAGATTTCGAGCAATCCGTTCTGGATGATCACCGACAGGCCGAACGTGACCAGGAGCGGCGGCAGCAGATCGCCGCCGAGCGTGCGGTTGAGCAGCAGGCGCTGCAGGACGTAGCCGATCAGGGCCATGAGCGGTGCCACGATCAGGAGCGCAGGGAGCGGCCCGATGCCGAGCGTCTGCGCGGCCACCAGCGCCAGATAGGCGGCGAGAACGATCAGGTCGCCATGCGCGATGTTGACGAGCCGCATGATGCCGAAGATCAACGATAGGCCGGCCGCGAACACCGCATAGAGGCCGCCCACCAGCACGCCCTGCACGATCACGTTGATCCAGTCGAGCACCTTACCCTCCGCCTGTTGGGCGCAATCGCTTAATTGCGCCGCTCGGCGTGGCCGCGGGCGATGCGGCCTTTGGCGAAGCTGATGGCGCAATAAAGCGATTGCGCCCTACGACACCCAATTCCCGCCACTTCACCCTCCGAAATAGGCGGCCGCGATGGCTTGCTGGGTGAGATCGCTGGCGGTGCCTTGCAGTCCTGATTGTAGGGCGCAATCGCTTTATTGCGCCGCTTGGCGAGGCCGGGGGCATTGCGCCCATTGGCGAAGCTGATGGCGCAATAAAGCGATTGCGCCCTACGAGAGACTTCCCCACCTCACCCTCCGAAATATGCCGCCGCGATGGCTTGCCGGGTCAGCTCGCGGGCGGCGCCTTGCAGGGCGACGCGGCCTTCCTGCAGGCAATAGACTTGGGCGGCGGCTTTGAGGGCCTGGGCGATGTCCTGCTCCACGATGACGAGCGAGATGCCCTCGGCCAGGATCGAGGGCAGCCGCGCGTAGATGTCGCGCACCACGATCGGGGCGAGGCCGAGGCTGATCTCGTCGCACAGGATCAGCTTCGGATTCGACATGAGGGCGCGTCCGAGCGCGACCATTTGCTGCTGGCCGCCCGACAGCGAGGGGCTCGGCATGTGGGTGCGCTCGGCCAGCACCGGAAACAGGTCGTAGACGCGCCGCAGCGTCCACGGCCCTGGACGTCGCAGTTGTCCGCCGATCAAGAGATTTTCCTCGACCGTCAGCGAAGCAAACAGCCGGCGGCCTTCGGGCACGAGCGCGATGCCGCGCGCCGCGATGGCGTAAGCCGGCCGGTCGCCGATCGGCGCGCCCTCGAACCGCACCGCATCGGGGCGCGAGTGCATCAGTCCGGCGATGCTCTTGAGGAGCGTGCTCTTGCCGGCTCCGTTGGCCCCGATGATGGCGACCGCCTGGCCGACCGCGACCCGCAATGAGACGCCGAACAGCGCCTGGAAGTCGCCGTAGAACGCGTCGAGATCGTTCACCTCGAGCAGGGCCTGGTCAGGCATCGGCCGCGATCCCGAGATAGATGTCGGCCACCGCCGGGCTGCGGATCACGGTCTGCGGATCGCCCTGCGCGATGAAGCGGCCGCCATGCAGCACCACCAGACGATCGATCGTGGCCAGAAGCGCGTGCACCACGTGCTCGATCCAGATGATCGAGAGGCCGGTTGCCCGCAACTCCTTGATGAGGGAGACCAGCGCCGCGCATTCCGGCTCGGTGAGGCCGCCCGCCACCTCGTCGAGCAGCAGCACGCGCGGATGAGTGGCAAGCGCGCGGGCGAGCTCGAGCCGCTTGCGGTCGAGGAGCGTCAGGCTGCCGGCGCGGCGATTGGCGGCGGCGGCAAGGCCGCATTGCGCCAGGATGTCCATGCAGGGACCGTAGGCGTCGCGTTCGCGCCGCCCGGCCCCAAAGGCGGCACCCACCACCAGGTTTTCGAACACCGTCATGTCGCCGAATGGCTGCGGGATCTGGAAGGAGCGCGCGATCCCCATGCGGCAGCGCCGCGGCGGGCTGGCACCCGTGATGTCGGCGTCCTCGAACCGCACCCGACCGGCATCGGGCGCCAGCGTGCCGGTCATGATGCCGAACAGGGTGGTCTTGCCGGCCCCGTTCGGTCCGATGATGCCGAGCGCTTCGCCGGGCTCAAGCGCGAGATCGAGCGCATCGGCGACCACGATGGCGCCGAACCGCTTCGAGATTTTGTCCAGCGCCAGGATCGGGGATGTCATGATGGCATAGCCTCTATCTCCCTCTCCCGCTTGCGGGGGAGGGCGGGGAGGGGGCCTGTCCGCAGTGTCAGTGCTTGTCGACTTGCCCCCTCCCGGATCGCTTCGCGACATAGCCGCCGCTGCGCATCGGCGTTCTTTGCGTCAAGAACGGCGGCCGAAGGCCGCCTATGCCTCCCCCGCAAGCGGGACAGGTGAAGAGCCTTATGTCAGCAATTCCAGCTTTCCGCCGACGGGAATCTGCGGCGCGGTCTCGTTCTGGGTGATGACCAGGTTGGACGTGTCGCTGGCGCGCTGCCATTGGCCGGAGACGAGCGGCGTCTTGGTCACGTTCTTGACCGGCATGCCCGCCCATTTCACCGGCCCCACGATCGATTTGTAGTACGTGGCCGTGATGGCCTCGAGGATCGATCTGGGCTCGCCGAGATTCTTGGTGCGCTTGAGCACGTCGATCGCCACTTCGAACAGCGCGTGCTTGAAGCCGATCGGCTGCGTCCACGGCCGGTTGGTGGCCTTGGTGTAGGCATCGGTCAATTCGCGCGCGCCCTGGCCGGTCAGGCCGGATTTGAACGGATGGTTCGGGGTCCACCAGATTTCCGTGCTCAAGCCATTGCCGCGGGCGCCGAGCGAGCTGATGACCGAGGGAAACAGCAGCGCCTTGCCGATCGTCACCACCTTGGGCTTGAAGCCCTGCTGGGCGGCCTGCGACCAGAAGGTCGAGAAATCGGGCGGGATCATGTTGCCGGTCACGATCTCGGCGCCGGCGCTCTTGAAGGCGGAAATCTGCGAGGTGAAATCGCTGCTGACCGGCTGGTAGCGGCCCGGATCGACGAGCTTGAAGCCGGCCGCTTGCAGGGCCGGCGGAAAGCCGATCTTGGGATCCCCCCAGGCATTGCCGTCGGCGTCGTTGGGGAACAGGCCGCCGATCACCTTGTTGGTGGGCGCGCTCTTCCACAGCGCCAGGAACGCCCCGATCACGTCCTCGAGCCCCCAGAAGAAATGATAGGTCCAGGTGAAGCCCTTCTTGGGATCGCCGTTGCGGCCGAAGAAATAGGGCTGCCACGGGCAGTCGGTGGTGATGCAGGGGACTTCGTTCACCTCGGCCTGGTCGGCGACCGGGTTGGTGGTGTCGGGCGTGCTCGCCGCCACCAGGAGATCGACCTTGTCGCGCAGGATCAGCTCGGCCGCGACCTCGGAGGCGCGCGCCGTGCTCGATTGGCTGTCGCGCGAGAGGATCTGCACCGGATAGGTCTTGCCGCCGTTGCTGATGCCTTTCTCGACCAGCTTCTGGACCTGATCGAGAATGAACGGATCGGCCTCGCCGAAGGCCGCGATCGGGCCGGTGCGCGGGCTCACGTGGCCGATCTTGATGACGCGCGATTGGGCGTTGGCGGGCAGCACGCGCAGCACCGCGGGTGCCGCGACCGCACCGAGGCCGGCCGCCATGACGCGGCGGCGGCTGATGGTTCCTGGCTGTTTCATGGCAACCTCCCTGGCGGTTGGCTCAAAAAATCTACTGGTCGTCGGCGCGCGCCTTCTTGAGATGCGCCACCACCTTGGCGCGCAGCTCGGCCTGCTGCCGCGGGGTCCAGGTGCGGAACCCCTCGCCTGATTTGAAGCCGAGCTTGCCTTCGGCCACAAGCCTTTCGAGATAGGGCGAGGGGGCGGGCCGCGAGTCGATCGCGGGCAGCACGGTCTTGTGGATGGCGAGCGTCAGGTCGGTTCCCACCAGGTCGGCGTTCTCCAGCGGCCCCAGCACTGCGAGGCGGCGCCCGAAGGCGGCCTTGATGACGGTGTCGACGGTCTCGGCATCGCAGATGCCGTGCTCGACCAGCGCGATGGCCTCGCGCCAGAGCGCATGCTGCAGCCGGTTGCCGATGAAGCCCGGCACGTCCTTCTTCACGTGGGCGGGTTTCTTGCCGGCTGCCGCATGCAGCACCATGGTCCAGTCGATCGCGGCCCGCGATGTCCACTGGGTCTCGATCACCTCGACCAGAGGCACCAGAAACGGCGGATTCCACCAATGGGTGCCAAGCGCGCGCGAGCGGTCGTGCAGATCCTGCATGATGGCGGTGATCGGAATTACGGAAGTGTTGCTGGCCAGGATCGTGTCATGGCGGACAAGGGGTTCGGTTTCCCGGAACAGCTTGCGCTTGATCTCCAAATCTTCCGGCGCGGCCTCGACCACGAAGTCGGCATCGCGCACCGCCTCGGCCAGATCCGCGCAGGGCTGCACGCGTTGCGCGGCGGCCTCGTCATCGCCGAGATCGCGCAAATTGGCGGCGATTCGGGCCCTCGCCTGATCGAGGCTCGCGGCGATCGGGTCGTAGATGGCGACCGCATGCCCGGCGAGCGCGAACACCTGTGCGATGCCGTGGCCCATCAGGCCGGCGCCGAGGACCCCGATGCGCGCTTTGGTCGCCATGCTCAGCCCGCCGTATAGCCGCCGTCGGCATAGAGGATATGGCCGGTATAAAAGTCCGACGCCGCCGAGGCCAGGAACAGGAGCGGGCCCGCCAGGTCGGAGGGCTCGCCGAGCCGCCCCTTGGGCACGCGCGCGACGAATCCCTTGCGCACCGTGGTGGCGCGCTCGGTGTCCTCATACATCCAGGCGGTGAGGGGCGAGCGGAAGACGGTCGGCGCGATGGCGTTGACCGTGATGCCCGTGTCGCCCCATTCGCAGCCGAGCGCCTTGGTGACGCCGTCGATGGCCGACTTGGAGGCGCAATAGGCGGTATAGCCGGCCGGATGGCCGAGCAGGCCGCGCGCCGACGACATGAACACGACCTTGCCGCCGCGGCCCTGCGCCAGCATCTGCTTGCCGGCCGCGCGCGCCATCAGCCACGACTGGGTCACGTTCACGTCCATGACCTCCATGAAGGCCTCGGGCGGCTGGTCCACGATCTTGGAGACCTTGTTGATGCCGGCCGCCAGCACCAGGATGTCGACGCCGCCGAAGCGCTTGACCGCGGCCTCCACCACCTGGTCGCAATTGGCAGCCGAGCTCGGACGGATGTTGACGGCTTCGACCTTGGCGCCGAGTTTCTCGCAATCGGCCGCCACCTGCTTGAGCGCCTCCAGCCCGCCGGCCGCCAGCACCAGGTTGCAGCCGGCGCCCGCCAGCACCTTGGCGGCCAGCGCCCCGAACGCGCCCGATGCGCCGGTCACGACGGCGGTCTTGCCGCGAATGTCGAACAGGGACAGCGGATTTTTCAGGAAATCTTCGGACATGGGGAACTCCTGGAACTCGGCGTTTCGTCTCCCTCTCCCGCTTGCGGGGGGAGGGCCGGGAGGGGGCGATGCCGCAAACTCGGAGCTTGCGGCGCGGGCCCCCTCCGGCTCGCTTCGCTCGCCACCTCTCCGGCAGGCGGGAGAGGGCATCTACGCTGTCACTTCACCGGCGCGACCGCGACCGCGATGGTGCACACCTCGTTGCCGCGATTGATGATCTCGCGGTTCTCGTTGGGGCCGATGTAGCAGCTGTCGCCCTGCCGCACGACCGTCTCCTTGCCGCCGACGATCACGGTGAGTTCGCCCGCGAGCACGTAGTAGATCTTCTCGGGCGGCGAGGCGTCCGGACCGGCGCCGCCGCCGGGCAGGAAATGCGAGATGCCGAAAATGAGAGTCTGCGAACCGCCCATCTCGGCGCCGAAAACGCGCAGCGACTTGTAGTCGCGATGATTGGGCGCCTCGTAGGGCTTTGCGTCCGAGAGCTTGCGCACGATCATTTAGAATTTCTCCCCCTTCTCGATCCGATAGGCGCCTTTGGGATCGGTGATCGCCACCAGGCGGATGATGCATCCGTCGCCCTTCTCCCAGTTCCAGGGGAACAGCGCGAAGGTGACGCGCCGGCCGGTGACCTTGTCGAGATCGCCGCCCACGTTCTCGATCCCCAGAATGCCGTTCTTGAACAGGATGCGATGCACCGGCTCCCATTCCGGAAAGTCGTCCTTCCAGTCGCGGCCGCCCGACCATTTCTTGTATTCCTCGGCGAGATGCGGATGCAGCGGCCCGTTGCGCTGCGGCCCGATCGCGGTCGCCAGCGGATGGTCGTTGGCCTGGGTGTCGTGGCCGATGACCTTGACCTTCTTCTCCACGAACCATTCGCCGGCCGAGGACACGAAGCCGGGCGCGTAGCAGAAATATTCCTCGCTATCGTCGTATTTCTTGTGCCAGCCGGTATTGACGATCACGACGTCGCGCGGCCGCACGATCTTGCCGGCGGCCTTTTCGAGATCGTCATAGGTGATCGGCTCCCATTTTTTCTTGGGGATCGAGACCACGATGCCGCTGCCGAAGAAATGCGGCAGCGGGACCTCGTCGATGAACGGGGTGCCGTACACCACGTGCGCCGGGGCATCGATATGGGTCGTATTGTGCATGCTGGTCGTGATGCGCTGCGACAGCACGCCCGACTTGGCATGATAATGGATGCGCTCGATCTTGACGTCCTCGAAATAAGGCCAGTTGGGAGATTGGAAACCAAAGCGATGGGACAGATTGACGAACTCCAGCCCCATGCTGTTGTTGTTGTTCTCCTCGAACATCACGCCACGGATTTTCTTCGCCACTCCGTTCCTCCCCGAGCAGGCACCCGAATGCCTGATTCTACCACCGAAGCGGTGGGTTGTAACGGATATCGATTATACCGTACAGGGAGCGGGCGCGCCTTCGGGGCGAGCCTCCCAATGAGGGTTGCATGGTCAAGAAGATCGCTCTCGAAGAGCATTTCATGTGTGCCGGCTTCGAGGATTATTGGGCGACCACGGTGGCGGACGTCGATCCCGCCATCCTGGGCAAGCTGGTGGGCCGGCTGTCCGATTTCGGCGCCGAGCGGCTCGAGGCCATGGACCGGGCCGGCATCGCCCGCGCGGTGCTGTCCCTGTCCGGCCCCGGCGTGCAGATCGAGCGCGACACCGCGATCGCCTGCCGCAAGGCACGCCAATGCAATGACGTGCTGGCGCGCGAGATCCAGAAGCGGCCCGACCGCTATTCCGGTTTCGCCCACCTCGCGATGCAGGACGCGGTCGCGGCCGCGGACGAGCTCACACGCTGCATAAGCGAGCTCGGCTTCTGCGGCGCCATGATCAACGGGCACACCAACGGACTCTATCTGGACGATCCCTCGCTCGATCCGTTCTGGGAGCGGGCGGAGGCGCTCGGCGCCCTGATCTATCTGCATCCGGCCGATCCGGTCGCCACCAGCCCGGCCCTCGCGGATCACCGCGGCCTGCGGCGCGCCACCTGGGAATGGACGGTCGAGACCGGATCGCATGCGCTGCGGCTGGTGTTTGGCGGCCTGTTCGATCGTTTCCCCGGCGCCAAGCTCGGGCTCGGTCACCTGGGCGAGACCCTGCCGTACCTGATGTGGCGCTTCGACAGCCGGGCCAAGCTGTACGGGGTCAAGCTCGACCGCCAGCCCTCGGAGTATATCCGGGACAATATCGTGGTCACGACCTCGGGCATGTGCGCGGCTGACCCGCTCATCTGCGCCATCAGCGCGCTCGGCTCCGAGCACGTGATGTTCGCCGCCGACTATCCGTTCGAATCGGCCGAGGAGGCGGCGGCATTCATCGACGGCGCGCCGATCGCGGCCGATGTGCGCCAGGCCGTCTGCTTCGACAATGCCGCAAGGCTGTTGCGGTTGCCGACCGCATAAGGAAGGCGTGCCCGGTTCCGCGGCCGAGCCGCGGTTGGAATTCCCGAAGGACCCCACGATGTCTCGTCTGCTCATCCTGCTGACCTTGCCGCCGCACGTGCGCGAGCAATACCGGAGCCGCCTGGCGGAGCGATTTCCTGAGCTCGCCATCGACGTGGTGGATCACCACTCCAAGACGGCGCCATTCATGGGCAAGGCCGACGCGCTCCTGACCTTCGGTCCGCATATGAAAGACGAGGTCTTGCGGGGCGCCGACAGGCTCAGGTGGGTGCAGGCGCTCGGCACGGGGGTCGACAACCTGATCGACCTGCCGTCGCTGCGTCCCGATGTGATCATCACCAATATCCGCGGCATTCACGGCGCCCCGGTCTCGGAAGCCGCCCTGACGATGATGCTGGGGCTTGCCCGCGATTTTCCCACCAGCGTGCGCAACCAGGACAAGCAAATCTGGACGCGCTGGCCGGCGCAATTGCTCGACGGCAAGACGGTCGGCATCTACGGGGTGGGACAGATCGCCGAGAGCCTGGCGCCGCGGTGCAAGGCAATGGGGATGACGGTGGTCGGGTTCACCTCGGCTACGCGCGAGCTGCCGGGCTTCGATCGCATGCACGACCGCGGCGCGCTCATCCAACAGGCGGCCGCACTCGACTTCCTGGTGCTGCTGGCGCCCTATTCGGAGGAGACCCGCAACCTCATCGGGGCCCGGGTGTTCGCCGCCATGAAGCCGTCGAGCTATCTGATCAATCTCGCCCGCGGCGGCATCGTGGACGAGGATGCGCTCGTCATCGCGCTCGAGCGCGGTGAGATCGCGGGTGCCGCGCTCGACGTGTTCCAGGAGGAGCCCTTGCCGGCCGGCCATCCGCTCTGGTCGGCCCGGAACGTCATCATCACACCGCATCTCGGCGGTTTTTGCGATGTCTATGCGGAGCGCGCTCTGGTCACCGTCGAGCACAATATGGGGTGCTTCCTGCGCGGTGATTTCGACAGCATGATCAACGTGGTGAGGCGCTAGGATTGGGCAAGCGCAGACGAACCTCCAAATTGCCGCCGCGCGCCAAATCGGCGCGGCCGTCCAGCTCTGCCCCGGTGACCGACGAAGACAACGCCATCAAATATGGTGCGGGTGCGTTGCACGAACTGTTTCAACAGAGCGTGCGCGCCATGCTCGATCGCACCGACCTCGACGAGGAGCAGAAGCAGAGCGTCCTCATCGCGGCGTCGTGTCCGTGCTGCGGGGCGGGCGGTTTCTCGCTCACCGCCAAGCTCAAGCCGCGGCGATAGCCGATCGCGGTACCGCAGCGCCGAGACCGGTATTCGGACACGTTAATGCGTGCTTAACCGAATCGCCAAAGAATGATCCCCATCTTGGTAACAAGCAGCTTGGCAACAAGTCGCTTCAACAAGGGGCAGGATCATGGCCGCGGAGAAAGTGCGGTGGGCCGAGCTGGGTTGTCCGACCAAGACCGGTCCGTATCGGATTGCTGACGAGGTCATTCGGGTGAAGACCATCCACCTCCTCGCCGCTGAAAACGATCCGGACGCGCTCTTTACCGTCGTGGCGTGGCGCCCGCCGGTGGGTCCGGCGGAATTCATGTTGGGACACCGCGTCGCCTGATCGGCCT
>DASZKX010000143.1:0-14613 GCA_035552735.1 Xanthobacteraceae bacterium
AAACCGCTTGAACGAACGAAACCGCTTGATGAACGAAACAAGAGGACGAGGCGAACCAGAGACCCAAGTCCGACCATAACCCCGACCAATCCAACCCGCGGTCCTTGAAACCGCAGCGGAGGGAAGAATGCCGGCAGTACAAGAGACCGTCGATCGGGTTCGCCGCATCGACGTCGACCAGTATAAGTATGGGTTCGAGACGCTGATCGAATCCGACAAGGCCCCCAAGGGCCTGTCCGAGGACACCGTCCGCTTCATTTCAGTCAAGAAGGGCGAACCCGAGTGGATGCTCGCGTGGCGGCTCGATGCCTATCGGCGCTGGCTCACCATGAGCGAGCCGACCTGGGCGCGGGTGGACTTCGGGCCGATCGACTACCAGGATCTCTATTACTATTCGGCGCCCAAGAAGAAGGACGGACCGAAGTCGCTCGACGAGATCGACCCCGAGATCCTCAAGACCTACGACAAGCTCGGCATTCCGATCCGCGAGCGGGAGGCGCTGCTCGGCATCGAGGGCGCCGATGGCACGCGCTCGCGCGTCGCGGTCGACGCGGTGTTCGATTCGGTCTCGGTCGCCACCACCTTCCAGGAGGAGCTCGCCAAGGCCGGCGTGCTGTTCATGCCGATTTCCGAGGCGCTGAAGAAGCATCCGGATCTGGTCAAGAAATACCTCGGCACCGTGGTGCCGATCTCCGACAATTTCTTCGCCACGCTCAACGCGGCGGTGTTCTCCGACGGCTCGTTCGTCTACGTGCCGGAGGGCGTGCGCTGCCCGATGGAGCTGTCGACCTATTTCCGCATCAATGAGCGCAATACCGGCCAGTTCGAGCGCACGCTGATCATCGCCGACAAGGGCTCCTATGTCAGCTACCTGGAAGGCTGCACCGCGCCCATGCGGGACGAGAACCAGCTGCACGCGGCAGTGGTCGAGCTGATCGCGCTCGACGACGCCGAGATCAAGTATTCGACCATCCAGAACTGGTATCCGGGCGACAAGAACGGGCGCGGCGGGGTCTACAATTTCGTCACCAAGCGCGGGGATTGCCGCGGCAAGAACTCGAAGATCTCCTGGACCCAGCTCGAGACCGGCTCGGCCATCACCTGGAAATATCCGAGCTGCATCCTGCGCGGCGACAATTCGCGCGGCGAGTTCTATTCCATCGCCATCTCGAATGGCTACCAGCAGGTCGATTCGGGCACCAAGATGCTGCATCTGGGCAAGAACACGACCAGCCGCATCATCTCCAAGGGGATCGCGGCCGGGCATTCCAACAACACCTATCGCGGCCAAGTCAGCGCGCATCGGCGCGCGAGCGGGGCGCGCAACTTCACCAATTGCGACTCGCTCCTGATCGGCGACCAGTGCGGGGCCCATACGGTGCCTTATATCGAGGCGAAGAATTCCTCGGCGGTGTTCGAGCACGAGGCGACCACCTCGAAAATCTCCGAGGACACGCTGTTCTATTGCATGCAGCGCGGGCTCTCCGCCGAGGAGGCGGTGGCGCTGGTGGTCAATGGCTTCGTCAAGGACGTGCTGCAGCAGCTGCCGATGGAATTCGCGGTCGAGGGCCAGAAGCTCATCTCGATCAGCCTCGAGGGCAGCGTGGGATGAGGGCGCGTCGTGCCGGCGCCGGCGCCGGAATGCGGGCCGCTCGCCGAACACCATGACCACGCCGAACACGATGACCACAATCGCGACGACACCGACGGGAGGCACAATGCCGCTACTTGAAGTGAAGAATCTGCACGTCGAGGTCGACGGCAAGAAGATCCTCAATGGTCTCGACCTGGTCATCGAGCAGGGCAAGGTGCACGCCATCATGGGCCCCAACGGCTCGGGCAAATCGACGCTCGCCCATGTGCTCGCCGGCAAGCCCAATTATGAGGTCACGCAGGGGCAGGTGCTGTTCGAGGGCGAGGACGTGCTCGCCCTGAAGCCGCACGAGCGCGCCGCCAAGGGCATTTTCCTGGCGTTTCAATATCCGCTGGAGATTCCCGGCGTCGCCACCTTCAACTTCCTGAGGACGGCGCTGAATGCGCAGCGCCGGTACCGCGGCGAGCTGGAATTGCCGACGCCCGACTTCCTCAAGCGCGTACGCGAGGTGGCGGGCAAGCTCGGCATCGAGCAGGACATGTTGCGTCGGCCGGTCAATGTGGGCTTCTCCGGCGGCGAGAAGAAGCGCAACGAGGTCATGCAGATGGCGCTCCTGGCGCCGCGCCTGTGCGTGCTCGATGAGACCGATTCCGGCCTCGACATCGATGCGCTCAAGATCGTGGCCGAAGGCGTCAACCATCTGCGCGCGCCCGAGCGTGCCTTCGTCGTCATCACGCATTACCAGCGCCTGCTCAACTACATCGTTCCCGACGTGGTGCATGTGCTGGCGCGCGGCCGCATCGTGCGCACCGGCGGCAAGGAGATCGCGCTCGAGCTCGAGGCCGAAGGCTACGCGCAATACCAGGAGGCGGTGGCGTAGTCGCCGGCGCTCCCGGATGCATTGGAAAATTGGACGCGAATTGGATGCAAGATGAACGCTGAAATCCGCCCGATCAGGACCGCGGCCGAGAGCGCGCTGTCCGCGAGCTTCGCCGCCGCCAAGGGCACCCTGCCGGGCGCGCAGGCCGTCGCGGCCATGCGCGAGGAGGCGTTCCATCGCTTCGAGCGGCAAGGCCTGCCGAGCCGGCGGGTGGAGGACTGGAAGTACACCGACCTGCGGGCGGCGATGCGCGACGCGCTGCCGCTGGCGGCGCCGCCCGATGCCGCCGCGCGCGCGTGCGTGGCGCAAGCCGGCGCGCTGGCGGCCGGGCTCGAGGCGCGCCGCATCGTCTTTGTCGACGGCGCCTTCGTGGCCGAGCTGTCCGATCTGGCGGCGCTGGAGCCGGGTCTCACGATCGGCTCCATGGCGGCAGCGTTGGCGGCTGGCGATCCCCTGATCGCCACCCATCTGGGCAAGGTGGCGCCGAGCGACGACGTCGCGGTCGCGCTCAACACCGCCTTCATGGGTGACGGCGCGGTGATCCGGGTGGCGGCGCGGGCCACGCTGGCGCGTCCGCTCCATCTCGTATTCGCAAATTCGGGCCTGAGTCCGGCCGCGATTTTTCTGCGCTCGCTGATCGTGGTCGAGCATGGCGCGCGCGCCATGGTGGTGGAGAGCCACGAAGGCGCGACCGATTGCGCCGACCAGGTCAACGCGGTGCTCGAGCTCCTGGTGGGGGACGAGGCCCATGTCGACCACGTCAAGCTGACCGGCGCGGGCGCCGGCGCCTTGCATGTCTGGAGCATGATGGCGCGCGTGGGGGCGCACGCGCGCTTCAACGCGTTTCTGTTCACCACCGGCGGGGCTGTGGTGCGCAACCAGCTGCTCGTGTGCTTTGCCGGCGAGGAGACGGTGGCCGGTATCCGCGGCGCGACTCTTCTCAAGGGATCGCAGCATGCCGACGTGACGCTGTTTACCGAGCACGCGGCGCCCGCCTGCACCAGCCGGGAGACCTTCAAGTCGGTGCTCGACGACAGCGGGCGCAGCGTCTTCCAGGGCAAGATCATCGTGCGGCGCGGCGCCCAGAAGACCGATGCCCGCATGGCCACCCACGCGCTGTTGCTGACCGACACCGCCGAGGCCGACAACAAGCCCGAGCTCGAGATCTATGCCGACGACGTGCAGTGCGGCCACGGCGCAACCTCGGGCGCGCTCGACCAGGATCTGTTGTTCTACCTCAACGCGCGCGGCATCCCCGAGAAAGAGGCCGAGACGCTGCTGATCCAGGCTTTCGTCGGCGAGGCGGTGGAGGGCATCGAGCATGCCGGCCTGCGCGACGCCCTGATGGACCAGGTGGCGGCTTGGCTGGAGGCGCGCAAGTGAGCACCGGCACCATGCATCCCGCCGTAACCAATGGAAGCTATGACGTCGGCCGCATCCGCGATGATTTCCCGATCCTCGCCCTGCAGGTCTACGGCAAGCCGCTCATCTACCTCGACAACGCCGCTTCGGCGCAGAAACCGCGCGCCGTGCTCGATCGCATCCAGCACGGTTATACGGCCGAATACGCCAACGTGCATCGCGGCCTGCATTATTTGGCCAATACCGCGACCGAGGCCTACGAGGATGCGCGCGCGAAGGTCGCGGCGTTCCTCAACGCGCCGCGCAAGGAAGAGATCGTCTTCACCCGCAACGCCACCGAGGCCATCAACCTGGTTGCCTATACGTTCGGCCACGAGCGCATCCAGGCTGGCGATGAGATCGTGCTCTCGATCATGGAGCATCATTCCAACATCGTGCCCTGGCATTTCCTGCGCGAGCGGCACGGTGCGGTGATCAAATGGGCGCCGGTCGACGACGACGGCAATTTTCTCATCGACGAGCTCGAGAAGCTGCTCGGCCCGCGCACCAAGATGGTCGCCATCACCCATATGTCGAACATGCTGGGCACGGTGGTGCCGGTGAAGCAGGTGGTGGCGCTCGCACATGCGCGCGGCATTCCGGTGCTGGTCGACGGCAGCCAGGCGGCCGTGCATCTCGACGTGGACGTGGCCGACATAGATTGCGACTTCTACGTCTTCACCGGCCATAAGCTGTACGGACCGACCGGCATCGGGGTGCTCTACGGCAAGCATCAGCATCTTCTCGGGATGCGGCCGTTCAACGGCGGCGGCGAGATGATCCGGGACGTGTTCGAGGACCGCATCACCTATGGGGAGCCGCCGCACAAGTTCGAGGCCGGCACCCCGCCGATCGTGCAGGCGATCGGGCTCGGCGCCGCCATAGACTACGTGGGCTCGATCGGCAAGCCGCGCATCCGGGCGCACGAGACCGAGCTCCTCAAATACGCCCATGAGCGGCTGCGCGGGATCAATTCGCTGCGCATCATCGGCAGCGCGCGCGAGAAGGGCGCCATCGTCTCGTTCGAGATGAAGGGCGCGCATCCGCACGACGTGGCCACCATCATCGACCGCTCCGGCGTGGCGGTGCGCGCCGGGACCCATTGCGTCATGCCGCTGTTGGCCCGCTTCGGCGTCTCGGCCACCTGCCGGGCCTCGTTCGCCATGTACAACACCAAGCCCGAGATCGACCGCCTTGCCGAGGCCTTGATCAAAGCGCAGGATTTCTTCGCATGAGCCACGATACCGACCATAAGCCGCTTGCGACCGCCGCCGGGCCAGCCGATGCGGCGCCGGCCCTGCCGACAGGCGCGGCCTCGGCATTGCCGGAGGCCGAGATCGCGCGCCTGACCGACGACATCATCGCGGCGCTCAAGACCGTCTACGACCCGGAGATCCCGGCCGACATCTATGAGCTCGGCCTCATCTACAAGATCGATATCGCCGACGATCGCGCGGTCGCCCTCGACATGACGCTCACCACGCCGAACTGCCCGTCGGCACAGGAATTGCCCATCATGGTCGAGAACGCGGTGGCGAGCGTGGCCGGCGTCGGTGACGTCAAGGTGACGATCGTCTGGGATCCGCCCTGGGAGCAGAGCCGGATGTCAGACGAGGCCCGGGCCGTGCTCAATATGTGGTGAGGCGAGGCGAGGGTGCCGAACGCGTGACGAAACGTGGCGTGCTGAAATTGTGAGCTGCATGTGGCGAGTTGCGCCGGGCGCGATTCCATCCCACATGGAAGAAGAGAGAAGGAGCCGACTATGGCCAGTTCCCGGCCGAGACCCCAGGTGATCCGGCTGACCGATGCCGCCGCCGAACGCATCAAATACGTGATGGCGAACGCGGCCAAGCCGATCATCGGCGTGCGCGTCGGCGTCAAGAACGGCGGCTGCGCCGGCATGACCTATACGATGGAGTATGCCGAGAAGGTCGAGCCCGCCGACGAGCTGGTCGAGGACAAGGGCGTACGTGTCCTGATCGACCCCAAGGCGATTCTGTTCCTGCTGGGCACCGAGATGGACTACAAGAGCGAGAAGCTCTCCACCCAATTCGTGTTCAACAATCCGAACCAGACCGGGGCCTGCGGTTGCGGCGAATCGGTGCAGCTCAAGCCGGCGGCCGAGACCCAGCAATAGCCGAGGCGGGCGGCGGCGGTGGCGCCTGACGACATCCGCGAATTGTTCGCCGCCTTCGGGGCCGTCGTGGTGCGGCGCATGTTCGGCGCCGCCGGCATCTATGCCGGTGAGATCATGTTCGCGCTCGCCCATGAGGGCGTCATCTTTCTCAAGGCGGACCCGCACACGGCTCCCGCGTTCGAGCGCGAGGACCTCGCGCCCTTCACCTACGCGACCCGGGACGGCAAGCGCGCGGTGATGTCCTACCGGCGCATGCCGGATCGCCTCTATGACGATCCGGACGAGCTCGCGGTTTGGGCGCGCGAGGCGCTGGCGGCCGCGCGCCGGCAGGCGGCGCGCAAAAGCGCGTCGAGCGGGAAGGCAAAAAAGCGGAAGTCTTGAAAGCAGCCGGGTTAGGCCGAGCCGGTCAAATGCGCGCTCACGCCACCTTGGGGGCGGCCTGGTTGGCCTCCGGGTCGGATTCCCCGATCACCCGGTTGCGGCCGGCGTGCTTTGCCGCATAGAGGCAGACGTCGGCGCGCTCGATCAGGGATTGCGGACTGTCGCCTTGGCTGAGCGCCGCGACGCCGATCGACATGGTCACGCGCCCGAGATGCTCGCCGGTCGAGCGCTTCATCAATTCCTTGTTCATGACCGCCCGCCGGATCTGGTCGGCGACCGTGATGGCCGAGCGCAGCGTCGTGTCGGGCAGGATGACGGCGAACTCCTCGCCGCCGTAGCGAGCCGAGATATCCAGACCCTTGACGTTTTGCTTGACCGCGAACGCCACCAGCCGCAGCACCTGATCGCCGGTCAGGTGACCGAAGCTGTCGTTGAATTTCTTGAAGTGATCGATGTCCATGAGCATGAGCGAGAGCGGCTCGCGCTTTGCCTGCGCGGCGGCGAGCGTCTTGGCCAAGGCGTCGTCGAAATACTTGCGGTTGGCCAGCGAGGTGAGCGGATCGATCAGGCTCTCGCTGCGGACCGCTTCGAGCACGCCCTGCAGCTCGGTGATCTCGAGCTTGGAAGCCGACAGTCGGGCCTCGAGCGCTTTGTTGATCCGTTCCACCTCCTTGGTGGCCTGGACCAGGCTTTCCACGATCATGCGGATGCCGGCGCCGTCGTCGGTACCGTCGAGCCTCTCCGACGCATTGGCGAGATTTTCGGTGTAGTTGTATGCCGATCCGGCCGCGGCGCCGATCATGGCCATGACCTGCTCGATCTCGCCCTTGACCTGCGCCCCGACGTCGTCGATGCGGTCGCTGAAACGGTTCGCCGAGATATAGGTTTCGTAGATCTGGTTGATGTTGTCTTCGCTGAGCGTGCCGTCGCGCGCCAGGAGGTCGTTGATCATTTGATTCAACGAAGGATTATAGCCGGTGGCGTAGGCGTACCAGATCTCGAAGTGGCGCGGGGACGCCGGTTGGCGCAACGCCTTGATCTGTCCGAAGGCGATCTCCGCGAATGCCATCGTGCGTTCGTGATCGTCTTTCGGACCCGTCATGACTTCCGTTCCGTCGGCCATGAGAATGTCCGCCGCCGCCGCGCGTTTGCGCGGGGCCCCCAGGACGTCCCAACGTGGAACATCCTATTTCACAGCGGTGAATGCGGAGTAAACGACTCTAATCGGCCATAATGGCGGCCGTGGATGTGGCGGTGCCGCAGCCGCTTGTTTCAGGCCTTGACCCGAACCGGCCGCAGCAGAAAGGCCGGCAAGTGGGAGAGGGCATCGTCGTCGACCTGGGCCGGCTGCGGCCGCGGGCGTTCGCGCTCGACCGGCTTGCGTTCCTGGCGCGGGCGCGCCTCGTCGAGGCGGGTGACCGATGCGGGTGGTTGCTCGCGCCGCGGGCCGTTGTTGCGGCCATGCCGGCCACCGCGGGCCTCCTGCCGCTCGGAAGGCGGGTGCCGCTCAGAAGGCGGGTGCCGCTCCGCGGACCGATGCCGCTCGGCGGGCGGGGCTGCGGTATCGGTGGCGGCGGGCGGCCCGCCCATCCAGGGAATGCTTTGGCCGATGAGCTTCTCGATGGCGGCCACCGCCTTGCCGTCGGCCGGCGCCACCAGGGTGATGGCCGCGCCGGCGCGGCCGGCGCGGCCGGTGCGTCCGATGCGATGGACATAATCGTCCGGGTGGTGCGGAACGTCGAAATTGAACACGTGGCTGACATCCGGGATGTCGAGCCCGCGCGCCGCCACGTCGGAGGCGACCAGCAGCGTCACCGCGCCGCGGCGGAATTCCTCCAGCGCCGCGGTTCGCGACGGCTGGTCCATGTCGCCGTGCAGCGCGAGCGCCGAGAATCCGTGTCGCACCAGGGAGCGGTGCAGCTGCGCGACCTCGCGCTTGCGGTTGCAGAACACGATGGCGTTCTTGAGCCCGTCGGCGGCGCGGATCAGCTGCCGCAACGTGTCACGCTTGTCATGGGGCTCGCGCCCGCACTTGACCAGCGCCTGTGAGGTGGTGGCGACCGTGGAAGCCGCGCGCGTCACCTCCACCCGCACCGGATTGTGCAGGAACTGCTCGGTGATGCGCTGGATCTCCGGCGGCATGGTGGCGGTGAAGAACAAGGTCTGGCGCGTGAACGGCACCAGCTTGCAGATGCGCTCGATGTCGGGGATGAAGCCCATGTCGAGCATGCGGTCGGCCTCGTCGATGACCAGAAGCTCGACCCCGGTCAGCAACAGGCGGCCGCGCTCGAAATGATCGAGCAACCGGCCGGGCGTCGCGATCAGGACGTCGACGCCGCGCATGAGCTTGGCGTCCTGGTCGTCGAACGATACGCCGCCGATCAGCAAGGCGACATTGAGCTTGTGATTGACCCCGTACTTGGTGAAGCTCTCCACCACTTGCGCCGCCAGCTCGCGGGTGGGCTCGACGATCAGGGTGCGGGCGATGCGGGCGCGGGCGCGGCCATGCTCCAGCATGGTCAGCATCGGCAGCGTGAAGGCCGCCGTCTTGCCGGTCCCGGTCTGCGCGATGCCGAGCACGTCGCGCCGGGCCAGCACGTGCGGGATCGCCTGTTCTTGGATCGGGGTGGGGGTGGTGTAGCCGGCCGCTTTGACGGCGGCGAGAACTTTGTCGGACAAGCCAAGTTTGGAAAAAGGCATAAAACCTCGAATCGGGACCTTCCAGAGCGTACCCGCGCCGGATGACGGTACAACGACTGAGGTTGCGCGGGGGGAAGGTCGAAAGTTTCAATCGAACCGTTCGGGCGGAACATAAGCAGACCGGGCCGAAAGTCAATCCTTTTGCGGCACAATGGGTTAAATTAGTCGATCGAAGATCGGTTGAACCAAGAGGAACGTGCCGGTCTTGGCGGCACCACGACAGCACGACTGCGGCACGATTCATGGCATCGATTCTGGACCTTATCGGCGAAACGCCCCTGATCGAGGTGACACGCATCGATCGCGGGCTCTGCCGCCTGTTCCTCAAGCTGGAAAGCGCAAATCCGTCGGGCTCGCTCAAGGATCGGCCGGCCCGCACCATGATCGAGTCGGCCGAGGCCGAGGGCCGGCTCGCCCCCGGCGGCACCATCGTGGAGGCGACCGCCGGCAATACCGGGCTCGGCCTTGCCTTGGTCGGCGGCCGCAAGGGCTACCGCACGCTGCTGGTCGTGCCCGACAAGATGGCGCGCGAGAAGGTGCTGCATGCAAGAGCGCTCGGCGCCGAGGTGGTGACGGCGCGTTCCGACGTGGGCAAGGGCCATCCCGACTATTACCAGGACGTCGCCGAAACGATCGCGCGCCGCACGCCTGGCGCCTTCTTCATCAATCAGTTCGCCAACCCGGCCAATCCGATGGCCCATGCCACCACCACCGGGCCCGAGATCCTGCGCCAGATGGAGCAGGACGTGGACGCCATCGTGGTCGGCGTGGGTTCGGGCGGCACGCTCACCGGGATCGGGCGGTTCATGCGGCAGATGTCGCCCAAGACCGAGATGGTCCTGGCCGATCCGGTCGGCTCGGTGCTCGCCCCCTTCGTGCGGACCGGGAAAATGCTGGCAGCGGGCAGCTGGGCGGTCGAAGGCATCGGCGAGGACTTCATCCCGCCCATCTGCGAGCTCGATCTCGTGAGCCAAGCTTTTTCGATCTCGGACGCGGAGAGCTTCGCGGCGGCGCGCGACCTGTTGCGCACCGAAGGCGTGCTTGGTGGCTCCTCCTCCGGCACCTTGCTGGCGGCCGCGCTGCAGTATTGCCGCGCCCAGACGGTGCCGAAACGGGTCGTCAGCCTGGTGTGCGATTCGGGCGCGAAATATCTGTCCAAGGTGTTCAATCCCTCGTTCCTGGCGCAGGAAGGCTTCACCCATCCGGACCGCCACGGCACCGTGGGCGACATCGTGGTGAGCCGGGCGAGCGAGGGCAGCGCCGTCACGGTGCGGCCGGACGATCCGCTGCGCACGGTGTTTGCCCGCATGCGCTCGGCCGACGTTTCCCAGCTTCCGGTGATCGATGCCAACGGCCGCGTGGTCGGGCTGGTCGACGAAAGCGACGTGCTCGCCGCCATGCTGACCGACGAAGGCGGCGCCGCGCGCGCTTTCGCGCGACCCGTGAAGGACATCATGGTGACGCGGCTCGACACCATCTCGGCCGCCGCACCGATCGCCGAGCTGGTGCCCTTGTTCCGCAAGGATTACATCGCCATCGTGATGGACGGCGATCAGTTCCTGGGCGTCGCGACGCGGCTCGATCTCATCAACTATTTCCGGTTCGCGCCATGACCATTTTGCGCCATGACCTTTTGCGCCATGCCCCTTTCGCGCCATGATCCTGCGGCCGCGCCGGCGTGACGCGCTGACAACAAAGAGCCTCCAATGACCAGATCGAACCAACTCGACTTCGCCACGCGCTGCGTGCATGCGGGCCAGGAGCCCGATCCCACGACCGGTGCGGTGATGATGCCGATCTACGCCACCTCGACCTATGTCCAGCAAAGCCCGGGCGTGAATAAAGGCTATGACTATGCGCGCACCAAGAATCCGACCCGCATGGCCTTCGAGCGCTGCGTCGCCGATCTCGAGGGCGGCAGCGCCGGCTTTGCCTTCGCGTCAGGGCTTGCCGCCATCGCGACCACGCTGGAATGCCTCGACCAGGGCGCGCACATCGTCGCGGTCGATGATCTTTACGGCGGCTCGCGCCGCCTGTTCGAGCGGGTGCGCGCCCGCTCCGCCGGGCTCGAGGCGACATATGTGGACCTGACCGATGCGCAGGCGCTCGAACGCGCGATCCGGCCGAGCACCCGGCTCATCTGGATCGAGTCGCCCACCAATCCGCTCCTGAAGCTGATCGACCTCGACCGTGTCGCCGCCATCGCCCGCCGGCGCGGCATCTGGGCCGCCGCCGACAACACCTTCGCCAGCCCCTATGTCCAGCGCCCGCTCGAGCATGGCTTCGATCTGGTGGTCCATTCCACCACCAAATATCTCAATGGCCATTCCGACATGGTGGGCGGGGTCGCGGTGGTGGGCGGAAATACCGAGCTGCGCGAGCGGCTGACCTTCCTGCAGAATGCGGTGGGGGCGATCCAGGGGCCGTTCGATTCCTTCCTGGCGCTGCGCGGGCTCAAGACCCTGGCGCTGCGCATGGAGCGGCATTGCGCATCGGGCCTGAAGATCGCCCGCTGGCTCGAAGCCCACCCTAAGGTGCGCCGCGTGCTCTATCCGGGCCTTCCGAGCCACCCGCAGCACGCGCTGGCGCAGCGGCAGATGCGCGGCTTCGGGGGCATGATCGCGGTCGAGCTCGAGGGCGGGCTCGAGGAGGCCAAGCGGTTTCTCGAACGCTGCCGCCTGTTCGCCTTGGCGGAGAGCCTCGGCGGCGTCGAAAGCCTGATCGAGCATCCGGCGCTGATGACCCACGGCTCGGTGCCGACCGAGGTGCGCGCCATGCTCGGCATCAGCGACAGCCTGGTGCGGCTCTCGGTCGGCATCGAGGAGCCCGACGATCTGATCGCCGATCTCGCCGGGGCGCTGGGGTAGGGCAGATAGGGCAGGGCTGGGCGAGGCGGTTCGGGGCAGGGCACTTCAAGACAACAAGACAGGTCCGCCAAGACGATTAGGCGGCCGCTCCGCGCGCGAGCACCTCAATTTTCCAAAATGGCCTTCAGGGGCCGGTTGAAGGCGAAGATGACCACGCCCGCGAAGGCGGCGATGCCGGCGAGCATCAGGAAGAAGCTGATCTTGTCAATCTGGCTCCAGAAGCCGCCGAGCCAGCCGGCGATGAAATTGCCGGTGAAGCTGGTCGCCAGCCACAAGCCCATCATCATCGAGAGCATGCGCGCGGGAGCCGCTTTCGATACCAGCGACAGGCTGATGGGCGACAGATAGAGCTCGCCGACCGTGATGAGGACGAAGAAGGCGAACAGCCACCACCAGCTCGCTTCGTCGCCTTGCGCCACCCACGCGGCTCCCACCATGATGAGAAAGGAGAGCGCCACCAGAAAGCAGCCGAGCGCCATCTTGGTGATGGTCGAAGGCGCGCCGCCGTGGCGCGCCTGCCACGACCACAGCGCGATCACCAGGGGCGTGAACGCGAAGATCATCAAAGGATTGAGGGCCTGGAACCAGGTCACCGGGATCTCGCCGTGCCAAACCACGAGATCGATGGTGCGATCCGTATAGGTGTCGGCCCACAGCGCGATCGTATTGCCCTGCTGCTCGTAGGTCGCGAAGAACAGCGTGGTCGGAACGAACAGCACCGCCAGCGCCGCCATGGAGCTCCATTCGGATCGATCGAGCGGCTGCTTGTCGAGCCCGGCGGCCTTCAGTCGATCCATCTCGTCGGGCGGCAGCAGGGGCAGCGCGTAGAGATAGACCGCGAGACCGATCGTCATGCCGACGCCGGCGGCCATGAAGCCGTAGTGCCAGCCCCAGGCCTCCCCGAGCGTGCCGCAGACCAGCGGCGCCAGGAACGCCCCGAAATTGATCCCCACGTAGAAGATCGAGTAGGCGAGATCGCGCCGCTGGTCACCGGGCGCGTAGAGGCCACCGACCTGGGTCACGATGTTGGGCTTGAAGGCGCCATTGGCGAGGATGAGCGTGGTGAGCGCGATAAGGAACAGGGGCTCGAACGCCATCATGAAATGGCCGGCCGCCATCAGGGTGGCGCCGATGATCACGGTGCGGCGCTGGCCGAGCACCCGGTCGGCGATCAGGCCGCCGAACAGTGGGGTGAGGTAAACGAGGCCGGTGTAAAGGCCGTAGATTTGCGACGCGAACGGCTGCGTCCCGAGCGGCCCGAACATGCCTTCCAGCACGCTGCGCAAACCGTCGAGCCCGATGACGCCGTCGGCGTGGCCGGCCACGAGCAGATATTTCGTCATGTAGAGGACGAGCAGCGCGCGCATCCCGTAATAGGAGAACCGCTCCCACATCTCGGTGGCGAACAGGAACGTGAGGCCACGCGGATGACCAAATAGATCCCCGAACGGTTTTGTGTGGCGGATCTGGTCGGCGCCTAATGAAGCCATTTTGGTCCGGTGCCGACTCGGGGCTGGAGCGATGAGGTCCAGTAAACTCTGGGGTCGCGGCGAATTCAATGCTGGCCGACGGCGGCCGGACGGCGCCGCTCTCGCGAAACAGTGCGCGGCCTGCTAAAGTGACTCTGCCAGGCGGCTTCGGCCACGAGTGACCTGAAGTAATGCGTCCAACACGAAAACGGGAGGCCTGCATGACGTGGAAACGCTTCGGTCGCGGCGCGCTGATGGGCACCCTCGCGCTCCCGACCCTGCTCTGGCTCGCGACCGCGACCCCTCCGGCCGCGGCACAGAGCGACCCGGCGGCGAGCTACCCGAGCCGGCCGATCCGCATGATCGTCGGGTTTGCGGCCGGCGGCGGCAACGATATCTTCGCCCGCCTGGTCGGGCAGAAATTGTCGGAGCTGCTGGGGCAGTCGGTCGTGATCGAGAACCGGCCGGCCGCGGGCGGCCGATCCTCGGCCGAATATGTCGCCAACCAGCCGGCTGACGGCTACACGCTGCTGGTGGGCGCCAGCGGCATGATGTCGGTCGCGGCGGCGGTCTATCCGAATCTTCGCTACCACCCGACCAAGAGCTTCATCCCGCTCTCGATGATCGCGAACTTCCCGCTGATCATGTCGGTGCCGGCGAGCAACCCGTCGAAGTCCGTGAGCGATCTGGTGATCTGGGCGAAACAGCATCCCGACAAGGCGAATTACGCGACCACCTCACCGGCATTCACGATCGCGACCGAGCTCTTGAAGCTGAAGACCGGCATGCCGGGCGTGGCGATACCCTGGAAGAGCAGCACCGAGATGCTGCTTTGCGTGGTGAGCGAGCAGTGCCTGATCGCCATCGCGGATGGACCGCCGAGCGTCCCGATGGTCAAGGCCGGCAGGGTTCACGCCTTGGCGGTCACCGGCGCGGAGCGTTCCCCCGAGCTTCCCGATGTGCCGAGCATGGCGGAGGCGGGGTTCCCGGAGGTCAATGTGCATTTGTGGAGCGGCGTGTTCGCGCCGGCCGCCACGCCGCCCGCAATCGCCAAGAAGCTCGAGGCCAAGCTGCGGGAGGCCATCCTGGCGCCCGAGGTCAGTCAAAAGCTCAAGGCCATGGCGGCGAACCCGGGCGGCACGTCGTCGGACGAGTTCCGAAAGATGATCGACGCCGACATCAAG
>DASZKX010000144.1:0-3084 GCA_035552735.1 Xanthobacteraceae bacterium
TGGTCCATAGCGCATGAAATTCGCTGGCCAGATCATAGAGGTAAAAGGCGATTCGGTGGGGCTCATGTGCGGCCGCCGCCGCGTCAATCAGGCGCGGGTACAAAGCGAGCTGCCGGAGCAGGCCAAGCTCGGCCGGATCGGTCAGCCGCTCCACCGCCGCGTCGCCCAGGAACGCCGCCCGGGCGCCCGCCTCATCCGGCAGGTCCGGGATCACCTCGCGGGCATTCTTGAAGATCGAATGGCCGCGGGCGTGGCCGTACTGGACGTAGAAGACCGGGTTGTCCTTGGACTGTTCCAGCACCCTGGCGAGGTCGAAATCCAGCACCGCATCGTTCTTGCGGAACAGCATCATGAACCGCACCGCGTCGGAACCGACCTCGTCGACCACTTCGCGCAACGTGACGAAGTCGCCGGAGCGCTTCGACATCTTCACCGGCTCGCCATTGCGCAACAGCTTGACCAATTGCACGATCTTGACGTCGAGCACCGCCTTGCCCGAGGTGACGGCCTTGACGGCTGCCTGCATGCGCTTGATGTAGCCGCCGTGGTCGGCGCCCCAGACGTCGACCAGGTTGTAAAAGCCGCGGTCGAACTTGTTCTTGTGATAGGCGATGTCGGACGCAAAATAAGTGTAGCTGCCGTCCGATTTGAGCAGCGGCCGATCAACGTCATCGCCATAAGCCGTGGCGCGGAACAAGGTTTGCTCGCGGTCCTCGTAATCCTCTACCGGTGCGCCCTTCGGCGGCGGCAAGCGCCCTTCATAAACGTCGCCCTTGGCGCGCAGGAAGTCGATGGTTTCGGCGACACGGTTGTTGCCGCCCTCGATCAGCGAGCGTTCGGAGAAGAATACGTCGTGCTTGATGTTGAGCGCGGCGAGATCGCCACGGATCATCGCCATCATCATCGCCACCGCCTCGGCGCGCACGATTGCCAGCCAGCCGGCTTCCGGCATGTTCAACAATTTGTCGCCGTGCTCGGCGGCGAGCACTTCGCCGACCGGCTTGAGATAATCGCCGGGATAAAGCCCCTCCGGGATCTCGCCGTTGTCCTCGCCGAGCGCCTCGCGGTAGCGCAAAAATGCCGAGCGCGCGAGCACATCGACCTGGGCGCCGGCGTCGTTGATGTAATATTCGCGGGCGACGTCATGGCCCGCGAAGGCCAACAGGCTCGCCAGCGCATCGCCGAAAACCGCGCCGCGGCAATGGCCGACATGCATCGGGCCGGTCGGATTGGCGGAGACGTATTCGACATTGACCTTCTCGGCCACGCCTGACGCCCCCTGTCCGTAGGACGCGCCCTCGCGCAGCACGGTGCGCAACGCATCCGACCAGGCTATCGGCTCCAAGGTCAGGTTGATAAAGCCGGGTCCGGCGATATCGACCGAGGCAATCAGATCGTCCTGGCGCAATTTTCCGGCGATCTTTTCGGCGAGATCGCGCGGCTTCGATTTGGCCTCCTTGGCGAGCACCATCGCGGCATTGCTCGCCATGTCGCCATGCGCGGCATCACGCGGTGGCTCGACCACCACCCGCGACAGGTCGATGTTTGCGGGCCATCCATCCTCAGCCGCGAGCACGGCGCAAACCGCGTGCACGCGCGCCAGCACATCGGCAAAAAGATGCGGGGATCGGGGTTTTTCGGCCATTTGTTCTCGTACCTGGGCCGCCGCCTAACGCAAATCGGGGGTCGAGTCAAAAAGCCGCTGATGCTCGGTCAGCGCGAAACGATCGGTCATTCCGGCGATGAAATTGCCGATCCGCCGGGCGCGCATGCTGTCGGATTCGGCATTGTCAGGCGGCAGCCATTCCGGCGGCAGATCGCCCGGCGTCTTCTGGTAACGCGCGAACAGGTCGAACAGGATGGTTTCGGCCTCACCCATCACCCGCATGACCCGGGAATGCCGGTACATCCGCAGTTTCAGGAACGCCTTGATCTCGGCTTCGGCCTGGGCCACCGCGGGCGGAAACGCGATCAGCGCATCGCCGTAATGGCGGACATCCTCGGCCGATTGCGGCCGGGCGATATCGAGCCGCCGCCGCGCTTCCAGGACCACGGCGCCGATCAAATGCGAAATCAGCTCGCGCACTAGTTCGGCGCCGCGCCTGATATCATCGAGACCGGGATAGCGGCTTTCGATAGCGGCGATCATCTCCGCCGTCAGCGGCATTATCTTGAGATCGTCGACCCGAAACAGGCCGGCGCGCAGGCCGTCGTCGATATCATGGGCGTCATAGGCGATGTCGTCGGCGATCGCCGCGACCTGGGCCTCCAGCGAGGCAAAGCTCCATAGCTCCAGATCGTAGATGCCGAGATAGTCCGATATGCCGCAGGGCACGCCGCGCTCGTGATAGCGGCCAACCGCGGCGCCGTCGCGCGCGGTCAACGGACCATTGTGCTTGACGATGCCTTCCAGCGATTCCCAGGTCAGGTTCAGCCCGTCGAATTCGGGATAGCGATGCTCCAGCGAGGTCACGACCCGCAGCGTTTGCGCATTGTGGTCGAATCCGCCATGTGCCTTGAGGCAAGCGTCCAGCGCCCGCTCGCCGGCATGGCCGAACGGGGGGTGGCCGAGGTCGTGCGCCAGCGCCAGCGTCTCCGTCAGGTCCTCGTCGAGGCCGAGCTGGCGCGCCAGCGCACGGGCGATCTGCGCCACTTCCAGCGTATGGGTGAGCCGGGTGCGGTAATGGTCGCCCTCGTGGAACACGAACACTTGGGTCTTGTGCTTGAGGCGGCGGAAGGCGGTGGAATGGATCACGCGGTCGCAATCGCGCCGGAACGGGCTGCGGGTCCGGCTCGGCGGCTCATCGAACAGCCGCCCGCGGCTGCGATCGGGATCGCAGGCATAGGCCGAACGAGGAGCAGCCATTCCGACCGACACGGTGTATTGATCCCCTAAGACGTTTGATTCCGGCGTCCCGGGCACTTAACTATGTTGGGAGCCGGATACCAGATAAATTGGTAGGGTAACGGCTATCGGAGACCTGTCATGAGCGCAGCCATCACCGTCAGCGAGCGGGCCGCCCGCCGCATCGGGGAGATCCTCAAGAGCGAGGGCGAAGGCGCCATGCTGCGGATCAGCGTCGA
>DASZKX010000145.1:0-27469 GCA_035552735.1 Xanthobacteraceae bacterium
TGCACGCCCGATCCATGGGGAGTGACGAACCAAGGGAGGTTTTGATGCAACCGCGTTTCGCATATGGCAAGGCATATCCGGACGCTTTCAAGGCCATGCTGGCGCTGAGCCAGGTGGTCGAGAAAACGGGTCTCCCTCGACAGCTGCTCGATCTCGTCGATTATCGCGTATCGCAGCTCAATGGCTGCGCATTCTGCCTCGACATGCATTCGAAGGATCTGCGTGCCCGGGGCGAGAGCGAGCAGCGCCTTTACCTGGTCAGCGCGTGGCGCGAGGTGCCGCACATGTTCAGCAGCCGCGAGCGCGCCGCTCTGGCATGGGCCGAGGCGGTTACCCGGCTCGAGCACCAGGAGGTCGCGGACGCAGTCTACGAGACGGCCTGCCGGGAGTTCAGCGAAGCCGAGTTGACGCAATTGACGCTGGCGATCGTCGTGATCAATGGCTGGAACCGGTTCAACGTGGCATTCCGCACGCCGGCTGGAAACTACCAGTCCGCGGCGGCCCGCAAGACCGGCTGATGCGCCGGGCGCATTATATGCGCCGGATGCGCGGCGGCCCTAGCCTTGCTCGAGCAGCCGCGGACCGGCGCCTTTTTCGGCGAGCTCGTCGGCGGGGTTGCGCAGCGGGCAGGTGGTCATCGACAGGCAGCCGCAGCCGATGCAGTCGTCGAGCCGGTCGCGCAGCTGGGTGAGCTGCCGGATGCGGCCGTCCAGCTCCATTCTCCATGCGGTCGAAAGCCGGCGCCAATCTTCGATCGTCGGCGCGCGCGCCTCGGGGAGCGACGCCAGCGCCTGGGCGATCGTCGCCAGCGGGATGCCGGCCTTCTGCGCTACCTTGATGGTGGCGATACGCCGCAGCACGCCGCGCGGATAGCGCCGCTGGTTGCCGCGGCTGCGGGTGCTGCGGATCAGGCCCTTGGATTCATAAAAATGCAGGGTCGAAACCGCCACGCCGCTGCGTTTCGCCGCCTCTCCGACGCTCAGCTCGCTGTGAATCTTGCCGCCGTCGCTCTCGGTCACAAATCGCCTCTTGACCTCAACTATGGTTGAGGTTGTACGCATGCCGCAACTTGGATGCAAGCGCCCTAAGACGGGGAGCCGAACTCCAAGGCGGATCGAGGCTTCGGCCAGGAAAAGCGCTACGGGCGGAAAACCGATCACCCCACAACGCAGAGGTATTTTCGCCCGTGACGCCACCCCCGGTGGGAGCGCGGGCGGGCCGGTTCATCAAACGATTTCGGAGCGAGCAGCGATGACCTATGTCGTCAACGACAATTGCATCAAGTGCAAATACACCGATTGCGTCGAGGTGTGTCCGGTGGACTGCTTCTATGAAGGCGAGAACATGCTCGTCATTCACCCTGACGAGTGCATCGACTGCGGGGTCTGCGAGCCGGAGTGCCCGGTCGATGCGATCAAGCCCGACACCGAGCCGGGGCTCGAGAAGTGGCTGGGCATCAACGCCGAGTTCGCCAAGACCTGGCCGAACATTACGGCCATGAAGCCGCATTTGCCGGACGCCAAGGAATGGGAAGACGTGCCGGACAAATTCGAGAAGCACTTTTCACCCAAGCCCGGTGAGGGCGATTGAACGCACACCTCCTGCGCCATCGCGGGCGGGCCGGCCCGAAGCCGAGGAACGCCGCCCGCGACATCCGCCTGCTGACATTCTCCGAAACGCCGACTATATGACCATCGCCCGGCACGTCCGGGCTTTTGGCGTTGGCCAGCGAGGAACCGATGACCGGGACGACCATTTCGAGCGAGGGGCTGGACTTGCGCCGCCGCAAGCTCCTGTACCGATCATGGCATCGCGGCCTGCGTGAGATGGACTTGCTCATGGGGGGCTTCGCGGACCTCAAGCTCGGGCAGCTGAGCGAGGGAGAGCTCGCCGAGTTCGAGCGCCTGATCGACGTGCCGGACTGCGACCTGCTGGCCTGGATCACGGGCGAGGTGGCGGTGCCGCCGGATTTCGACAGCCCGCTGTTTCGCGACCTGCGCGTGTTCCACCTCAGTCCCGGAGCTGGCGGGTAGGCATGCCGCAATCCCCTGCCGATCTCGCCGATCTTTTGGAGCCCGGCCGCCCGCTGACGCTCGCGGGCGTCGCCGACGGCGCGCAAGGGCTGGTCATCGCCGATCTCGCCCGCGCGGTCGCGGCGCGCTCTGATGCACCGGCCACCAGCCTGCTGGTGGTGTGCCGCGACGGACCACGCATGGCGGCGCTCGCGCGCGCGCTCGGCTTCTTCGATCCTGCGCTCGCGGTGCTGGAATTCCCGTCCTGGGATTGCCTGCCCTATGACCGCTCGTCGCCCCATGCCGGCGTGGTGGCGCAGCGGATGACGGCGTTGTCGCGGCTCGCGCGCCTGAAGGGACGCGACCATCCCGCCATGCTGCTGACGACCATCAATGCGGCGCTCCAGCGGGTGCCGGCGCGGGACCTTGTCGCTTCCCAGTCGCTCGCCGTCACCCCCGGCAACGTGCTCGACATGCAGGGCATCACGCGCTGGCTCGAGCTCAACGGCTTTTCCCGCACCGCCACCGTGCGTGAGGCTGGCGACTACGCGGTGCGCGGCGGCATCATCGATCTCTATGCGCCCGGCATGCCCGAGCCGGTGCGGCTCGACTTCTTCGGGGATACGCTGGAATCGATCCGCAGCTTCGATCCCGAGAGCCAGCGCACCACCGATCAGCTGCATGCGCTCGATCTGGTTCCGGTCGCCGAGTTCCAGCTCACCACCGAGACCATCCGGCGTTTCCGCCTGGGATATGTGGAGGCGTTCGGGGCGCCGGCGCCCGACGATCAGCTCTACCATGCGGTGAGCGAGGGTCGCCGCCATATCGGAATGGAGCATTGGCTGCCCCTGTTCCACGCCCGCCTCGACACACTGTTCGATTACCTGCCGGGCTCCCCGGTGGTGCTGGAGCCGCAGGTCGAGGATGCGGCGCACGAGCGCAGCGAGCAGATCAACGACTATTTCGAGGCCCGCCGGCAGGCGCTCGGCCAGCCCGGCTCCGGCCCGCTCTACCAGCCATTGCGGCCCGAGCGTCTTTATCTGTCCGAGCCACAATGGCGCGAGCGGCTCGCGCTGGCGCCGCTGGCGCGGCTCACGCCGTTCGCGGGACCGCAGGGCCAGGGACCGGTGATCGATACCCGCACCAAGGCGGGACGCAATTTCGCGGCCGAACGCAACGAGCCCGGCCGCAACGTGTTCGAGGCGGTGACGCAGCACGCCATGGCGCTGCAGGCCGCGCGTAAGCGCGTGGTCATCGCACTGTGGAGCGAAGGCGCGCGCGAGCGCATGAGCCACGTCCTCGCCGACCACGGGCTCGCCAATCTCAGCTCGGTACCGTCCTGGTCCGCGGCCGCACGGCTGCCGGCCCACCAGGTGGCGCTGGCCGTGCTCGGGCTCGAGAGCGGTTTCGAGACCGCCAATGCCGCCCTCGTCAGCGAGCAGGACATCCTGGGCGATCGGCTGGTGCGTGCGCGGCGGGGCGCCCGCAAGCCGGAGAACTTCATCGCCGAGATCACCAGCCTGGCGGCCGGCGATCTCGTGGTCCATGTCGATCACGGCATCGGCCGTTTCGTGGGGCTGCGCGCCATCGAGGCGGCCGGCGCGCCCCACGACTGTCTCGAGCTGCACTATGCAGGCGGCGACAAGCTGTTTCTGCCGGTGGAGAACGTCGAGCTGCTGTCGCGCTACGGCTCGGATGAAACCGGCGCCGAGCTCGATCGTCTCGGCGGCGCCGGCTGGCAGACCCGCAAGGCGCGCATGAAGAAGCGCATCCGCGAGATCGCGGGCGCTCTCATCAAGGTGGCGGCCGAGCGGCAGATGCGTGAGGCGCCGCGCTTGGCGCCCGAGCCGGGGCCTTACGACGAGTTCTGCGCCGGGTTTCCGTATGAGGAGACCGATGACCAGCAGGCCGCCATCGACGTGGTGCTCAAGGAGCTTGCCGCCGGCCGCCCGATGGATCGGCTCATCTGCGGCGACGTCGGCTTCGGCAAGACCGAGGTGGCGCTGCGCGCCGCCTTCGCGGTGGCGATGAACGGCAAGCAGGTCGCCGTGGTGGTGCCGACCACGCTGTTGGCGCGCCAGCACGCCAAGACCTTCGTGGAACGCTTTCACGGATTTCCGGTGCAGATCGGCCAGGCTTCGCGGCTGGTGTCGCCCGCCGAGCTGGCGCGCGTGAAGAAAGGCATCGCCGACGGCCAGATCGATATCGTGATCGGCACCCACGCGCTGCTCGGCAAGGCCATCAAGTTCAGGGATCTCGGCCTGGTGATCGTCGACGAGGAGCAGCATTTCGGCGTCGTGCATAAGGAGAAGCTCAAGCAGCTGCGCGCCGAGGTCCATGTGCTCACCCTGACCGCGACCCCGATCCCGCGCACCCTGCAGCTGGCGCTGACCGGCGTGCGCGATCTGTCGATCATCGCCTCGCCGCCGGTCGATCGGCTGGCGGTGCGCACCTTCGTGGCGCCGTTCGATCCGCTGGTGGTGCGCGAGGCGCTGTTGCGCGAGCGCTATCGCGGCGGGCAGGCCTTCTATGTCTGCCCGCGCATCGAGGACCTGGCCGGAGCGAAGGAGTTCCTCGACAAGAGCGTGCCGGAGATGCGGGTCGCGGTCGCCCATGGGCAGATGCCCTCGGCCATGCTCGAGGACATCATGTCGGCCTTCTATGACGGCAAGTACGATGTCCTGTTGTCGACCACGATCGTGGAATCCGGGCTCGACATTCCGGCCGCCAATACGCTGATCGTCCACCGCGCCGACCGCTTCGGCCTGTCCCAGCTCTATCAGCTGCGCGGCCGGGTCGGGCGCGCCAAGGTGCGGGCCTACGCGTTGCTGACGCTGCCGGCCGAGCGCAAGATCACGGTGCAGGCCGAGCGCCGTCTCAAGGTGCTGCAGTCGCTCGATACGCTGGGCGCTGGCTTCCAGCTCGCCTCCCACGATCTCGACATCCGCGGCGCCGGCAATCTCCTGGGCGACGAGCAGTCCGGCCACATCAAGGAGGTCGGCTACGAGCTCTATCAGCAGATGCTGGAGGAGGCGGTCGCCGGCCTCAAGGCCGGCATCAGCGCGCCGGCCGCCGATCAGTGGTCGCCGCAGATCACCATCGGCATGCCGGTGATGATCCCGGAAGCTTACGTGGCCGACCTGCCGGTGCGGCTGGCGCTCTATCGGCGGCTGGCCGAGGTCGAGGACGACCAGGACATCGAGGCCTTCGCGGCCGAGCTCACCGACCGCTTCGGCACGCCGCCGCCCGAGGTCGAGCACCTGTTGCAGATCGTGGCCATCAAGTCGCTGTGCCGGCGCGCCAATGTGGAGAAAGTCGAGGCCGGACCCAAGGGCGCGGTCATTACCTTCCGCGACAATACGTTTGCCAATCCGGAGCGGCTCATCCGCTTCATCCATCAGCAGGGACCAGCCGCCAGGGTCAGGCCCGATATGAAGGTCGTGTTCTTCGACGATTGGGAAAAGCCCGAGCAGCGCCTGAAAGGGACCATGGCGATCCTGCGCAACCTGGCGCGGTTGGCGGCTCCCGCCAAGGCGGCCTGACGTGGCTACAGGCGGACTTTTGGCCATGCTCCTGCAATACGATCTGGCGTCGGCACAGACGATCGAAGATCTCGGCGGTTTCTACGGCGGATTGCTGCATCCGGTGCTGACCCCGACGCATGGCCTCGCTCTGCTGGGGCTTGGCCTCCTGATCGGACAGCAGCCCGCCGAGAAGCGGCGGCTCCCGCAGATCCTGTTCGTGCTGGCGCTGGCCGGCGGGCTCTTGGCGCTCGCGCTTGCGGTGGGCGAGACGCCCGCCGGTGCCGTCCTGTTGGTGGGCGTCGCGCTCAGCGGCGCGCTGGTGGCGGCGGCCTTTCGGCTGCCGCTGTTGGTGCTGGGCCCGCTCGCGCTCGCGCTCGGGGCGGTGATCGGGCTCGATTCGCCGCCCGAGGTGGTTTCGTTTCAGGAAGGCGTGGTCATGCTGATCGGAACCGGCCTCGGCGCAACGATCGGGCTCGGGCTCGTGGTCGAAGGCGCCGCCCGCATGGGGCGCGACTGGCAGAAGATCGGCGTGCGGGTGCTCGGCTCCTGGACCGCGGCGAGCGCGTTGCTCGCGATCGCGGTGCGGTTCGCCCGACAATAGAGCGCTATCCGTTCGGATTGAATTGGATAGCGCTCTAATCCTTTTGACGTTGCGCATAATCTTATCCGAAAAGTCTGCAACTTTTCGGGATCATGCACCAGCCAGCAGCCTATTCGGCCGCGACCCGTTTGGCCTGCTCGGCGGCGGCGCGCTCGATGGCGGCGGCGAGATAGTCGGGCGGCTGTGCGCCGCTGAGCGCGATCATGCCGCCGATGATGAAGCACGGAACGCCCTCGATGCCGGCCTGCTTGGCGGATTCCGCAGCGCGCTCCACCTCCTCGACGTCCTGCCGGCTCGCCAGCAGCGCGCGCACCTCATCGCCATCCAAGCCACAGTCGGCCGCAGCCCCGACCAGGACGTCCGTCCGGGTGAGGTCGCCGCCTTCGCTGAAATAGAGCTCCATCAGCCGCTGCTTCATGGCTGCCGCCTTGCCGGCGCGTTCGGCCCACAGGATCAGCCGGTGGCAATCGAGCGTATTGGGCTGGCGCTTGATGCGGTCGCGATTGTAGCTGAGCCCGGCGGCGGCCGCCGCCTCGACCACGCGGTTGTTGTTGCTGTTGTAACGCTCCACCGAGCCGAATTTCGTGATCAGGTACTCTTCCCGGCTGATGCCTTCGGGCGGCACCCAGGGATTGAGGAAATAGGGCCGGAAGCGCACCTCGACCGCTATGTCGGGCTTGGCCGCGATCGCCTGCTCCAGGAACCGCTTGCCGATATAGCACCACGGGCAGACGACGTCGGAAATCACGTCGATGGTGAGCGCGCTTGCGGCCATGCCGATCCCTCCGGAAATTCGCGGGAAGCTTGCGAAAGACTACTGCATTTTCAGGAAAAAAGCCCGCCCTCGCCGAAGCGCTGCGGCATGCACACGTCTTTCGTAGGGGCGAAAGCCTCTCCACCGGTCGTCCCTGCGAAGGCAGGGACGACAAAAAGAAAAAGAATGTGAGAACGCGACCGCGCCAACGCGCTCAGCCGGTCGCGACCTTGGGATAGGTTCCCACCCGCGCCACCAGGGTGCTCAGATTGTCGGTGGGCTTGAGGGTCGCCAGCGTCACTGTCGGCCGGATCGCGTTGCGGTCGTGGTCGGGCGACAGCATGGTGTGCTTGAGCACGCTGGCAATGCGGCGGGCCACCACATGGGCGCTGCGCAGGTCGGTCTCGGTGAAGGCCGCCAGGATCGAGCCGTCCTGCTCCTGGCAGGCGAAATCGATGTTGCGCACCAGCCGGCTGAACAGGCGCGCGGCATCCAGGTGGGCGCGGCCGTCGCTGGTCTCCTCGAACGAGAAGCGGGCGACCGACAGGCAGCCGCCGTTGCTTTCGGCGTCCTTCACGGCGCGCTCGAGATCGTTCCAGAAGGCCGCGCGGGCGAACAGTCCGGTGGCCGGATCGAGCGTGCCGTCGGTCTCGAGCGATTTGAGCAGGCGCTTGAGGTGACCTTCGAACGCCTGCAGGCGCACGAACGGGAGCAGGCACTCGACCAGCCGGTCGGGATCCCGGTCCACCTGGACAAGGTTGGGCAGCCGATTGTCGCTGATGTCCTGGCCGCCCAGCACGCCGACCGGAAGGTCGCGAAAGCGCGCATCCTCGGCCAGCACCGTCAACAGCGCTTCGACCACCCGCGGCCCGAAGCCGTCGCCGATGACGATGCCCTCGATGTCGCGGGAATTGAGAAAACGCGCGGCGGTCTCCACGCTCATGGCGCCGATCAAGCCGACCCGCTCGCCGACCGCGACCGCGAGCGCCGGATAGAAGCGGCCGCGACCGACGCATAGCACGGTCGCGTGTTCGAGATTGCCATGCAGCGGAAAGGCGCAGTCCTTGGCGGGCTGCCCGGGCGTCGTCGAGCGCCGCAGCACGGTCGCATGCAGGTTGCGAACCCGCAGCGCCGAGCGCAGCCGATCGATCAGCCGGCTCATGGGATCCCTGACCGAGACCGCCAGCGCATAGGGGATCGGGACCATGCCGTCGTCGGCGAGCCGCGCCAGTACCGGCATGAACAGGCTCATGCCCTCGATGCGCGCGGTCAGCACCTGCGCCAGCCGCGGATCGGGCGGCGGTTCCGGCGCGGCCAGCAACAGTGCGGAGGGCTGAATCTCGTCGATGGCGGAGCGGGCGTCGGCCCAACAGGCCTCGACGATCGGAAATGCGCCGGCATTGCTGAGGGCCTCGACCATATCGGTGGCCGGATGCTCGGCAACCACGACAACAGGACCTAGCAATGACATGGCGTTACGCGCCTGAGATGGCGGGAAGCTCCGCGATCTTAACGCAAGCGCTATTAATGCCTGGTCAACGCTGACGGCGGCGCGTCAAGCCGTCCGTCGCTCGGCTTCGGCCCCGGAGTCGATCTCGGTCTCGATCTCGATCTTGGCGCGGGCCCCGAAGGCCTCCACCAAAAGCGGGTTGGCGCCGATTCCGCGCAGCGCCATCCGAATGGCGTCCAGGTTGGTGGCCGTGCCGGCCAAGCGGTGCCCGGCGAGCGCATCGGGCCGCACCGCCAGCGTCCCGCTTCGATCAAGGCCATTGATGATGCCGGTGAGCTCGCCGACGGCGAACCTGTAGCCGCCAAAGCTCACCAGGCCGGGCGGCGGTCCGCTCACCACCAAGCTATTGGGGTTGTGGCCGACTTCGGCCGCGCAGCCGGTATCGACAAAGCCGTCCGCCGCCGCCTTGAAGCGCGGCAACGCGGTGCGCTCGGCGCCCGGCGGAAACGCGCTTTGGGGCACCATGGGGCCGCGCAGCGCGAGCGTTCCGGTCGCGGTGGTGGCGACTTCGGCCACCGCAAGCGCGCCATCGGCGCCGCGCGGCGCCAGGACGGGGCCGAGCGGAATGGGCGCCGGCTTTCCGTTCGGCCCGCGGCGTGCCGCGATCAGGCCGATTTCACCGAACAGCTGCATGTCGATCAAGGAAGTCGCGGCGTCCCGCCACTCGGGGGTGCGTCGCAACTGCTCGGGTGCGCGCCAGGCCGCGATCACGCTCTTGAGACCGTGTTGTGCCGACAGGACTCCGGCCGCCGCCAGCGACGCGGCCAGCGGTCCCGGAACCACCACAGCATCGCAATGAAGGTCCCGGCATTGCTGCGCAAAGGTCGCGTAATCAAAGGGGTGGTGCAGCGCCAGCGTTCCGCCGGCCACCAGCCAGGGCAGCAAGGTCATCGCGATGCCGCCGAACGAGCCGGGCGCAATGGTGGACAAGATGACCGGGTCCTGCGGCAGCCGGCTCTCGAGCAGAACCGCGAGGCCGCCGGCGATCAGCTGGGCGGCGCTGCGCGCCACCGGAACCGGTCCGTCTGCCGCCACGTCCCAGGTGACGGCGGCCAAATGGTCGCCCCGACCGGGCGCTGCCGCCCGCTCGCTCGCGATGGCGGCGGGGCGGCCGAGATCGACGGTCGCGTAGAGGTCGTCGAGCGAGATCGCTCCGTCGGGCGGCGATCCGAAACCGCAGACCTGGCGCACCGTGAAGGCTTCGGCTGCGGCATTGACCGCGAGATCGAAATGATCGGTCGTCCCGATGCGGCCGCTCACGATCAGCGCGCTGGCGCCCGCGCGCCGGATCGCACCGACCGCATCGGCGCGACGCCACAAGAGCGGCAGCGGCATGGCGATCAGCTCGGCCCGTAGCACGGCCATGAAGGTGAGCACGCCCTCGATCGTGTTGGCGATTTGCAGCCCGACGACCGCATCGGCGTGCAGATTCATCTGGCGCAGGCGTCCGGCGATGGCCGCGATCATGCGGTCGGCCTGGGCGTAAGTCAGCTGCCGCGCCACGCCGTCGGTGAAGCTCGCGCGGTTGGGAGGATCGATGAGCGCGATCGCATCGGGATGCCGCGCGAGGGCGGCGCGGAAGAGATCGTCGAGGGCGGCATCGACGCCGGCGCTCGCCGGCTGAGGCGGATTGTCGAGGATCACGACAATGGCCGCGTTTTGCGCTTCATTTCGGCTGCTGCCACCAGGTTTCGAGCAAAAAGCCCGATACGGACGTTGCCGCAGGATGCCGGATTCGCGTCCAATATGCGACCCATTCGTTGGAATGATGGAACAGCGGCACCGTGTAGGCGCCTGAGATCAGCACCCGGTCGAGCGCCCGCACCGCCGCCACCACATCGCTGCGCTTTTGCGCCTGGACCAGCGTCCCGATCATGGCATCGACGGCCGTACTCTTGACCCCCATGTAGTTGCGGCTGCCGTTCTGGTCGGCGGCGGCCGCGCTCCAATAGAAGGCCTGCTCGTTGCCGGGCGAGAGCGATTCGTCCCAGCGGTTCTGAATCATGTCGAAATCGAACCCGATCCGCCGCGTCTCGAACTGGACCGCATCGACCAGGCGCACCCGCATCGTGATCCCGGCCCGCTTGAGATTGCTGGCGAACATCAAGGCCAGGCGCTGCTCGTCCTGGGTATCGTTCCTGATGGCGACCATGATCTCGAAGCTGAGGGGGGTGCCGGTGCGCGCCTCGACCAGCTCGCCGCCGCGCAGCTCGTAGCCGGCCGCGGTCAGCAATTCGAGCGCACGCCGCAGCAAGGTGCGATCCCGGCCGGAACCGTCGCTGGGCGGCGGCGACCAGGTGCCGTCGAGCACGTCGGGGCGGACCGCGTCGGGAAACGGCGCCAACAGGGCGCGCTCGCCCGCATCGGCCGGGCGTCCGCGCGCCGACAGCTCGGAGCCCTCGAAATAGCTGCCGCTGCGCTGGTAGAGGTCGAAGAACAGATTGTGGTTGATCCACTCGAAATCGAACAAGAGCGAGATCGCCTCGCGCACCCGAATATCCGCGAACACCGCACGGCGCGTATTGAAGACGTAGAAGGAGCTGGCTTTCGGCAGACCGCTCGTGAAGGCCTCCTTGACGACACGGCCGTCGCGCGCGGCCGGAAAGTCATAGGCGGTCTGCCATCGCCCCGGATCGGTCTCGGTGCGCAGATCGAAAAGCCCCTTCTTGAAGGCTTCGTGATAGGAATTGGCGTCGCGGTAATAGTCGAACCGGATCTCGTCGAAATTCCAGAAGCCGCGATTGATCGCCAGCTCGCGCCCCCAATAGTCGGGATTGCGCTCGAGCGTCACGCTCTTGCCCGGCTCGACCTTGCCGACCACGTAGGGTCCGCTGCCGACCGGCGGCGCCAGCGAGCTCTCCTCGAATGTCTCGGGATTGATCGCGTGCTTGGGCAGCACCGGCATCAGGCCGAGGATGAGGGGAAGCTCGCGGTCGTTGCTGCCGGCAAGATCGAAGCGGATCGACCGCTCGCCGATGATCTCGGCACCCGCGACCTTGCCGTAATAGAGACGATGGTTGGGGCGGCCGTGGTCGCGCAAAAGCTGCCAGGAGAACAGGACATCCTGCGGGGTTACCGGCTGGCCGTCGGAAAAGCGCGCGGCCGGATCGAGCCCGAAGGTCACGTAACTGCGGGCGTCGTCGGTCTCGACCGTGCGGGCAATGAGACCGTAGAGCGTGAACGGCTCGTCATAGCCGCGCGCCATCAGGCTTTCGACCACGTAGCCGCTGATCACATTGCTCCCGCTGACGAAGGGACTGCGAATACCTTGGGCTACAAGGCCTTTGACGATGAACGGATTGAGGCTGTCGAAGCTGCCGAGCACGCCCTCCACCAGGCGGCCGCCCTTGGGGGCATCCGGATTGACGTAGCGCGCCGCCGTGAAGCCTTCGGCCAAGGCCGGATCGCCGTGCATGGCGATGGCATGACGCGCTTCGCCGGCGCCGGCCGCCGTCGGGCTGCTCGCACCCAGCAGCAAGACGATACCGAGAGCGACGCAAATCGGCGCGCGGCGGGATGGCGCAGGTCTGCGGGTGAGGGTGAGCGAGGTCACGGGCAGCGATCGAATTTGGGTTGAGCCGATCTGTGATGGGTTGAATTGATTTAGCTTCGAACGATTGCCGAGCCGTTGGGAGTCGGCATTTCCTTTTATCACTATTATTCTCGGCGCGCTTTATCGCACACGGCAATTGGGGTATTAGAGGGTGGTAGGCGTCACGCTCCCGCCGCATTTGGTGCCGACACAGCCTGACAATAGGGGTGCCCGCTCGACCCGGCCCGGGTGGCTGCGAGAGCGGAGAGCAAAAGGATCCTGTCATGAATGTTCGGATCGCCTCCGGACCGGCCCGGCCGGGTGCTCGCGCTTTGGCTCTGGCACTGACCACGACCGTCCTGGCGATCACTTTGGGGGCGACGGCGTTCGCGCAGGCGCCGCAGCCCAAAGCGGCGCCCCGGGCGCCCGCGGCAGCCCCCAAGGGTGCGCCCCAGCCGCAGAAGCCGGCGGAAGGGCAACAGCCGCCGGCTGGCGAGGCGCAGCAGCCCCAGCTCATCTATTCGCCCTGGACCAAGTTCTGCCTGAAGGGGCAGGAGGCCAATGCCCAGCAGGTCTGCTTTACCGGCAAGGACGGACGCATCGAATCAGGCATGCCGGTGATTGCCGCGGTGCTGATCGAGCCCGAGGGCGATTCCAAGAAGGTTCTCCGTGTCACCTTGCCGCTCGGTATGCAGCTCCCGCAGGGCACACGGGTCATCGTCGATCAAGGGCAGCCGATGAACGCGCCCTACATCATCTGCTTCACCAACGGCTGCATGGCCGACTACGAGGCGAGCGCCGAGCTGATCGGAAAATTGAAGAAGGGCCAGGGCCTGGTGGTGCAGGGCATCAACAGCCAGGGTCAGCCGATCAGCCTGGTCCTCCCGCTCACCGATTTCGGCAAGGCCTATGACGGACCGCCCACCGATCCGAAAGTGTTCGAGGAGCAGCAGAAGAAGCTGCAGGACGACTTGCAGAAGCGCGCCGAAGAAGCTCGCAAGAAGCTTGAAGGCCAGCAGCCGGCGACGCGCTGATGTAGCGCCGGCGGTGCCGGCATCGCGGCACCTGCCAGGTATGCATCGCGCCTTCGCGCGCCGGGGCATCGGCGCGATCACCACTTTTTCCGGTCGGCCTGACGTGCTTTATTGCGCGCCGGGGGGCCGTTCGATCCGCCCCCGGGGGGCGTCGCGAACGACGAGCAAGAGGATTTCGCCATGAATGCCAGGATCGCCTCCGCACCGGCCCGTCCCGGGGATGGCACGTTTTCGGTCGCGCGTGGGGCCATCGCGTTTGGGGCGGGGGCGCTGCTGACCGTCATGCTGGCCAGTGCGCCGGCCTTCGCCCAGGCGCCGCCGGCCCCGAGGGCCCAGCCCAAAGCGCAGCCGAAAGCCCCGCCGCAGCAGGCGCCGGCTCCCGCAGGCAATGCGACAGGCGCACCCGAGGTGCCGCCGCTGACCTATTCGCCTTGGACCAAGGTTTGCCTGAAGGGCCAGGAGGCCAATGCTACGCAGGTCTGCTTCACCGGCAAGGAAGGACGCATCGATACCGGCATGCTGGTCGTCGGGGCCGTGCTGATCGAGCCCGAAGGTTCGGCCAGCAAGATTCTCCGCGTCACCCTGCCGCTCGGGATGCAGCTCCCGCAGGGCACGCGCGCCATCGTGGATCAGGGCCAGCCGATGAACGCGCCCTACATGATCTGCTTTCCCAATGGCTGCATGGCCGACTATGAGGCGAGCGCCGAGCTGATCGGCAAGCTGAAGAAGGGCCAAAGCCTGGTGGTGCAGGCCATCAACAGCCAGGGCCAGGCCGTCAGCCTTACGCTGCCGCTGCCCGATTTCGCCAAGGCCTATGACGGAGCGCCGACCGATCCCAAGGTTCTGGAGGAACGTCAGAAGAAGCTGCAGGAGGAATTCAACAAGAAGCAGCAGTTGCAACAGCAGCAGGCGGCACCGAAATAATCGCGCTGCTTCGATCTGCCGCCCGCCGTCGCGACCGCACCGGCTCCTCAATTCAACGACGAGACCCGCGGCCGATAACCGCCGTCGCGATCCTTCTCGAACACCTCGGCGACCTGCGGGTGCCGTACCGGCTCGCCTGACGTATCCGGCAGCAGATTCTGCTCCGATACGTAGGCGATGTATTCGCTCTCGGCGTTTTCCGCGAACAGATGATAGAACGGCTGGTCCTTGTGTGGCCGCGCCTCGGCCGGAATGGATTGATACCATTCCTCGGTATTGTTGAATTCGGGATCGATGTCGAAGACCACGCCGCGGAACGGAAACAGCCGGTGCCGGACCACCTGGCCGAGCTTGAATCTGGCGATACGGGTTTTGCTCATGCCCATGCGCATAGTCCAGGATCGAACCCGGCGCTAGAGGCCATACCGCGGCCCCATGTCCGGGTCCTTGGCGGCCACCAGGCGGGCGAGGTCGATCAGCACCTTGGCCTGCTTCCAGGTGGCATCATCTTGCATCTTGCCGTCGATCATGACGGCGCCGGTGCCGTCCGGCATGGCATCCACGATGCGCTGGGCGAACGCCACCTCAGCCGGATCGGGCGAGAAAACGCGCTTGGCGATCGGGACCTGGGTCGGGTGCAACGACCAGGCGCCGGCGCAGCCCATGAGAAACGCGTTTCGGAACTGGGCCTCGCAGGCGAGCGGATCGGAGAAGTCGCCGAACGGTCCGTAGAACGACTTGATGCCGCAGGCCGCGCAGGCGTCGACCATCTTGGCGATCGTGTAGTGCCAGAGGTCCTGCTGGAAGGCGGCGCGCTCGTGCCCCTCGCCGGCGGAATCGGCGAGCACCTTGTAGTCCGGGTGTCCGCCGCCGACGCGCGTGGTCTTCATGGCGCGCGAGGCCGCGAGGTCGGCGGGGCCGAGGCTGATGCCGTGCATGCGGGGCGAAGCGGTCGCGATCGACGCGACGTTCTGCACGCCCTCGGCGGTTTCGAGAATGGCATGGATGAGGATCGGTTTCGTCAGGGAGTGCCGGGCTTCGAGCTGCGCCAGCAGCTGATCGAGATAATGGATGTCCCAGGCGCCTTCGACCTTCGGCAACATCACCACGTCGAGCTTGTCGCCGACGGCGCCGACGATCTCCACCACGTCATCGAGCGCCCAGGGCGAATTGAGCGCATTGATCCGGGTCCATAGTCCGGTCGCGCCGAAATCGCAGGCAGCGGCCATCTGGATGAAGCCGCGGCGCGCCGCCTCCTTGGCGTCGGACGGAATGGCGTCCTCGAGGTTGCCGAGCACCACGTCGACCTGCGCGATCAATTCCGGCACTTTCAGGCGCAGCTTCTCGATATGGGGCGGCACGAAATGAATCATGCGCTCGAGCCGCACCGGCAACTCGCGCAGCGGCATCGGCGCCCCGACCGCCAGCGGCTTGAAGAAATTGCGCGGTAGTTTCATGAGCGATCCGGTTTCTCGATCCATTCTGGGGCGGCACGCTGGGGAGCTGCGGACGCCTCCGCGCCCGAGCCTGCAGCAAATCGCCTTACCCTGGTTTGTTAAAGCAAATTACAAGCCAAGTCCGCCCGCTCGGCGCGGCGCCGCCTTGTATGAGGAAACCGTGCGGGCCCATGGGGTCGCGCGCATCAGAGCGCCTCCCCACGCATCAGGCGCGGCTGCGCCGCCGCCGGCGCGATGCTCTCGCGCATGACGGCGCGGCGCAGCGGGCCGATGCGCTCCATGAGATAGAGGCCCAAGCCGCGCGCGCCCTGCAGGGGCAGGAAATCCGACAACAGGCTTCGATTGAGCAGGTCGACCGCAAAGGCGCGGCTGGTCACGTCCGTCCGCCGCGAACTGTCGTAGCGATGGGCGAGGTCGGACCCGCCCACATCGCCGCCGTCCCGGCGCGTCGCCACCACCAGCTCGCCGATGGCGGCGGCGTCACGCAGGCCGAGATTGAGGCCCTGCGCGCCGATGGGCGGGAGCAGATGGGCGGCTTCGCCGACCAGCGCCACACGCGCGACCGCGAAACGCCGGGCGGTCTGCGTCGCCAGCGGAAAGGCGCCGCGGCCCGGCTCCGGCTCTATCCGGCCCAGGACAGAATGGGATCTGCGTTCGATCTCGTCGGCGAGCTCCGCCTCCGGGAGCGCCGCGATGCGCGCGGCCTCGCCGGGATCGACCACCATTACCAGGCTCGAGCGCCGTGCCGGCAACGGCACCAGGGTGAAGGGCCCGCTCTGCGTATGGAATTCCGTCGAGCTGTCCTGATGCGGCCGTTGGTGGCCGAGATTGAAGGTGAGGGCGGTCTGCGGGTAGCGGGCGCCGTCGGTCGCGATGCCGGCGGCGTTCCGGCACAGGGAACGGTATCCGTCCGCTCCGATCGCCAGCCTGGCGCTGAGCGGCTGGCCGTCCCGCAGCTCGACCGTGACGCGGGTGGCCTCGATCGCGATGGCACACGCGTCATCCGCGATGAAGGTGAGGGCGCGCAGCGTGCGCGCGCGGGCGTCGAGCGCGGCGAGCAGGAAGCGGTTCTCGATATTGTAGCCGAAGGCGTCGAGCCCGATCTCGCTGGCGGCAAAATGCACCTCCGGGGCCCGCAGCAAGCGGGCGGTATCGTCGATGATGCGCATCACCCGCAATGGCGCCGCGTCGTCGCGGCAGCGCTGCCAGACCCCCAGCGTGTCGAGGGCGGTGACAGAGCTCGCCAGCAGCGCGGTAGTGCGGTTGTCGGGCGCGCCGGCGGGCCGCGCCACCAGCGCGGTTTCGACGCCCGCGCTCGCCAACGCGATCGCGGCGGTGAGTCCCACGGGCCCGCCGCCGATAATCACGACCTCGGCCGATGCGCCACTCATGCGGTACCGCTCAAGCAATGCCGTTCATGGGAACCGCTCCTGGAATGCCGGTGCTGCCACGGCCGCCACGGCGCACCGACTCCGAGATGGGGCGTGGAATGGGTTCGTGGGCGCAGACATATCCAATCCTTTGTTGCCCCTTTATTGACACGCCCGCAGAGGCAAATCGAGTATACCGTCAAGCCTGCGCATCGGGATTGAGAAACGGAGCGTAATACCTTGACATTGCTGGGCTATGCTCGTGCCTTCTCGGTTCATGCCCTGACCGCCAGCGGTGCCGGCTTGGCGCTGCTGGCGCTGCTGGCGGCGGTGCGGGGCGCTTTCGACTTCATGTTCCTCTGCCTCGGCCTCGCCCTCATCGTGGACGGTATCGACGGAACCTTCGCGCGCGCCATCAAGGTGGCCGAGGTGTTGCCGCGTTGGTCGGGCGATATTCTCGATCTGGTGGTCGATTTCGTCACCTATGTGTTCGTTCCGGCCTATGCGATCGCGGCGGGCGGCTTGCTGCCGGCTTGGCTGGGTGCGGCGGCCGGGATCGTCATCGTGATGACCGGCGCGATCTATTTCGCCGACCGCCGCATGAAGACCGCAGACAATTATTTCCGCGGCTTCCCGACCCTGTGGAACGTGGTGGCCTTCTACCTGTTCGTCCTCAAGCCGGCGCCTTGGCTCGCCGCCTTGCTGGTTGCGGTGCTCGCCGTCCTCACATTCGTGCCGTTCAAGTTCCTGCATCCGTTTCGTGTCGTGCGGCTGCGGATGGTGAGCACGGCGGCGGTCGTCCTGTGGTCGCTGCTCGCCGCCGACGCACTGGCGCGCGGGCTCGCGCCCGGCCCCATGGTGACGGGCGGGCTGGTCGTCCTGGCGGTGTATTTTCTCTGCGTCGGTCTCACCGAGAAGCGTTGACATGTCGGCCGTTTCGGCCGATCCGGAAGCCAGGGGGTCTTTCGCCGAAGCGTAATTCGATGACATTCAATGACATTCAATGACCTGGCCTGCTTGATCGTGCGATCAGGCTGGAACACGATGCCGGCGTCCTCAGTTTCGGATCATACGGAAAATCCAACAAGGCAAATTCAAAGGGAGCGATGCAATGGTCGCAGCAGTGCGGGTACATAAGACGGGCGGGCCCGAGGTGCTCACGTATGAGGACGTCGAGGTGCCGGCGCCGGGACCGGGCCAGATCCGGATCAAGCAGTACGCCTGCGGCGTCAATTATATCGACACCTATTTCCGTTCCGGGCTCTATCCCCCGCCACCGCCGCAAACGCTGCCGTTCGTCGCCGGCAACGAGGGTGCGGGCGAGGTGTTGGCGGTCGGTCCCGGTGTCAGCGAGATCAAGGTCGGCGATCGCGTCGGCTACGTTTCGGCGCTCGGGGGCTATGCGGCCGAGCGGCTGATCCTGGCCGAGCGCGCCGTCAAGCTGCCGGAGTCGATCACCTACGACCAGGCCGCCGGCATGATGCTCAAGGGCATGACGGTCGAATACCTGCTCAACCGGACCTTCAAGGTCCGCGGCGGCATGAACGTGCTCATTCATGCGGCCGCCGGCGGCATCGGCTCGATCGCGTGCCAATGGGCGAACCTGCTCGGCGCCAATGTGATCGGCACGGTCGGGTCCAAGGAAAAGGCCGAGCTCGCCAAGGCCAATGGCTGCCATCACACGATTCTCTATCGTGACGAGGATTTCGTCGCCAAGGTGAAGGAGATCACCGGTGGAAAGCTATGTGAGGTGGTCTATGACGGCATCGGCAAGTCGACCTTCCCGACCTCGCTCGATTGCATCAAGCCGCTCGGCATGTTCGTGAGCTTCGGCAATGCCTCGGGCTCCATCGAGGCCTTCAATATCAACATTCTGCAGACCAAGGGCTCGCTGTTCGCCACCCGTCCGACCCTCAATACCTATGCGGCCAAGCGCGAGGACCTGTTGGCGATCGCCAACAACCTGTTCAGCGTCGTGGCCAGCGGCAAGGTGAAGATCCCGGTCAACCAGCGCTATGCCCTCAAGGACGCCGCCAAGGCGCACCGCGACATGGAAGGCCGCGCCACCACGGGATCGAGCATTCTGATTCCGTGAGGCTTGTAGGAGGGGTAGAGCATCAACAGGACTATCAGCAAGCCGAAATGCCGAATGTTGGGTTACGCGCGGATCAACCGCCCGTTCTTAAACGAGCACAGGGGCCGCGCTAACCCAACCTACGGTCCCACGGTCCGTCGCCAACATCACAGCAATTTCGCGATGGCGGCGAAGGCCGGGTGCCCGGCCGCGGCATCGGCGAGCCGCGGGATGCCGAGCACATCGATCGAATCCGAAAAGCGCGCGATCGTGGCCACGGTGTCGTCGAGCGAGGCAGCGCTGCCGGCGCTCCGGCTGACCACCACGGCGGCGACATCGAGATTGCGCCGTGCCAGGACCTGCAGCGCCGTCAGGGTGTGGCTGATGGTGCCCACATAGGTCCCGGCCACCAAGAGGAGCGGCAGCCGCAGCTGCGAGATCAAGTCGAGCACGGTGTGGCTTGCGTCGAGCGGGACCATGATGCCGCCGATGCCTTCGATGAACAGATGGCCGCGGCGGGCCGCCACGGCGGAGCTGCAAAATCCGGTCACGGCGTCGAAATCGATGGCGCGGCCTTCGCGTCGCGCCGCCAAGTCGGGCGACAGCGGTGCCGCAAACCGCCAGGGCGAGATGCGCTGCGCTTCAGCGAGCGTGACTGGACGGCGCAGCGCCGCCAAGAGCGCTCCCGGGTCACTCGCTGCGAGCGTGGCCGGATCAAATCCGCTCACCACCGGCTTGATGGCATCGACCGCGCAGCCGCCCGCGAGAAGATGCCGGATGAGCCCGGCGGTGACGAAGGTCTTGCCGACATCCGTCCCGGTCGCGCTGACGAAGATCGCGCTCATTCCAGTTACCGCGCACCCGCCGCCTGCGCTTCCGGCCGGGCCGTGAGGATCCGGGCCCGGACGAAGTCGGCGAGCCGTTCGATCTCGCGGTCGGGATGCTGGGCCGTGAAGGCGAAGCGCAGACGCGCTGTGCCAGCCGGCACGGTCGGGGGCCGGATCGCGATGACCAGGAAGCCTTCGGCTTCCAGCAGGCGCGAGGCCCGTAGCGCCGCCTCCGCGTCGCCCACGATCAGCGGCACGATCGGACTTTCCGCCTCCGGCAAGCCGACCCGCTGCGTGAAGGATCGCGCCTTGGCGAGCGGCAGGGCCGCATAGGCCGGGTCGGCCTCAATGCGGTCGATGGCGGCGGCCGCGGCGGCCGCGATCGCGGGCGGCAGGCCGGTCGAATAGACGAAGCTGCGCGCGCGATTGTGGATCAGCTCGATGATCGAAGCGGAGGCGCAGAGATAGCCCCCGTAGGCGCCGATCGCCTTCGACAGGGTGCCCATCTGCAGCGGGACAGCGGCCTTCTCGCCGTTGACGAAGGTCGAGCCGCGCCCGCCGCCCACAACCCCGATGCCGTGGGCGTCGTCGGTCATCAGCCAGGCATCGAAACGCTCCGCCACGGCGGCCAAGCCTGGGATCGGCGCCAAGTCGCCATCCATGGAGAACACCCCGTCGGTGGCGATCAAGGCACGCGGGTGCCGGGCGCGGTGCTGGTCGAGCAACGCCTGCACATGCGCGAGGTCGGAATGGCGGAACGGCATCACGGTGGCGCGCGAAAGCCGCGCGCCGGCAAACAGGCAGGCATGGGCGAGCTCGTCCACGAGCACGAGATCCTTGGCGCCGATCAAGGCCGGGATGATGCCGATATTGGCCAGATAGCCGGAGCCGAACACGCAGGCCGCCTGCGTCTGCTTCAAGCCGGCGAGCCTCCCCTCGAGCGCGGCGAAGACCGGATGATTGCCGGTGACCAGCCGCGAGGCGCCGCTGCCGATCCCGTGGCGCTGCAGCCCATCGATCGCCACCGCCTTGAGGCCCGGGTCCTGGGACAGGTTGAGATAATCGTTGCAGGAGAACGAAAGCAGGCGGCGGCCGTTGCGCAGCGCCCAGATTCCGTCCAAACGGGTCGTATCGACCAGCCGGCGGCGAAGATTGGCGCGCTCGAGCTCGGCCAGCTTGGCGGCAGCGAATTCGTCCAGCGAGCGCATGACCCCTTCGTGGCTGCTATTGGCGGCGGGAAAACCGGCTCCCGCATCACGCTGGTGTAGAGTGCTCCCATGGCTTCGCCAACCAAAATGACTGCATCCGCCATGGAATGGAAGCACCGCTCATCGGCCGACAGCGCAGGCCAGCGCCCGCCCGACTGGTACGGCGCTGGTCTCGACCACATCTGGCTGCCTTATGCGCAGATGCGGACCGCCCGGCCGCCGCTGCCGGTCGAGCGTACTCACGGCTGCCGTATCGTGCTGTCCGACGGCCGTGAGCTGATCGACGGCATCGCTTCGTGGTGGACCGCCTGCCACGGCTACAACCATCCGCATATAAGAGCCGCGATGGAGCGGCAGCTCGCCATGATGCCCCATGTGATGTTCGGGGGCTTGGTCCACGAGCCGGCCTTGACCCTGGCGCGACGGCTGGCGGGGCTGCTGCCGGGTGATCTCAGCCACGTGTTCTTTTCCGAATCCGGCTCGGTGGCGGTCGAGATCGCCATGAAGATGGCGGTACAGTTCTGGCTCAACCGCGGCGTCGCGGGCCGCACCCGGTTTGTGGCCTTCAAAGGCGGCTATCACGGCGACACCACCGGGGCCATGGCTTTGTGCGATCCCGACTCCGGCATGCACGCGTTATTCGCCGGACTGCTGCCGGAGCATTTCATCGTCGACCTGCCGCGCGATGAGGAAAGCACGGCCGCGCTCACCCACCTGCTCGATCGCCATACCGGCGATATCGCCGGTATCCTGGTCGAGCCGCTGGTGCAGGGGGCGGGCGGCATGCTGTTCCATGACGTCGCGGTGCTGCAGGCGCTGCGCGCGGCCGCCGACCGGCATGATCTGTTGCTGATCTTCGATGAAATCTTCACCGGCTTCGGCCGCACCGGCAACCTGTTCGGCTGCGAAGCGGCGGTTCCGGACATCATCACGCTCTCCAAGGCGCTGACCGGCGGAACGCTGCCGCTCGCCGCCACGGTCGCGACCGCCAAGGTGTTCGAAGCCTTCTGGTCGGAAGATCCGAAAAAAGCCCTGATGCACGGGCCGACCTATATGGGCAATGCGCTCGCCTGCGCGGCCGCCAATGCGTCGCTCGATCTGTTCGATGCGGAGCCGCGGCTGCAACAGATCGCAGCCATCTCGGCCGCGCTGGAGCAGGGCCTGGCGCCGTGCCGCGGCATGCCGGGCGTCAGGCAGGTGCGCGTGAAGGGCGCGATCGGCGTGGTCGACCTCGACCGAATAGAGGATCTCGACGCGCTGCGCGCCCGCTTCGTGCAGGAGGGTGTCTTCATCCGCCCCTTCGGCTCGACCGTCTATCTCACGCCGGCTTTCACGATTTCGCCGGACGAGCTTGCTACGTTGACGAATGCGGTGGTGAAGGTCGTAGGCGAGCTTTGACGGCTTGCGAAGAGGGGGACCGCCGGCGGTTAACGCTGCGTTACTTGTCCCGGCCTTCAGCCGGGACCGTTTCAAATTCCGAGTCTGGAACGGACCCGGCTCAAGGCCGGGACAAGTATTTGCGTGTCAGAACCCGACCGCGGTGCCGTGCAGGTCGTAGTCGTCGGTTCGCTCGATCTTGACGGTGGCGATCTCGCCCACGCGCAGCGGCCGGCGGCTCTTCACATAGACCGCGCCGTCGATCTCCGGCGCGTCGCCCTTGCTGCGGCCCTTGGCGACCGTCGGCCCGACCGCATCGATGATGACCTGCTGGCGGGTGCCGAGCTTGCGCTTGAGCCGTCGCGTCGAGATCGCCTGCTGGCATGCCATCAGGCGATGCCAGCGCTCCTCTTTCACTTCGGCCGGCACTGCTTCCGCGAGATCGTTGGCGGTCGCGCCCTTGACGGGCTCGTAGCGGAAGCAGCCCACGCGATCGAGCTCGGCCTCGCCCAGCCAATCGAGCAGCAGCTGGAAGTCCGCCTCGGTCTCGCCCGGGAAGCCGACGATGAAGGTCGACCGAATGGTGAGATCGGGGCAGATGGCGCGCCAGCGCCGTATGCGCTCGAGGGTCTCTTCCTGCGCGGCCGGACGTTTCATGCGCTTGAGGACGTCGGGGCTCGCATGCTGGAACGGCACGTCCAGATAGGGCAGGGCCTTGCCGTCCGCCATCAGCGGAATGACCTCGTCCACATGGGGATACGGATAGACGTAGTGCAGGCGCACCCAGACGCCGAGCTCGCCGAGCGCGCCAGCCAGCGCAATGAACTTGGCCGGAACCTGCCGCCCCTTCCAACTGCTCGCCGCATATTTGCGATCGATCCCGTAGGCGGAGGTGTCCTGCGAGATGACCAGCAGCTCCTTGACGCCGGCCGCCACCAGGCGCTCGGCCTCGCCGAGCACGTCGGCAGCCGGCCGCGAGACCAGGTCGCCGCGCAGCCGTGGAATGATGCAGAAGGTGCAACGGTTGTTACAGCCCTCTGAAATCTTGAGGTAAGCGTAGTGGCGTGGGGTGAGCTTGACGCCCTCGGGCGGGACCAGGTCGAGAAATGGGTCGTGCTGCGGCGGTGCCACCCGATGGACCGCTTCGACCACGCTTTCGTACTGCTGCGGCCCGGTGACGGCGAGCACGTCGGGGTAGCGCGCGGTGATCTTTTCGGGCTCGGCCCCCATGCAGCCGGTGACGATCACCTTGCCGTTCTGCGCCAGCGCCGCCCCGATGGCGGCGAGCGATTCTTCCTGCGCGCTGTCGAGAAAACCGCAGGTATTGACGATCGCGAGGTCGGCGCCGGCATGCGCCCGGGTGAGCTCATAGCCCTCGGCGCGCAGGCGCGTGATGATGCGCTCGGAATCGACCAGCGCCTTGGGGCAGCCGAGGGAGACGAAGCTCACCGTCGGCACGCGGGATTGGGCCATATTCGGGTCTCGGTTGGGATGCGCCTGACCTAGTCGCCGCCCGGGGGAAATGCAAGGAACTTGGGAAGGCCGCGTGCCTGCGGCGGCCAAGAGCGTAAACGCTCCCTCCGGTGGTGAACGCCATGAAGGCTGTCCTCTATCCCTTCGGCCCCGACGAGCCGATCGTCGGGCTGGTGCGGGACTTTCCGCAGCTGCAATGGGCGATCGCTGCCGCGCCCGGCGACATCGCCCGCGAAATCGGCGATGCCGCGATCCTGGTCACCAGCAACCGGGTTTGCTCGGCCGCCTACGGGGAGGCGCTGCGGCGCCATGCCGGCGAAGCGTTGCAATGGATCCATTTCACCTCCGCCGGCATCGATGGCGGCTTGCGCATGGGGCTGCCGGGCTGGGCGACGGTGACCAATGCGACGGGGGTCAAGGCCGCGATGGTGTCCGAGCATGCGCTCGCCTTGCTGCTCGCGCTGGTGCGGCGCTTGCCGGACTTGCACGCCGACCAGCTGGCCCGGCACTGGCGCCACGATGAGGCCATGGCGGAGGTCGGAACCCTCGAAGGCACGGTGGTGTGCGTCCTTGGTCTCGGCGCGATCGGCCGCGCGGTCGCCCGCAAGGCCAAGGCTTTCGATGCCCGCGTGATCGCGGTGTCACGCGCCGGAACCGCCGGCGGTGCGGTCGAGCGGGTCTTTGGTCGCGAGCGAATTGCGGAGGCGCTGGCCATGGCGGACGCGGTCGTGATCTGCACCAGCTCGGACCCGTCCAGCCATCACCTGATCGACGCGGCCGCGCTCGCCGCCATGAGGCCCAAGGCGTTCCTGGTCAATGTTGCGCGTGGCGACATTGTCGACGGGGCGGCGCTGATCGCCGCGCTGCAGGCCGGCCGGCTCGGCGGCGCCGCGCTTGACGTCACCGAGATCGAGCCGCTTCCGCCGACGAGCCCGCTGTGGGATCTGCCCAATGTCATCATCTCGCCGCACATCGCCGGCGGCGGCTCGTCCGGCTATCCGCAGCAGAAGGCGCTGTTCGGGGAGAATCTTGCGCGCCTTACCGCCGGCGAACCGTTGCGCAATGTCTGCCGCGCGGCCAAGGTCTGAGCCTGTCTGGATCGTGAGAATTTCAAGAAAGCGCCAGGAGCGGGGCCGGAAATGCGCGTCAGGCCAATGATGATCCTGAAATGGGCGCTCGGCGTAACGCTCGCCGCCTACGTCGGGGGCGTGGCGGTGCTTTACCTCAAACAACGCGACATGCTTTACCGCCCGCCGCAGACGGTTCGAACCTCGCCGGTCGATGCGGGATTTCCAGCCGCCGAAGAAGTTGTGCTCGAGACAGTGGACGGCGAGAGGGTGATCGCTTGGCACGTCCCGCCGCGGGACGGCAAAGCGGTCGTCATGTTCTTTCCCGGCAATGGCGACGTTTTGGCGACCCGGGTCGGCCGCCTACGCGCGGTGACCGAGGACGGGAGCGGATTACTGGCGCTGTCGTATCGGGGTTACGGCGGCTCGACCGGCCATCCGACGGAACCGGGCCTGCTGATGGATGTCGGCGCCGCTTATGCGTTCGTGGCGGCGCGCTATGCGAGCGAACGCATCATCGTCTGGGGATTCTCGCTTGGCACCGGCCCGGCGGTCGCGCTCGCGGCGCAGCAGCCGATCGGCAAGCTTGTGCTTGAAGCGCCCTATACGTCGACCGTCGACGTCGCGGCCTCGATCCTGCCGCTCGTTCCGGTGCGCCTGCTCATGAAGGACCAGTTTCGCTCCGATAAGCTGATCGGAAAGGTCAGCGTGCCGCTGCTGGTGATGCACGGTGAGCGCGATCCCGGAATCTCGATCCGCCTGGGCGAGCGCCTGTTCGCGCTGGCGCACGAGCCGAAGCGGATGGTGCGCTTTCCCGAGGGCGGCCACGAGAACCTCGACGCCTATGGGGCGATCAACACGGTTCGGCAATTCATCTATGACTAGCACCTAGTCTTAGGCATTCCGCATACTTGGAACGAACCAATTTGATCAATATCAAGGTGCTCGGCCGTATCCTGTCGCCTGGTCGGCGGGGCGGCACGGCATTCGCGCAGGAGGTTTTTCGATGCACAAATTCATGAGTGGCGTGGCAACCGTTCTGATCTGCTCGGCCTTTGGCATGGCAGGAGTCGCCAACAGCGATCCGATCGGTCGCGTGCACAGCGCCAGGGGCCTCCGCGGCTTTCACGGCTTCTACCGAGGTTTCTATCCCTACACCTTGTTCGGCTATCCCAATTACTACTCGTACGGGGGCTATTACCCGTATTCGCTTTACGAGGATGATTCTCCCGACTGCCGTTTCGAGTGGCCCAAGCGAACCGTCAAGCACAAGACCGTCCAGCGGGGTGTTTGGACCTGCTCCTGAGCGCGCTCGCTTCGTGTAGGCCGGCAACCGGCCGCAAGTCCCTCATCGATCGCATCAAGCGCGTGTACGTCTCGCGTCGCGAGTCCAGTCGTGCGTGCCAGTGACTTGCGGCCGATCGCTGCGGCGGGGCCACGATCTGCGCAAGCCGTTAACCCTACGGAAAACTTTCCGGCGACCAGCGCGGCGATGACTGATCCGCAAGGGTTCGTTAAGCGTGCCGCTTCATCCTCTCGCGGGACTGGAGAAGAGGGACAATTCTCCAGCAACAAACCAACGCCTTCGATAGGCCGCGCCGATTTGCAGACATTCCTTGAAATGCTTGCCGATCACCGGATGCTTGGCCGGCCGGGGCGAAAAAATCAGAACGGGGCGGTCCACACCCTTGTATCAACTGGAGTACCACATGAAGACGACGATGCAGTCTCGCTCTGCTAGACCTTCCGCCGTTGCCGCCGTTGCCGTGCTGGCTTTCTGGTTCACCTTCGGGGCCGCGCAAATCGTGCGCGCCGAAGATTCCGAGACCCTCGCTTCGCCCGCCCATGACATGGTTCTGGTGCCCGTGAAAACCGTGGAGACGCTTGAGCAGCGCGTCATATTTCTCGAGGAGACCGTCGAGGCTCTCACCGAGTCCTGGCAACATATCGACACCCATCGGCTGTGCGTCTCCGATGACGGCGGCGCCGAGACCTGCATCACGAAAGCGCAACTCGATGTTTTCTTGACACAAGTGGCGCAGGCAAAAATCAGCGCGCCCGCGACTTCGCAGCAGGCGAGCGTTTCCGCCCCCGCAGAGCCCGACGCGGTTGTGGCGGAGACGGAAACGTCGCCGGTCGCCGATCCCGGCACCGAGCCGTCCTCCGGTCCGGCCATCGTGGTCGGAGAAAACCTGCCGGCCGATCAGGAGCCGGAACTTACCGGATCATTGAAGCCCGCCAGCGGAGCCGCGGTGCTGTCGTATCCGAAGGTGGAGATCTACGAAGAGCCGGCTGCCCGAACCGAGGAATGACGATCGCTGCAATAAGGTGTTGACGCCGTGCGAATGCGCGGCGGGACCTCGTCGCCTGCAACCCCGCTTTCGGCGGGGTTGTTTTTTAGAGCATTTTGTGCGCCCCGAGGGCGTGTGTCACCAGTGGAGGAAGGAGCCACCCGGAGAGTTGTCGATTGGTCCGGTAGCTGACGAGCGGCTTGGTCGGGCGACCGAGCGGGCCGAAGCCTCGTGACGAAGGTCGCCTTCGCTATGCGCAGACGCCCTTATGCCCTGCGCGGGCTAAGCCCGGTGATGACATTCAAACTTATCGGCGCGCTCAAGGCGCGTCCGGGTCGTAGGAGGCGGTATCCAGCGCCAAGACGTGCGCTCTCACCAAATCGCGTCCGGCGCTGTGCTCCTGGTCGGGCTTGGCGAAGACTTCCATCGGTTGC
>DASZKX010000146.1:0-1907 GCA_035552735.1 Xanthobacteraceae bacterium
CGCACCATGTTGGTGGTGCCGGGGGTGCCGAGTGGGACGCCTGCCACGATGATGATGCGCTGTCCCGCCTTCGCAAAACCGTCGCGGAAGGCGATGCTGCCGGCGCGGTCCACCATGTCGTCGAGATTCTGCGCGTCTTCCGCCACCACGCAATGCACGCCCCACACCGCGGACAGCTTGCGCCCGGTGACGAGATTGGGCGTGATCGCCACCACCGGCGGCTTCGGCCGTTCGCGCGCAACGCGCAGCGCGGTCGATCCTGAATCGGTCCAGCAGATGATCGCGGACAGATCGAGCGTCTCGGCCATTTGCCGCGCCGCATCCGCAATCGCGTCGCCGACGGTGGGCTCCGGTTCGGCGCGCTGCGCGTTGAGCACGCCGCGATAGGTGGGGTCGCGCTCGACTTCCTCGCCGATGCGATTCATGGTCGAGACCGCCTCGACCGGAAATTTGCCGGCCGCCGATTCCGCCGACAGCATGATCGCGTCGGCGCCCTCATAGACCGCGGTCGCCACGTCGGAGACTTCGGCGCGGGTCGGCACCGGGCTCTGGATCATCGATTCCAGCATTTGGGTCGCGACCACCACTGGCTTGCCGGCGCGCCGCGCCAGCCGCGTCATCTGCTTCTGCAGGCTCGGCACCCGTTCCAGCGGCAGTTCGACGCCGAGATCCCCACGCGCCACCATCAGCGCGTCGGAGGCCTCCACGATTTCGGGGAGCCGGTCGATCGCCTGCGGCTTTTCGATCTTGGACATCACGGCGGCACGGCCGCGGATCAGCTTCTTGGCCTCGATCACGTCCTCGGCGCGCTGCACGAAGGAGAGCGCGATCCAGTCGACGCCGGTCACTAGCGCTGCTTCAAGATCGGCGCGGTCCTTTGGCGTCATCGCCGAGACCGGCAGGTCGGTGTCGGGCAGGCTGACGCCCTTGCGGTCGGACATCCGGCCGCCGGTCACGACGCGGGTGACGGCGCGCTCGGGCGTGGTGTCCTCGGCGATCAGCCGCACCTTGCCGTCGTCGAGTAGCAGCGCGTGACCCGGCCTCAGCGCCGCCAAAATTTCCGGGTGCGGAAGCTGGACGCGGGTGCCATCGCCCGGCGTCTTGTCGGAATCGAGCGTGAAGCTTTGGCCGTTCTGCAACTGGATTGCGCCTTCGGCGAACGAACCGAGCCGCAGCTTGGGGCCTTGCAGGTCGACCAGGATGCCGATCGGCCGGCCATAGCTCGATTCGACGTTACGGATGGTCTGGACCAGTTCGCGCATCTTGTCGTGCGAGGTGTGGCTCATATTGATGCGGAACACGTCGGCGCCGGCTTCGAACAGCCGCCGGATCATGGCGCTGTCGGAAGAAGCAGGGCCAAGCGTTGCGAGGATCTTGATGCGGCGCAAACGTCTCATGGTTTGCTTGCGGGCGCCGCGGCGGGTGGCGGAGCCGGAGGAGGGGTGCCCGGCGTGCTGGAGATGCCCGGAATCCCGCCGGGCCTGTTCGGGTCAACCGTGCCCGGAAGGCCCGGCACCTTCTGCCCGGGCTGCTGTTCGCTCGATTCGGTCAGTTGAACGGTCCAGGCTCGCTGTTCGCCGGTGTCGACCTCGAAGAAGCCGGTGCGGTCGAAGCCGCGGGCCAGGCAATTCTCGGTCCCCTTGATGGTGAATTCCTTGTCCCGCGAACACATGAAGGCTTGTCCCGACCACTCACCGCCACGGTCATAATCGAGCGCATAGATGTAGTAATACCGCGCGATCAGCGTGCCCTTCAGCAGGGTTTCACAACTGCGCGACGATACGTTCCACCAACCTTCGGTGGTCCAGCCCTCGGCGTCCTTGTAGCCGAGCGCAATGCCCACCCGGCTCGAGGTGTTGTTGCAGAGACGAAAGTCGGCGGCGGCCGGATTGTTCCACAGGCACATC
>DASZKX010000147.1:0-8009 GCA_035552735.1 Xanthobacteraceae bacterium
GGCGTCGGCCCCGACCTGCACCTTGAGCATGCGGTCCGGATCAGTGACGGCGCCGCTCTGACCCGCACCCTTCTTGAGCTTGTCGACCACATCCATGCCGGAAACCACTTGGCCGACCACGGTGTACTGGCCGTTGAGGTACGAGCCGTCGCCGAACATGATGAAGAACTGGCTGTTCGCCGAGTTCGGATCCTGGGTACGGGCCATGCCGACAACACCGCGCGTGAACGGTGTTTGGGTGAACTCGGCCGGCAGATTGGGATATTTCGAGCCGCCGGTGCCGTCGCCGTTCTGGCCATCGCCGGTCTGCGCCATGAAGCCTCCGATGACCCGATGGAACGGCACGTTGTCGTAGAACTTGTCGCGCGCCAGCGTCTTGATCCGCTCCGCATGCTTGGGCGCGAGGTCGGGCCGCAGCTTGATGACGATGCGGCCGTATTTGGTGTCGATGAGGATCGCGTTCTGCGGGTCGACCCCCGCCGGCAGCGGCTGGGCGCTTGCGGGCGCCGCAAAGGTCAGGGCGGCCAAGACTGGAATCAACAAGACCGGAAACAACAGGACTGGAAACAGGACGGCGAACAGGCGAACCAGGCGTGTCATGGGAGCTCCCGGGATGGAATGACTTATCTGCGTCGCATTTTCGGACAGAAAACCGGAGACCGCATCTCCGAAAATGCACTTTCTGAAAAAATGCTCAGCCTGCGAATCTTGCCTTCAGCCGCGCCGCCACCGACGGCGGTACGAAAGGCGTCACGTCGCCGCCCATGGATGCGATCTGCCGGACCAGTGTGGCGGTGATCGGGCGAACCGCCGGCGAGGCCGGCAGGAACACCGTCTGCAGATCGGCCGCCATCGTTGCGTTCATGCCGGCCATCTCCATTTCGTAATCGAGATCCGCGCAGCCGCGCAAGCCTCGGATCAGCAAGGTCGCACCCTCGCGCCGCGCCGCCGCCACCACCAGGTCGGCAAAGGTGATGCAGCGCAATTCGCAGCCGGCGGCGCGCGCGAGCGGCGTGCAGGCCGCCTCGAGCATGGCGAGCCGTTCCTCTGCGCCGAACAACGGGGCCTTGCCGGGATGGGTTCCGATCGCCAGCACGAGCCGGTCGGCCAGTCGCACGGACTGGCGCACCAGATCGACATGGCCATTGGTCACCGGATCGAACGAGCCGGGAAAGAGCGCGACACGCAGCATGGCTGGCGGTCTAACCCGTCGGCAGGGGGAACCGCAAGCCCGCCGCCCTCGGCGACCGCCCAGGTCCGGTCGGCATTGCTCCCGAGCCCCCGGGGGGACGGCGAACATCCGCCGCCCCGCAAAAAAAATGTGCCCCGCATGAACCTTCCGGCCTCATGGCGCAACCAATACAGCAAGAGGGTGGTTTCGGGCGCCTCAAGGGGCGCATGAATGGGGGGATGCGACATGTTGATTTATCGGACTCTTTCAGCTATCGCGGCGGCCGCCCTGGGGGCCGCAATCATGATGGCTTTACCGGGATTCAGCCCGGCCGTCGAAGCCGGCACCTCGGCCCCCATGGTCAAGACCGACCGGCTCGACTATCGCCCGCTTGGCAGCGAGTGCACGGAGCGGGCATGGCCCTATTACGGGGCGAATTGCCTCCTCGACCGCAGCCAGGTTGCCGGCCAGGCCCGCACGGTTCGGCTGGTCAGCACCGACCGCCTGCCCCAGTAAGAGTTCCTCCGAGATCCCCTCCCGGTCCACGGCGCGCCTTGCGCCCGCCACGCGGCCTTTTGTCCACGGCGACGTGGCGCCCGACAATCTCGGTCGCCTGACTACGCAGACGTGCTAGAATCTCCGCCGATCAGGCATTGGGCCTACGATCACCGGGACTGGCCATGAATCGCCGCTTTGCTGCTTTGTCGATTGCCATATTGGGGCTGGCCATGCTGGCCGCGCCCGCAACCCCGCTCATGGCGCAAACGCCGCCGAGCGAGCGCGAACTGCGCATCTACGCCGGCTTGCACGCCGCCGCCGCGACCGGCGATGTCGCCGCCATCGAGCAGCTCATCGCCGACGGTGAAAAGCCGAACCTCCAGGATGCCAACAGCCGCACGCCCCTCATCGTGGCCGCCTTCCGCCACCAGCATGCGGCCGCGCAGGCGCTGTTGCGTCTCGGCGCCAACCCGAATGCGCACGATGCCGACGGCTATGACGTCCTCGCCATCGCGGCCATCAACAACGACATCGAGACCCTCAAGGCGGCGCTGGCCGCGGGCGCCAATGCGCGCGCCGTGATCGGCCGCGACAACGGCAGCGCCTTGATCTCAGCCGCCCAGCTCGGCTTCATCGACATCGTGCGCGCCCTGATCGAGGCCAATGCGGATATCGACCACGTCAATGGGCGCGGCTGGAGCGCTTTGATCACTGCGGTCGTGCTCGGCAATGGCGACAAGCCGCACACCGAAACGGTCGAAGCGCTGGTCGCGGCCCGCGCCGACGGCGACCTCAAGGACGAGCAGGGCAAGACCGCGATCGACTATGCCCGCGCCCGCGGCTATGCCGACATGGTCCGCATCCTGGAGAAGGCGGTCGGCCGGCACACCTGATCCGGATCGCATTTTTGGATTTGGCGCCGACACCTGGACATGATGCTCCGGGAAAATGTGCGAAGGAGAGAACAGTGACCCCTAACCGCGCGCGGCTCGCAGCCGCAATCGCCCTCATCGCCCTGCTTGGATTCCAGGCTCTGCTTGGATGCCAGGTCGCCGCCGCGCAGGACAAATATCCGAGCCGGGTCGTGCACATCATCGTGCCCACCCCCGCCGGCGGGCCGGTGGACGTGATGGCGCGCCTGGTCGCCAACCAGATATCGCCGGCGCTGGGGCAGAGCGTGATCATCGACAACCGCGGCGGTGCCGGCAACACGATCGGCTCGGCCGAGGCCGCGCGGGCCGCTCCCGACGGCTACACCCTGCTCTATTCCAGCTCGAGCGGGCTCGTCATCGCGCCCATGCTGCAGAAGAGCGCCGGCTACGATCCGCTCACGAGCTACGATCCGGTCGCGCTGGTCGCCGCCACCGCCAACATCCTGGTGGTGCACCCCGCGGTGCCGGCGAAGTCGGTGGGCGAGCTCGTGGCCTATGCCAAGGCGCACCCCGGCATGATCAACTTCTCATCGGGGGGCATCGGCACCCTCCCGCACCTGATCGGCGAATATTTCAAATCGCAGGCCGGCATCAATGTGATCCACGTGCCCTATCGGGGCGGCGGACCCTCGATCCAGGATGTGGTCGCGGGTCACGTCCAATTCACCTTCGAGGGCATCTCGGTCCTGCTGCCGCTGATCAAGTCGGGCCAGCTGCGGGCTCTGGCGGTGACCAGCGCGAAACGCAGCCCGTTGCTGCCCGACGTACCCACGATGATCGAAAGCGGCTTTAAGGATTTCTCCACCAGCGCCTGGACCGGCCTGTTGGCGCCGGCCGGAACGCCGCCCGAGGTGATCGGCAAGCTCAACGGCGCGGTCAATGTCGCGCTGCAGAGCCCCGAGATGAAAGCCGCGCTCGATCGCCTCGCCGGCGACGCGCTCGGCGGCCCACCCCAGGAGCTTACCAAGATCATCCAGTCCGACATCGGCCGGTGGGCCCCGATCGTCAAGGCGCTCAACCTGCAGCTCGATTGATTGGTTGATTCTTTTTTGTTGCTTGTAGGGTGGGTTAGCGCCCCCGATAGCGGTTCACACGAACTCCGGCGCCGTGCGCGCGTAACCCGCCATTCCCACGTTACTCGCATCGGCGGATTACGCGGCCATTTTCCGTCGAGGATAAAGGCCAGGGCCTTCCGGCCGCTAATCCGCCCTACGACTGGCCTACTCCCCGTTCTCCTCGCCCTCTTCCGTGAGCCGCTCGACCGAGACCACGCGCTCCCCTTCCGCCGTGGAGAACACGATCACGCCCTGGGTCGAGCGCCCGGCGATCCGGATGCCGTCGATCGGGCAGCGGATGAGCTGGCCGCCGTCGGTGACCAGCATGATCTGGTCCTGCTCCTCGACCGGGAAGGAAGCGATCAGCGGGCCGTTCCGGCTAGTGATGGACATCGCCACGATGCCTTTGCCGCCGCGGCCGGTGGTGCGAAACTCGTAGGACGAGGAGCGCTTGCCGAAGCCGCGCTCGGAAACGGTGAGCACGAACTGCTCGGCCGCCGACATGTCCACGTAGCGCCGCTCGCCCAGCTCGATGGCGCCGGTCGCCTCCTCGGCATCGACGGCGACCTCCTCGCCCTCGCCGTTGCCGCCGCGGCGGACCGCGCTGGCGCGCTTGAGATAGGCCGCGCGCTCCTCGGCGGTGGCATCGACGTGGTGCAGGATCGAAAGCGAGATCAGCTTGTCGCCCTCCGCGAGCGCGATGCCGCGCACCCCCATCGAGGTGCGGCCCTGGAACACGCGCACGTCGGCGACCGGGAAGCGGATGCACTGGCCGCCGGCGCTAGTGAGCAGCACGTCGTTGCGCTCGGTGCAGATCTGCACGTCGACGATCGCCTCGCCCTCATCGAGCTTCATGGCGATCATGCCGGAGCGGCGCACGTCCACGAAATCGGACAGCTTGTTGCGCCGCACGGTGCCGCGCGTGGTGGCGAACATCACGTCGAGCTCGGCCCAGGTCCGCTCGTCCTCCGGCAGCGGCATGATGGTGGTGATCAGCTCGCCCTGCTCCAGCCGCAGGATGTTGATCAGCGCCTTGCCGCGCGACTGCGGCGCCGCCACCGGCAGCCGCCAGACCTTTTCCTTGTAGACCTGGCCGCGCGAGGAGAAGAACAGCACCGGCGTATGGGTCGACTCGACGAACAGGCGCGAGACGAAATCCTCATCGCGCGTCTGCATGCCGGCGCGGCCCTTGCCGCCGCGCTTTTGCGCCCGATAGGTGGAGAGCGGCACGCGCTTGACGTAGCCCAGATGCGATACGGTGACGACCATGTCCTCGCGCTGGATCAGGTCCTCGTCCTCCATCTCGCCTTCCTGGTCGATGATGACGGTGCGGCGCGGAGTGGCGAACTCCTCCTTCACGGCATTGAGCTCGTCCTTGACGATGGTCTGGATGCGAGCGCGCGAGCGCAGGATATCGAGATAATCGGCGATCTCGTCGGCGAGCTTGTCGAGCTCGGCCTGGATCTCGTCGCGACCGAGCGCGGTCAGCCGTTGCAGGCGCAGGTCGAGGATCGCCTTCGCCTGCTCGGCCGAAAGCCGATAGGCGCCCTCGGGTGTCACCGTGTGGCGCGGATCGTCGATCAGCGTGATCATGGCCTCGACTGCGCGCGCCGGCCAATCGCGTCCCATCAGGGCCTCGCGCGCCTCGTTGGCGTCGCGCGAGGCACGGATCAGCCGGATCATCTCGTCGATATTGGCGACCGCGATGGCGAGGCCGACCAGCACATGGGCGCGGTCGCGCGCCTTGCCGAGCAGGAACTTGGTGCGCCGCGAGATCACCTCCTCGCGGAACACGATGAAGGACACCAGCAGGTCCTTCAGGTTCATGACCAGCGGACGGCCGCCGTCGAGCGCCACGATGTTGGCCCCGAAGGTCGATTGCAGCGGCGTGAATCGGTAGAGCTGGTTGAGCACCACGTCGGGCGTGGCGTCGCGCTTGAGCTCGATCACCACCCGGTACCCGTCGCGGTCGGATTCGTCGCGCAGGTCGGAGATGCCCTCAATCTTCTTGTCGCGCACCAGCTCGGCGATGCGCTCCACCATGGTGGCCTTGTTCACCTGATAGGGAATCTCGCTGATGATGATCGCCTCGCGATCCTTGCGCAGGGTCTCGAAGTCGACCTTGCCGCGCATCACGATCGAGCCGCGACCGAGATGATAGGCCGAGCGTATGCCCTGGCGGCCGAGAATAATGCCGCCGGTCGGGAAATCGGGGCCCGGGATGATGCGGATCAGGTCCTCGATGGCGAGCGCCGGATTGTCGATGAGGGCGACCGTGGCCGCGATCACCTCGCCCAGATTGTGCGGCGGGATGTTGGTCGCCATACCGACCGCGATGCCGCCGGCTCCGTTGACCAGAAGGTTGGGGAAGCGCGCCGGCAACACGGTCGGCTCGCGCTCGGAGTCGTCGTAGTTGGACTGGAAATCGACCGTGCCCTTGTCGAGATCCTCGAGCAGCGCATTGGCGACCTTGGTGAGCCGCACCTCGGTGTAGCGCATGGCCGCGGGCGGATCGCCGTCGACCGAGCCGAAATTGCCCTGGCCGTCGATCAGCGGCAGCCGCATGGAGAAATCCTGCGCCATGCGCACCAGCGCGTCGTAAACCGCCTGATCCCCGTGCGGATGATATTTGCCGATGACGTCACCGACCACGCGCGCCGATTTGCGATACGGCTTGTTCCATTCGTAGCCGTTCTCGTGCATCGAATAGAGGATGCGCCGGTGCACCGGCTTGAGGCCGTCGCGCGCGTCCGGCAGCGCCCGCGCCACGATCACGCTCATCGCGTAGGCGAGGTAGGAGCGCTTCATCTCCTCCGTGATCGAGACGGGGCGAATATCGGTGGGATCCCCGTCCCCTGGAGGCAGCTCGTCGTTATCGGCCAATGGAAATTCCCGCGCGGTTGGTGCCTGCAGCTCTTAGCCGATTCATTTGCCCCGCGCCACCCGCAAAACGCGCCGGAATCGACCTGATTTTAGATGGTAATTCAGGTACTTATCGTCAAGAGCGGGAGGTCCCGCGAGGCCCCTGCCGCAGGCCGAATTTTCGATGATTCGGACGGCCGCGCCGAAACCTTGCGCGGCGCCGAGTTGGGGCCGGCGCCGCCTTCGATTACAACCGCGCCATGCCGCCTGATTATCTCGTCTCCGCCTTGGTAACGCTGCTGGTCGTCGTCGACCCGGTCGGGTTGACGCCGGCCTTCCTGGCGGTGACCCAGGGACTGCCGGCCGCGACCCGCCAGCGGATCGCGTTTCGGGCCTGCCTCATCGCTGCCGCGATCCTCGCCGGCACGGCGCTGATCGGAGACTGGCTCTTGGAAATGCTCGCCATCACGCTGCCGGCGTTTCGCATCGCCGGTGGGTTGCTGCTGTTCGGAGTCGCATCCGAAATGACGTTCGGGGCGCGCATCGAACGGCAGTCAAGGCAGGCCGAGGAGGCGATCGAGGAGCACCTGCACGACGTTGCCGCCTTCCCGCTGGCGATCCCCTTGATGGCCGGGCCGGGCGCCATCACGGCGACCTTGCTGCTCGCCGGGCGAGCCCGCGATCAACCGCTCCTGCTGGTCGGGCTGCTCGCCGTCATCGTGATCGTGATTGCCGCATGTTTCGGCGTCTTCTGGGGCGCCCATCGCATCGAACGCATGCTCGGCGTGACCGGCAGCGTGGTGCTGTCGCGCCTGCTGGGCGTGCTGCTCGCCGCGCTGGCGGTCCAATTCGTCATCGACGGCGTGCGGGTCGTGCTGCGCGGGTGAGTGAGGGTCAGTCGCCGAGCACCACCTTGTGCATGATGCGGCCGGGGATCAGCGTTGCCACGGCGCCCAACTCCGGCCGGGTCATAAGAACCGCTAGTATCTTGGCACCGGGAGCACGATGCCCTGCAGGGCAGAACCTGGCGATCCCGGGGCGTGATCCGGATCGACTGTAGGGCGCAATCGCTTTATTGCGCCGCTTGGCGAGGCTGATGGCGCAATAAAGCGATTGCCCTACGCCGCTAGTTCCGGGTGCACATCGACGGCCACGCGCAGACGCTCAATTGGCGCACTTCTGCCGCATCGGCGTCCAGCGGAGCACGATGCCCTGCGGGGCAGAAGCTGGCGATCCGGGGGCGCTGATCCGGATCGACCGGTAGGGCGCAATCGCATTATTGCGCCGCTTGGCGAGGCTGATGGCGCAATAAAGCGATTGCGCCCTACGCCGCTAGTTCCGGGTGCACATCGATGATCGAGGGCCACGCGCAGACGCTCAATTCACGCACTTCTGCCGCACCGGCGTCCAGCGGATGCGATCGAGCACGATGCCCTGCAGGCAGGCGCTGAGCCTGTCGGTCACGGTTGCGCGCAGGCGGATCATGCGGCC
>DASZKX010000148.1:0-23916 GCA_035552735.1 Xanthobacteraceae bacterium
TTTCGTTCCCGTCCATCGTGAATCTCCCTTCTGTGTGCGTGGTGGCTCACGAGTCGGGAGTTTCATCGATGGACGACCGCCGTAATTGTCAAACTTCTACTGCCACCCCGGCAGAGCCGGGGGACCTCTCTGTGAGGTTAGACCGGCAGCTCGAGCGGTTCATCTTGTGTCCACCGTATCCGGCTACTCAATCGGCTTCGATTCCGGTACGCTGATCGACATCGCATAGAACCAAGGGGTCCCTGGCGATTGGCCGCCTTGGATAGAAGGCGTGCCCGACGACGAACGGGAGGTTGGCATGAATGTGCGCAGGGACTTGCCCGTGTTGGTGATATTGACGGCAGCAGTTGCAGCACCGGCCTCGGGCCAAACAGCGGCGCCGGCAGCTGTAACATCGGCCACCCCCAACGCCGCATCGATTCCGGATTTTTCCGGCGCCTGGGCGCATCCCGGGATCGGCTTTGGGCCGCCGTTGTCGGGGCCAGGCCCAGTGCGGAACAAATCGCGGCTCCGCTCCGGCGCGAGCAATCCCGATCAGCTGGTCGGCGATTACAGCAACCCGATTCTGAAGCCCGAGGCCGCCGAGCTTGTCAAGAAGTTCGGCGACGTCTCATTGTCGGGCCGGGCTTTTCCAGACCCGGACAGCCAGTGTCTACAGAATCCCGTGCCCTATATTTTCTGGAACTTCTACGTCCGGCTGCTGCAGCAGCCCGACAAGGTCACGATCATTTATCAGCACGACGATGACTTCCGCCAAGTGCGGCTGAACCAGCCTCATGCCGCGAGGGTGATCCCATCTGTGCATGGGGATTCCGTCGGCCATTACCAAGGCGACACGCTGGTCGTCGACACCGTGGGGGTCAAGGTCGGGCCGTACCGGATGATCGACCGTTTCGGCACTCCGTATACGCGAGCCTTGCACGTGGTCGAGCGCTACCGTCTCATTGACTACGAAGCAACCAAGGAAGCGCTAGATCGAGCCAAAAAGGAATGGCCACCCGTTGGCGCTACTATCGATCCCAGCTACAGGGGCAAGGGCTTGCAGCTCGAATTCACGGTGGAGGATGAAGGCGTCTTCGCCATGCCCTGGTCGGCGACAATTACATATGGCCGCGACGCGAATCCGTGGGAGGAACGTGTCTGCGCTGAAAATGTGCAACACGAGTATGATGGACATTTCTTTTCCGACGGGGACGCGCATGTGCCGACTGCCGACAAGCCGGACTTCTGAGAGGCGTCGGTGGAATTTGTGGTACGAAGCTGCCTGACGCTCCACACCCGGACTGCATTCCGAGGAGCAGCGGTTATGCAGTGATCCCTACTGTGGAGGCAGCGAGCCGAGATATGAGGCAATCGCGATGATGTCGTCCTCCGACAGATTGGCGACGACCGGCTTCATCAAGGCCGCAGCTTTGCCCGCGCTCGAGCCGTGTCGCAGATCGAAGAGCTGTCGTGCGACGTATAGCGGTTGCAGTCCCGCGAGCCGCGGGACCTCGCCCAGGCCTTTCAAATCCTCACCGTGACAGAGCGCGCATTGCACCGTTTTCCCGGACGCTCCGCCTTTGACCAACGCTTCGCCTCTGGCGATGCTGCCAGGCGGCACGTAGGCGATGAAACCGGAATGCGGGTCGCGGATTTCCGTGCGGAACGGATCGGCGGGGATCTCAAGGATACGGTGTCCAATCGGCTCGGTGCCGCCGTCGGGAAGGAGCTGACGATGACGGCCCGCGGTGGCGATGAACGTCTTCGGCGGCGTGTCGGTCTCGATGACCTTCACCCACACGGCGGGTTTCGACGCCGCGAAGTATTCGGCGGCCTGGCGAATGTCCTCGTCCGACGTGGCTTTCGCGATGGGGCCCATGCGTGCGTTGTCCTGACGCGTGCCCGCCTTGTAGTACGCCATCTGCCGGATCAGGTACTCGGACGGCTGGCCTGCGATGTCGGCGGCTTCCGGATGGCCCTGGCCGGACATAAGATGGCACGAGCCGCAGGCAAATCTGATCCCCGGACCGCCTGTTACCGATCGCGGCGCGGCCGGGTGCTCGTCGGGAAACCAGTCTGGGGGATTCGCGTTCCCGGCGATCTTGGCGGCGTCGTACTCCTTCGCGCTGCCGGGTGCCTTCACGATGCCTTCCGGCCGCACAGCGGATGGTTGGATCTTGTCCGGGATGTTGAAGGCCCAGTCGGGCAGTCCCGCCGGGACGGTGAGCTCCGCCTGCGCGTTGACCTCCCGCACCAGGAGCGGAGCAAGCGCGCACACCAGAACGGCGATGCAAACGGACGTGTTTGGTCGGAGGATTCGGCGGATCACGGCGGGGCTCCTCTCCCGTTCTCGACGAAGGTCGGTTGTTGGTTATCCCAGCGAGGGTAAAGGCATCCACCGAGAGCCGCAAGCCCCGCCAGGACGAGCCCGATCTTCTCTCCGGAGGCCTCGCGCCGAGGGATCGCCAGCATGCCGAGGGATCGCCAGCATCATGTCGGAGGCCCTGAATTCTTCTGGAACTATCCGCGGATGGAATTTTCGGCAACGACACGTCCGGGCCGGGTGGGTCTTGCGGCAAGACCACGAAACCGCGAATAATAATAACGGATCGGCAGTCGTGCGTGGGGTCCGAAGGGATAAAAGGAGTCGTCATGAAGAATGCAAAGCTGCTCAGCCTTGTCGCCGTCGCGCTTCTATCGACCGCTGCACTGACCCCGCTTCGTGCCGCCGACATGACGTTCGAGCGCGCCTTGAATGCGGACAAGGAGCCGCAGAACTGGCTGCTCCACCACAAGAACTATCAGGGCCATCGCTTTTCGCAGCTCAAGGAGATCGACACCACGACTGTCGCGAACCTCAAGCTCGCCTTCACGGTCGGGCTCGGCGGGATGGAAGCCGGCGTCAAGCACGCCAACGGCAATCTGGAAGCGACGCCGCTCGTCGACGACGGCATCATGTACATCACCGACGGCTGGGGTTCGGTCTATGCGATCGACGTCACCGGCGGCAAGAAGGGCGTCATCCGCTGGAAATTCAATCCCGAGGTCGATCGCGTCTGGGCCGGCGACGTCGCCTGCTGCGGCGTCAACAACCGTGGCGTCGCGCTGTGGAAGGACAAGATCATCTCGGCCGCGCTCGACGGGCGCCTTTTCGCGCTCAATCGCGCGACCGGCGAGAAGATCTGGGAGCGCAAGGTCGCCGAGCCCGCGAACGGCGAGAGCGTGACGCTCGCGCCGCTCGTCATCCGCGACCTCGCCATCATCGGCTCCGCCGGCGGCGAATACGGCATCCGCGGCTGGATCGACGCGACCGACCTCAACACCGGCAAGCAAGCCTGGCGCACCTTCACGATCCCGGGAAAGGGCGAGCCCGGCAACGAGACCTGGAAGGACGGGCAGGACCGCTGGATGCACGGCGGCGGATCGGTCTGGGTCACCGCGACCTATGACAATGACACCGATACGATCTACCAAGGCATCGGCAATGCCGGTCCCGACTACGATCCGGAATTCCGCCCGGGCGACAACAAGTGGGCAGCGAGCGTGCTTGCGCTCGATCCCAACACCGGCAAGATCAAGTGGGGTTTCCAGTACACGCCCAACGATCCCTACGACTACGACGAGATCTCCGAGCACCAGCTCATCGACGCCATCGTCAACGGCGAGAATCGCAAGCTCGTGGTGCACGGCGCGCGCAACGGCTTCTACTATGCGTTCGACCGCGCCAACGGCTCGTTCGTCGCCGGCAAACAATATGTCGACGAGCTGAACTGGACCCGGGGCCTCGACCCAAAGACCGGACGGCCCCTCGACTACGATCCGAACAAGGACGTGCAGCCCTACGTCGAAGGCACTCATGCGACGCGCGCGAAGCCAGTGGGCACGCGCTGCCCGGCAACATCCGGCGGCAAGAATTGGGAGCCCGCGGCCTATAATCCGGAGCTCAAGCTCATCTATATTCCCTCGTCGGAAGGCTGCAGCGAGATCAATCTGGTCGAGCAGAAGGATTTCGTGGACCAGGGCGGCCCCGTGAAGCCGCGCGACCGGTTCGACGGCGGCAGCAACAAGCGCCTGAAGCAGACCACCGGCAGCATCAAGGCGCTCGATCCCGTGACCGGCGAGATCAAGGCCGTGGCCCGCACCGATCTGCCGAATTGGTCCGGCGTGCTCGCGACCGCCGGCAATCTCGTGTTCACCGGCCTTTGGGAGGGCGCCCTGGTGGCCTACGACGCCCGCACCTTGCAGGAGGTTTGGCGCTTCGATACCGGTTGCGGCGTGATGGCACCGCCGATCAGCTACGCGGTCAACGGCAAGCAATACATCGCGGTGGCGGCCGGCCCGCACTGGCTCGGGGCGCGGCCGGCTGAGCTCAAGCTCGCCAATGCGTGCTCGATGCTCTACGTCTTCTCGTTGTGACGCAGGGCCGGCGCGGCGAGCTCCGTCATGGCGGAGCACTGCTGCGCCTTATATTTCAATATCATGAGGGCACGTCCGGGTCGACGCGGTGCTGATAGAGCAGCGGCTCTATCGTGTCGACCTTCAGGCGCTTGAGGGAACCTTCGACGGCCTGTTTGATGTGCTGCGGCCGGCTATTGAGGCCGACCCATTGCGGATCGCCCTTGGGGTCGAGCTCGAAACCGAACTTGGTGGCGATCACCACTTCCCCGCGGAACGGAGCAACGGCTTTGCAGTCCTCGACGGCCTTTGCCCTGCTGGTCGATGCCTTGCGCCATCGGGGTTAGCGACAGCGCTTGCCGAGGGCGTTTCTCAAAGACATCCTTCGCGACCGGTGTGGCTCCGGTTGACGCCAACAAAGACGGCGAGGCGATTGCGGGAGGACGGTTTGGATCTCGAAGCCTCGAAGCGGAAGGTCGCGGCGCTCACCGCGCCGCGCAACGTCGTCCTGGTCGGCGCCAGCGATCGAGCCGGCAGCTGGGCGGCACGTGTCTGGCGCAATCTCAATCGCTACCAGTTTCCGGGCCCGATCCATTTCATCAATCCGCGCCGGAGCGAGATCTGGGAGCGGCCCTGCTATCCGGATTTCAAGTCGCTGCCGGAAGCGCCCGATCACCTGGTGATCCTGGTCCCGGCGGCCGGCGTGGCCGAGACGCTGCGCAACGGCGCGGTGGCGGGTGCGCGCAGCGCCACGGTGTTCTCGGCGGGTTTCGGCGAAGCCTTCGACCGTGAGGCCGCGGCACTCGGCCGCGAGCTCAAGGCGGTGATCGCGGAAACGGGCTTGGGCGTATCGGGCCCCAACTGCATGGGCAATGTGTGCGCCAAAAGCTCCCTGGTGACCCTGACGGAGGATCGGCCTCTGGCAGTGCGCGCCGGCCCGGTCGCGCTGGTCGGACAGAGCGGCGGCATGATGATCTTCATCAATGCGGCGCTCGAGGAGCGCGGCATCTGGGCCGAATATCTGATCACCAGCGGCAACGAAGCCGGCCTGTCGGTGCCCGACTATGTGGCCTTCTTTGCCGACCAGCCCGAGCTCAAGGTCATCATCATTTACGTGGAGGCGACCGCGAACCCGCAGAAATTCGCCGCTGCCTGCCGCATGGCGCGCGCGGCCGGCAAGGAAATCGTGGCGGTGAAGCTCGGCCAGTCGGAAGCCGGGCGCACTGCCGCCATGGCGCATACCGGTTCGCTCGCCGGCAGCGTCCAGGTCTTCGACGCGCTCTGCGGCGAGCTTGGCGTCATCCGGGCCGACACGCTCGACGATGCGGTCGAGACCACCGAGCTCCTCGCCCATACGGGTGCGCCGGCCGGCCGCCGCCTCGGCGTCATCACGCTGTCGGGCGCCTTCCGGGGCCTCATCCTCGACGGCGCGGAGCGAAACGAGCTGGCACTGCCGGCGCTGGCGCCACAAACCACGGACCGGCTCAACGCCGTGCTTGGGGTCGGATCATTGGTGAGCAATCCGATCGACGGCGGCTTTGGGGTGCTGACCAGCGCCGAGAATTACCTGGCCTCGATCGAGGCCATGCAGGCCGATCCTGGACTGGACATGCTGTTGCTGCAGGAGGCGCTGCCGCGCGAGGCCGGCTCCGCCCGCGCCGAGAACTACATCGCGATGGTCGAGAGCTGCGCGGCGGGCGGCGCCCGCAAGCCGATCGCCTTTGTCACGCCGGTCTCCCACGGGCAAACCGATCACAGCCGCGCGCTGCGGGCCCGCGCCCCCCATGTCTCGTTCCTGCAAGAGGCCAACAAGGCGCTACGCGCGATTGCGAGCGTCGCGCGGGCGCGCGAAGGCGAACGGCTCGCCACCACGGCGGACGCGTCGAACCGAAGCCCGACGGCCGCGCAAGCGCAAGCAATCGCGGGCATGGGAGCCCGCCTGGACGCGCAGGCGACGGCGCTCGATGAAGTGGAGTCCAAGGACCTGTTGCGCGCCTATGGGGTCCTCTCGCCGGCGGAAGCGCTGGTGACATCGCCGACCGAAGCGCTGAACGCCGCCGATCGCATCGGCTATCCGGTCGTGCTCAAGGCGGTTTGCGCCACGCTCACGCACAAATCGGATGCCGGCGGGGTCGCGCTCAATCTTTCGAGCCGCGCCGAGGTGGCGGCCGAATACGAGGCCATGTCGGATCGCCTGAAGCTGCAACAGCACCCGCTCGCCGGTGCGCTGGTCTGCCGGCAGATCCGCGGCGGCCTGGAGCTCGTGCTCGGCCTGCATCGCGACCCCGAGATGGGCCTGGTGGTGATGGCCGGCAGCGGCGGCGTGCTGCTCGAGCTGGTGCGGGACGTGGCATTCTGCGTTCCGCCGGTCAGCCCGCAGAAGGCCCGCCACATGCTCGCCCGCACCCGTGCCGGAGCGCTGATGAAGGGGTATCGGGGCAGGGGCCCGCTCGACAGCGAGGCCGTGGTGGCGGCCCTGGTGGGGCTCGGTCATCTCGCGGTCGACCTCGAGAACGTGATCGAATCGATCGATATCAATCCGTTCGTGGCGTTGCCGCAGGGCCAGGGCGGCCTGGCGCTCGATGCCTTGGTGGTGTTGCGGCCAGCGGGCGGCAGGGCTTGAGGTCAGGGGCTGATCAGCGCGACGTGACATATCGCCGTTCCAATGGCATCACCTGCGATCAAGCACCCGCAAGCGCCGGCCCGTTCAGCGAGCCGCCGCGATCGTCCGACGCACGGAGTTGATCGCCGCCAAGTCGCGTACAGTCGTACCGCCGTTTTCGCATACGTTCCGATCGGCGCCCGTTTGATGAGCATCTCGGCGTGACCGAGTTCAAGCCCCGCCAAGCGCATTATTCCCGGCGTACGGTAAAAGGATTGCGCTCGCGCAGGCCATTTCAACCGCTAGGCCCCCGATCCAGGGCGTGCTAGTTTGGGGCCATTCAAAGGGCGGTCCGGTTTTGCGCCCGCCGGCCGCCGGCAGAGTGGGCGCGCTCATCCACATCACGCAACCACATCGCGGAACCACGTCATGATCAACATCAAGGTCAACGGGACCTCGCATCAGCTCGATGTCGAGGGCGACACCCCGCTTCTCTGGGTCTTGCGCGAGGAGATCGGGCTGACGGGAACGAAATTCGGCTGCGGCATCGCCCAATGCGGTGCCTGCACCGTGCACGTCAACGGACAGGCCATGCGCTCCTGCTCGGTGCAGGTCGGCAGCGTCGAGGGCGCCGAGATCATCACCATCGAAGGGCTCTCGCCCGACAGCATGCATCCGGTGCAGCAGGCGTGGCTGACTGAGCAAGTGCCGCAGTGCGGCTACTGCCAGTCCGGCCAGATCATGGCGACGGCGGCCTATCTCAAGGCCAATCCGAGCCCAACCGACGCCGACATCGACGCCAACCTCACCAACATCTGCCGTTGCGGCACCTACGAGCGGCTCCGCCGCGCGGTGCATCGCGCTGCAGCTCTGATGCGCGCGTGAGCGGGAGGCACCACAATGACCCATACAACTCTTTCCCGTCGCCAATTCATCACCACCACGCTCACCGCCGCAGGCGGCTTTGCGCTCGGCATCGGCCTCGCCGGTCCCGCGCAGGCTGCGAGCCTGAGCGCGCGTCCCTGGGGCGATGACGCGAAACGCTATCCGGGCGAGGTCAACGCCTGGGTCGTGATCGAGCCCGATGACACCGTGATCATCCGCTACGGCCGTGCCGAGATGGGGCAAGGGAGCTTCACCGCCCTGCCGCAAATTCTCGCGGAAGAGCTCGAATGCGATTGGGCCTTGGTCAAGCCGGAATACGCTTCGGCCAACCGCAATTTCAGGGAGAACAAGATCTATGGGAGCCTCAGCACCGGCGGCAGCCGCGCGGTGCGCGAGACCGGCGATATGGTCCAGCAGGCCGGCGCCAGCGCCCGCGAACGCCTGATCGCCGCGGCCGCGAAGCGCTGGAACGTGCCGGCGTCGGAGTGCGCCGCGGCCATGAGCAAAGTCTCGCACAGTCCGACCGGTCGCACGTTCCGGTTCGGCGAGCTGGCGGTCGAGGCGGCCGCGATCAAGCTCGACAACGAGCCGGCGCTCAAGCGGCCGGATCAGTACAAGTTCATCGGCCGGCGGGTCGCGCGATTGGACGTGCCGCTCAAAATCAACGGTTCGGCGAAATACGGCATCGATCTGGACGTGCCCGGTATGGTGCGGGCCGCCATCATCAAATGCCCCGTGTTCGGCGGCACCCTTAAATCGGTTGACGAATCCGCGATCGCGGGGCGCCGCGGTGTCCTTGCGGTGGTCAGGCTCAAGAACGCGGTCGCCGTGGTGGCGGACCGTTATTTCCGCGCGCAGGCCGCGCTCAATGCGCTGCCGATCGAGTGGGAGGTCGGCGCCGCCGGCACCACCAACAGTGTGCAGTTCCGCAAGGACTATCTCGACGCCCTCGACCAGAAGGGCGCGGAAGCGCGTCACGACGGCAACGTCGATGCCGCCATGCCGACCGCCGCCAAGGTGATCGCGGCGACCTACGACGTGCCGATCATCGCGCACGCGCCCATGGAGCCGCTCAACGCCATCGCGCATGTGCAAGCCGATCGTGTCGACGTCTGGGTCGGCACCCAGAACGCCGACATGGCGCTGACGTTTGCGGCGCAGGCCTCCGGGGTGAAGCCCGAGAACGTCTACGTCCACAACACGTTCTCCGGCGGCGGCTTCGGCCGGCGGTTGGGCCCTGACGAGGTGGCCCAGGCGGTTGCGGTCTCCAAAGCGGTCGACAAGCCGGTGAAGCTGATCTGGACGCGCGAGGAGGAAATTCGCCAGGGGCGTTACCGCACGCAGGCCGCCATCCGCTTCAAGGCCGGCTTTGCGGCCGACGGAACCCCAATTGCGCTCGACATGCGCAACTCGGCCGGCAGCTCGAACCCCGGCGCCGTGCGTGACGGCCTCGACCCGCAGACGATGCAAGGCTTGATCAACACGGCCTACAGACTGCCGAACTACCGCATCGTCTCGATCCTCAAGAACACGCATGTACCGCTTGGGCCCTGGCGCGCGCCCGGCCACTCCCAGAACGTGTTCTTCATGGAAAGCTTCATCGACGAGATGGCGCACGCGACCGGCAAGGATCCGGTGGCGCTGCGGCGTGAGCTGCTGGCGCATCGCCCGGACTTCCAGCAGGTGATCGATCTCTTGGTCGAGAAAGGCGACTGGGGCACCCCGATGCCGCGCGGCAAAGGGCGCGGCGTCGCTGTCCACGAAAGCTACGATTCGATCGTGGGCATGATCGCCGAGGTCGCGGTGACGAACGGCGAGGTCAAGGTCGAGCGCGTGGTCATCGCGTGCGACTGCGGGGTTGTCGTCAACCCGCGCGGGGTCGAGACGCAGCTCGAGGGCGGCATGATCTACGGGCTCTCGGCGGCGCTGTTCGGCGAGATCACGGTCAAGAATGGCCGCGTCGAGCAGGGCAACTTCGACACCTACCCGGTGGTGCGCCTCAAGGACGCGCCAAAGACCGAGGTCTACATCTCGCCCACCCCCGGCAAGCGATGGGGTGGTATCGGCGAGCCTGGTGCCACCATGATCCAGCCCGCGGTGACCAACGCGATCTTCGCCGCCACCAGCAAGCGCCTGCGCTCGCTGCCGATCCGCGGGCAAAATCTGGGCGAGGGGGCTTAAGGCCCACGCTCCGCGGCCTACCCTCCGTTGCTTGCGGGGGAGGGAAGGCCGCATTCAAGACCTCGCGCCGGGCACGGCCACGGGACATTTCCCGGACGCGGTGCAGCGCGCGCTCATAAGGGCGTTTACGCCTGACGGGCTACGTGCTGCGCTGCGCCCGGGAAAAGCGGGGCTCTTTATCCTTTTGTCGCAGGCTATCGGGTTGCTCCAATCTGGACATTTTTATCACATTGTGGCTTTTACGTCGAAACACCCGCACGGCGTCGCCCGAGCCGACGCCACAGTGAGTTGGCATGCTCAACCGGCGCGCATCCTCGGAGAATATCCCCCATGGCAGCGGCGACCGACTGCTGGCCGTGCTGGGGCTGTTCACCGCCGAGCGGACCCAATGGAGCGTCGAAGCGGCGGCCGAAAGGCTCGCGGTCTCCACCACCACGACCTATCGGTATTTCAAGAAGCTGACCAAGGCCGGACTGATCAGCCCGGTCGCGGGGGCCGGCTATACGCTGGGGCCCGCCATCGTCCAGATGGATCGGCTGATCCAGTCCAGCGATCCGATGCTTCGCGGCGCGCGCGCCGTGATGATCGACCTGGTGAGCCATGCCGCCGAAGGGTCCACGGTCCTGCTCTGCCGGCTGTTCCACGATCGGGTCATGTGCGTGCATCAGATCATGGGCCGGGGGCCGCAGGAGCCGGTCAGCTATGAGCGCGGCCGGTTGATGCCGCTCTACCGCGGCGCCACCTCGAAGATCATCCTGGCGCATCTGCCGCCCCGCACCCTCAAGACGTTGTTCGCCCACGATGCCGCCGAGATCGCGGCTGCCGGCCTCGGCGCCGGCTGGGAGGAATTCCGGCGCGGCCTTGCCGCCATTCGCCGCGCCGGCGTGAGCGTGAGCCGCGGCGAGATCGATGCCGGCCGCGTCGGCGTCGCCGCGCCCCTCTTCGACAAGGAGCGCGCCGTGCTGGGCAGCCTCAGCGTCGCGCTGCCGGCCCAGCATGCCGACGACGCGCTGGTGGAACGGCTGGTGCCCTTGACGGTCGCGGGCGCCCGTGAAATCGAGCGGACCATGAACAGCGCATCCGGGCTCGGCCAGCCGAGCCCGGCACGCGTCAAAATCACAAGACCAAGACACGCCTTCGGGAGGACGCCATGACCTTCTCCACCATCAAGCTGTCGCTCATCCTGTTCGGCTTGGCGCAGTTGCTCAAGCTCCAGGCGTTCCGCCATGCCGCGTTCCGGGCGCGGCTGAAAGAGCGCGACCTGGTGGCCCAAATCATGGCGCGCGACGAGGAGACCGGACGCTGGTTCGCCTTCAAGTATGGCAAGATCACCACCGGGGCCGGCCTGCATCCCAACCCGGACATCAAGCTGACGTTCAAGAACGCGGCCTGGGGCGCCAAGCTGCTGACCCCGCCGGTCAACTGGCTCACCCAGATCAACGCGCAGAAGGATTTCATCCTCGGTGTCGAGGGCAGCGAAGACCTCACAAACTGGTTCGCCCAGACCCTGATGATGAGCCAGACCGTCGGCTGGAAGATCGGCACGCGGCTGGAAGACGGCACCATGCGGTATTGCAACATGACCAACGGCGGACCGGTGTTCGTCTACGTCAAGGACGGCAAGATCGTGCGCATGACGCCGATCGACTTCGACGACGACGATCCGAAGTCCTGGACCATCGCGGCGCGCGGCATGAACTTCACGCCGCCGCCCAAGACCACGCTGGCGCCGCATGGGCAGAACGCGAAATCAATCGTCTATTCGCCCGACCGGCTGCTCTATCCGATGAAGCGCGTCGACTTCGATCCCAATGGCGAGCGCAATCCGCAGAACCGCGGCAAATCCGGCTATGTGCGCATCTCCTGGGAAGAGGCGATTTCGCTCGTCACCACCGAAATCAAGCGGCAGAAGCGCGAACATGGGCCCGGTGCCATCACGTTCTCGCACGGCTCGCATCATACCTGGGGCAATATCGGCTACTACCTTTCGGCGCTGTTCCGCTTCGCCAATGCGGTCGGCATGACACGCGTGCATCACAACCCGGATTCCTGGGAGGGCTGGTACTGGGGCGCGGTGCATCACTGGGGCTATACGCTGCGGGTCGGCCAGTCGGAAACCTACGGCACCGTGGAAGACTGCCTGCAGAGCTGCGACATGATCGTGTTCTGGGCGGCCGACCCGGAATCGACATCGGGCTCGTACGGGGCGCAGGAAGGCACCGTGCGCCGGCAGTGGCTCAAGAATGCCAAGCTCGGCATCAAGATCGTCCACGTCGATCCCTACTACAATGCGTCGGCGCAATTCCTGCCCGGCAAGTGGCTCGCGCCGCGGCCCACCACCTCGGTCGCGATGGCGATGGCCATCGCCTATGTGTGGATCCGGGAAGGTCTCTACGACAAAGAGTATGTGAAGTCCCACACGGTCGGTTTCGACACCTGGAAGGCCTATCTGGTCGGCGACGAGGACGGGGTTCCCAAGACGCCCGAATGGCAGGAGCAGGAAACCGGCGTCCCGGCCAAGGACGTGCGGGCGCTGGCGCGCGAATGGGGCAGGAAGCGGGTCTACCTGGCGCCCGGCGGCTGGGGCAACGGCCACGGCGGCGCCTGCCGCAACCAGACCGGCATCCAATGGGCGCGCGTCATGGTGTGCCTGACCGCGATGCAGGGGCTCGGCAAGCCCGGCATCAACATGGGCAACCTACAATGGGGCTGTCCGCTCGACTTCAATTTCTATTTCCCCGGCTATGCGGACGGCGGCATGTCGGGCGATCTCGAGAACACCTCGATGCCGGTCGAGCTCTACCAGCGCATGCCGCAGCTGCCGACCATGAATTCGAGCTTCCAGCGCATCCCGCGCATCTGGATGCCGGAAGCCATCATGGACGGAAAGGCCGAAGGCTATCCGTGGATCGGCAAGTCGATCGAACACCAGTTCGCCAAGTTCTCCTATCCGGCGCCCGGCCACTCCCCGGTGCACATGCTCTACAAGTACGGCGGCTCGATCCTCTCCACCATGAACAACACCAATCGCTGGGTGAAGATGTACCAGTCGCCGAACCTGGAATGCGTGGTCAACCAGTCGATCTGGTTCGAGGGCGAGGCCAAGTTCGCCGATGTGCTGCTGCCGGCCTGCACCAATTTCGAGCGCACCGACATCAGCGAATGGGCCGGGCTCGGCGGCTATGGGCATCACGGCCAGCAGCAGCTCAACCATCGCGTCATCTTGTTCCAGGCGCCCGCGATCGCGCCGATGGGCGAATCGAGATCCGATTTCTGGATCTTCAACGAGCTGTGCAAGCCGCTCGGCCTCGCCAACTACTTCTCGGAAGGCTGCAACGAGATCGACTGGGTCAAGCGGGTCTATCTGGCCTCCGACCTGCCGAAGGTGATCTCCTGGCGCAAGTTCCTCAAGCGCGGCTATTACGTGGTGCCGGCCGAGAAGGAGAAGCTGCGCGCGCCGGTCTCCTTCCGCTGGTTCTGGGAGAACCGCAAGAAGGACGTTCCGGAGGCGCAGCCGCTGCCGTCAGACTACACCGAGGAATATCTGCGCGGCCTGCAGACGCAGTCCGGCAAGCTCGAATTCGAGTGCAACAGCCTCAAGCGCTTCAATGATCCGCAGCGCCCGCCGATCGTCAAATACGAGCCGTCATGGGAGGGGCAGCATTCGGGCGAGCGGTTCGAGCGCTATCCGCTGCAGATGCTGACGCCGCACTCGAAATACTCGTTCCACACGCAGGGCGACGGCAAGGATTCATTCCTGCTCAATATCGAGGACCATCGGGTCAAGGTCGACGGCTATTACTACTGGATCATGCGCCTGAACGCGCAGGACGCGGCCGAGCGCGGCGTCAAGAAGCATGATCTGGTCAAGGTCTACAACGACCGCGGCGCGGTGATCTGCGCCGCCTTGCCGACCCAGCGCCTGCCGCGCGGCGTGTGTCACGGCTACGAATCCTCGGCCATCTACGAGCCCATGGGCGAGCCCGGCAAGTCGGTCGATCGCGGCGGTTGCCTCAACCTGCTCACCCCCGAACGCTCGCAGACCAAGTCGACCCATGCCTTGGCGGGCGCCAATGCGCTGGTCGAGATCGAGCCCTGGGACGGGCGCACCGAGCACCTCTCGGCCGCCTTCGCAACCTCCAAGCCGGAGCCGAAGCCGGAGCCCAAGGCCAAGCGCAAGCCCAAGGTGCCGCCGGCATTGGTGCCGGCGAAGTGAGACGCAGGCCGCTCCCCGGTCGTCCCTGCGAAAGCAGGGACCGATACTCCGTGCCCTCTCGATGGGCTGCGGCGTATGGGTCCCGGCTCTTCGGCCGGGACGACGCAGGTCCCGTTGCGCGCGCTTGAGCAGAACTGGAATGAGTTGACCGATGAAAAAATGGAACATGATCATCGACGTCGCCGAGTGCACGAATTGCAATCTGTGCACGCTCGCCACCATGGACGAGTACGTCGGCAACGAATGGCCGGGCTACAGCAAGCCGATGCCGCGGCACGGCCACAAGTGGATCAACATCTTGCAGAAGGAGCGCGGGCAGATCCCGATGATCGACATCGCCTACGTTCCAACCATGTGCAACCATTGCGACGACGCCCCCTGCATCGCCAAGGCGGGCGGCGCCATCACCAAGCGCCCAGACGGCATCGTGCTCATCGATCCGGAAAAGGCCAAGGGCCGCAAGGACCTGGTCGATGCCTGTCCGTACGGGCACATCTGGTGGAACGAGGAGCATGAGGTCGCGCAGGCCTGGACATTCGACGCCCACCTGATCGACGACGGCTGGCAGCAGACGCGCGGCCACCAATCCTGCCCGACCGGCGCCATGCGGGCGGTGTCCGCGGAAGATGCCGACATGGCCCGCATGGCGCGCGAGGAAGGGCTCGAAGTGATGCGACCCGAGCTCGGCAGCAAGCCACGGGTCTACTACCGCAACCTGTGGCGCTATTCGAAATGCTTCATCGGCGGCAGCATCTCGTCGGCGCAGAATGGCATCGTGGATTGCGTCGAGGGCGCCAGCGTGCGGCTCCTCAAGGACGGCCGCCTGATCGGCGAGGCCTTGAGCGACGGTTACGGAGATTTCAAGTTCGACAAGCTCGACGAGAATTCGGGCAAGTATGTCGTCGAGATATCGATGAACGGCCGCGCCAGGACGATGGACGTGCAGCTTGGAGCCAGCGTGAATTTGGGTGAGATACGGTTGTAGTTGTGTAGGGTGGGCAAAGCGAAGCGTGCCCATTGATGCGCCCGAACATCTGCGTCGTCCCGGCCGAAGAGCCGGAATCCATACGCCGTAGCCCATCGAGAGGACACAGAGTATGGGTCCCTGCTTTCGCAGGGACGACATCGTGGGCACGGCGCGTTCCGCGCCGTTGCCCACCCTACCGGTACGCGCAATGCTTGATTCAATACCGCCGATTTTTCCCGATCTCGGCCCCATCTACGTGGCTCTCGCGCCTTGGGCCGCGGCGCTGCTGCGCGCGGTCGTCGGGCTGGCGCTGGTGCCGCACGGTTTGCGGATGGGGTTCGGATTCTTTCCGGCGACCGGCGGGCCGATCCGCGATCTGGCCATGATGGCGGCGGCGCTCGATCGCTGGGGCTATTGGCCCGGCAAACTGTGGGCGCCGCTGATCGCCGCAACGCAGCTCATCGCCGGCCCCCTCCTGGCGCTCGGCCTGTTCACCCGGCCGGCCGCGCTGCCGGTGTTTCTGTTCCTGCTCGTCTCCAATGTGGAACGCTGGCGGGTGGGCGGCTATTTCTGGAACACCCAGGGCCTCGAATACACGCTGATGTGGACAGCTGGCGCGTTCTTCTTTCTGGTGCATGGCGGCGGCACCATCTCGCTTGACCATGTCATCGGGCGCGCGTTCTAGTCCGGTGGACCACGCATCGGACAGCTTCAGATGACCGCCGCAGCCAGCGCCAGCCGCAAGATCGATGTCCGCCCGGAGTTCTGGGACAATATATTTGCCCCCAGCTCCTGCCTGGTGCTCATCAGCACCGTGGACCGGGACGGACGGGTGAACGCCGCGGCGTTCGGGACCTGCACCCGCGTCTGCCACGATCCGGTCCACATCGCGTTCACTTGCGGGACCGGCAAAGACACCTATGACAATGTGCTCGCCACCGGCGAATTCGCGGTCAACGTGGTGCCGTTCGAGCAGGCCATGCTGGATAAGGTCCTGATCTGCGGGCTGCCGTTCCGGGGCGGCGTGAACGAGCTCGACAAAGCCGGCCTCACCGCAATTCCGGGGCAGGCACTGCGGCCGCCACGGATCGCCGAATGCCGCAGCCATTTCGAATGCAAGGTAGCCTGGACACAGCAGTGGCTGAACCGCCTCATGGTGTGCGGCAAGGTCGAGGCGGTGAGCATCGATGACGACTGCATCACCGAGCAGGGCTTCATCCGGTGGGACAAGGTGAAGCCGGCGCACTATTGCGGCATGCGCTACCAGGACCGTTTCGTGCCCGCCTACGACAAGCCGACGCGCGGGGTTTGGAGCTACGACGGCAGCGATGATGAATTCCGCGCCGGCGACAGCTGGCGGAACTCCTACAAGAGCACGGATTGACGTGACCGGAAGGGAATCGCGATGCCTCATGCCGTGGCCGTCGATATCGGCGGCACTTTCACCGATCTGGTCGCCTACGATCACGACAGCCGCACCGTGGTCTACACCAAGAGCCCGACCACCTATGGGAATCTGGTCGACGGCGTGCTGGATTGCTTCGTGAAGGCGAAGCTCGATCCGCACGCCGTGAACTTCGTCAATCACGGCACCACATTGGTGATCAATTCGCTGATCCAGCGTAAGGGCGCCAAGGCGGCGCTGGTTACCACCGCGGGCTTTCGCGACATCCTGGAGATCGCGCGCGGCAACCGGCCCGATCCGTTCGACCTGCACTACCGCCGCGACGAGCCCCTGATTCCCCGCGAGCTGCGCTTCGAGGTCAAGGAACGCATCGGCGCCAAGGGCGAGATCGTGGCTCCGCTCGACCGCGATGCGTTGGCGGCGCTCGCCCACAAGCTTGCCGGGCTCGGCATCGAGGCGATCGCGATCTTCTTCATGAATTCCTACGCCAATCCGGCGCACGAGGAAGAGGCCGCGCAAGCGCTACGAGACCTCATGCCGGATACCTACGTCACCTGCTCGACCGAATTGACGCGGGAATGGTACGAGTACGAGCGCACCTCGACGGTCGCCGCCAACGCCTATGTAGGGCCGCAGGTGACGAGCTACGTCCGCCGGTTGGAGACCGACCTGCAGCACAGGGGGTTCGCCGGCTCGCTGTTCATGATGGGTTCGAACGGCGGCCTGCTCTCGGTCGAGCGCAGCTGCGCCCAGCCGGTGGCGCTGGTCGAATCAGGACCGATCGGCGGCTGCATCGGGGCCGGCGCCTATGCGGAGGCGCTCGGCTTTCCCAATGTCATCGCCTTCGACATGGGCGGCACCACCGCCAAATGCGCCTTGGTCGAGAACGGCCGCTTCTCGGTCGACTCGGTCTACTACGCGGGCGGCTACGTGAAGGGCTTCCCGATCAAATCGTCGGTCATCGATATCGTGGAGGTCGGGTCCGGCGGCGGCTCGATCGCCTGGCTCGATCCGCAGAACCGCCTGCATGTCGGCCCGCACAGCGCCGGCTCGATGCCGGGCCCAGCCTGCTACGGCAACGGCGGCACGCAACCGACCGTGACCGACGCCAATCTGCTGCTCGGACGCCTCCACCCCGATCGTTTCCTGGGCGGCGAGCTCAAGCTCCAGGTCACGGCCGCCGATGCGGCGATCGAGCGGATCGCCCGCCCGCTGGGCTTCCAGGGCCGTAACGGATCAATCCGGATGGCTGACGGCATCCTGTCGCTCGCCACCGTGATCATGGCCGGCGCCATCAAGCAGATCTCGATCGAGCACGGCCTCGATCCGCGCGAGTTCGTGTTGTTCTGCTATGGGGGCGGCGGACCTTTGCATGCGAGCGCGCTGGCGCGCGAGCTCTCGATCCCGACCGTGGTGGTGCCGCCCGAGCCCGGCAATTTCTCGGCTGTCGGCATGCTGCTGGCCGATGCGCGGCTCGACTCGTCAAAGACCTTCGTGGGCGCGCTCGACCAGAGTTCGGTGACCGCCCTCAAGGCCGTGTTCGCCGAGATGGAGGCGGAGGCGCGTGCCGCCCTGGTGGCGGACTTCGATGCCCGTGAGGTGCTGTTCGAGCGCCACGCGGAAATGCGCTATGCCGGCCAGCGCCACAACATCAAGGTGCCGATCTCCGGGCTCGATGATCCGCTCGCCATTCGGCAAGCCTTCGATCGCGACTACAAGCGCCGCTACGGCCATGCGGATTCGAAGGCCGCCGCCGAGCTGCAGGCGCTGCACCTCTCGGGTTTCACCAGGCTGCGACGGCCCGAGCTCGCGCGGCTGCCGCGTGCCGCGACGGGCTTGCGGGCTGCGCAACGGCGCCCGGTTTATTTCGGCACCGTCGGCGGAACCTTGGAGGCGCAGATCTACGATCGCACCGCGCTTGCACCAGGGTTTAAGGCGGCCGGGCCGGCCTTGATCGAGGAATACGGATCCACCACCCTGGTCTGGCCGAGCGACAGCTTCGAGATCGGGGGGCTCGGCGAAGTCCATATCCATTGCGGGCGGGGCTGAGCCGATGCAGCAAGAAGCCTCGACGCAATCAGCCTTGCACCCAGCCAGCGCTGCCGCCGGCATCGATCCGATCACCCTGGAAGTGATCCGTCATCGCCTTGTCTCGATCACCAATCAGATCGATACCAATATCAAACGCACCGCGTTCAGCCCCTACATCTACGAGTACAACGATTTTGCGGTCGGGCTCACGGGTGCGCAGGGGCAGTTGGTGGCCCAGTGCACCGGCGGCATGCCGCCGTTCGTGGCCGATTCGGTCGGGATGGCGGTGCGCGACGGGCTTGCGATCTACGGCCGCGAGCGACTCCATCACGGCGACGTGGTGGTGTGCAATCACGCCGCCGTGCAGGGCCAGCATCTCAACAATACGGTGATGTACACGCCGATCTATGCGGGCGAGCGCCGGCAAAGCCTGATCGGATTCTTCGCCATCAACGTGCACTGGATCGAGATCGGCGGAATCCAGACGGGGTCGACCGACATTTTCATGGAAGGTCTGCAGCTGCGCTCGATCAAGCTGTGGTCGAAGGGCGAGCCGATCGAGGAAGTTTATCGCATCATCGAGAACAATACCCGCATGCCGCTCGAGCTCATGGGCGACATCGCGGCGCAGCTCGCCGGGTGTCTGCTCGGGCGCGATCTCACGGCCGAGCTCGCGGACAAATACGGCATCGCGACCTTCGGCCGCGCGGTCGAGCTCATCCTCGACCAATCGGAGGCGGCGGCCCGCGCCTTCATCGCCGCCATGCCGGACGGCGTCTATGCGACCGAGACCTATCTCGACAACGACCGCTCCGGCGACACGCCGGTCCCGATCAAGGTGAAGGTGATCGTCAAGGGCGACGAGCTGACGATCGATTATTCCGACCTCGCCGGCCAGGCGAAAGGGCCGATCAATTCCGGCTATTTCGGCGGCGGCCAGACCACCGCCCGGGTGGCGTTCAAGTATCTCATGGGCGCGGCCGAGATGGCCAATGAAGGAACCTTCCGCTCGATCAAGCTGATCCTGCCGCCCGGCAAGCTGTTGAGCGCCGACCCGAGTGCGCCGATGTTCATGTATCCGACGCCGTTTCCCACCGTGATCGACGCCATCATCAAGGCGCTGGAGAACGCGCTGCCGGCGCGCGTGCCGGGCGGCCACTTCGGCACCCATTCGGGGGTGCGGTTTTTTGGCCGCCGCCCGAACGGAGCGTTCTTCGACAGCCATGACAGCGGCCACGGCGGCTGGGGCGCCTGTGCGACCCATGACGGCGCCGGCCCGTTCCGCACCATGGCGCACGGCGACACCAGGATCATCCCGCTGGAGTTGCAGGAAGCCATCCTTCCGTTCCGCATCGAGGAATTCGCGCTGCGCCAGGACTCGGCGGGTGCGGGCACGTTTCGCGGCGGCCTGGGATTCCGCAAGACCTACCGGATGCTGGCGCCCTGCAATCTGGGAACCAATCTGGATCGCACCCTCTGCCCGCCGTGGGGCGTGCAGGGCGGCGGCGCTGCGCAGCCCGGCCGTTTCACCATCCGCAAGGCTGGGTCGGAACAGCCCATGAGCATCGACAAGGAGAATGCCTATACGCTGGCAGCCGGCGACCTGGTTTGCGTGGAGACCGGCGGTGGCGGCGGGTATGGACCGCCATCCGGGCGGCCCCGTCAGCTGATCGAGCGCGATGTGGCGGCCGGTTACGTCTCGGCGGCGTCAGCCGAACGCGATTACGGCGTCACGATCGGGGGCGACGGAAACGCGCATCGGTAGGGGCCCGGGTGTCGCCACGGGTGTCGCCTATGCGGCCCGAGCCCACTTGGATTACACTGCTTGATCCATTTCTCGTTGCCGGGCCGGCCTGAGCTCGGCGGCGAACCGCGGGAGCTGTAATGAATCCGAACCTTCGATTGTTGCCGCCCGCCATTGTGGTGGCGGTCGCGATGTTGGTCGGCGGTTGCGCTACGGCGGACGCCGAGGAGATGAATCCGGCGCTCAAGGAGCTGGCGGCAGCAGCCGGCCGGGAGGGCGGCATCACGCTGGGCTGGGGGCAATCGGCGCTCGGCGGCACCCAGGGCGCGGCACGATTCCAAGCCGCGATGAACAAAGCTTTCGGCACCAACATTCGGATCACCTTCCTGCCCGGACCCGACATGGCGCGGGTCGTCAATCAAGTGGCGACCGAGTTTTCCGCCGGACAGAGGTCTCACGTGGACCTCGTGCTGGGCGCCGCCCCCCAGATCGCCCCGGTGGTGAAGGTGGACCTTTTCGAGCCGGTCGATTGGACCCGTTACCTTCCGGGCCGGATTACGGCCGAGATGACCGAGCTCGACGGCAAGGTCATCAGGATCGCAACCGGCCTCTCGGGGGTCACCTACAATTCGCAACTCGCCCCCATGCAGCCGCGGGTGCTCGATGATTTCCTCAGGCCCGAATGGAAGGGCAAAATCGCCTCCACACCCTACGCGGCGGGCCTCGATGTGCTGCTCGCCGACGACGTTTGGGGCAAGCAAAAGACGGTGTCCTATGTGCGGGCACTGACCAAGCAGATTGCCGGCATGACGCGTTGCGGCGAGACCGAGCGGATCGCAACCGGGGAGTATCTGGCGCTGGTGATGGACTGCACCGGGCAGGATGCGCTGCTGTGGCAGGAGAAGGGCGCCCCGGTGGCGCAGCTGATGCCGCTCGATGCCGCCCAGCAGCGCTACTATTACTTCGCGGTGCCCAAAAACGCCCAACATCCGAATGCCGCCAAGCTGTTCGCGGTCTTTCTGTTGACTCCGGAAGGACAGGCATTGGTCTACGACACCTGGAAAATCGATTTGCATTTCATGCCGGGCTCGAAGATGGGCGCCATGATCGCCGACTATCAAAGGCGCGACGTCAAATTCAAGGAAGTCACGACGCAATGGTGGAGCGAGCATCCGGAAATCGATGCCAGCCGAAGCGAGCTGATCAAGATTCTCACCACCAAGGAATGAGCCGACTTGCTATGAGTCCCTGCCTTGGCAGGGACAGCCTCATGGCGAGGCGTTCGAACACTGGAACGTCATGGCGGCCCTAGCCAATCCACACCGCTACAACTTCGGCGATGCCATGCCGGCCGTCATGCTGCTGGTGGTCATCGGCACGAGCGTGGTGGTGCTGTGCCTGTTGACGGTGGTTCTCTGGTTGAGCCTGACCAACGGCAGCCCCGGCGATCTCGATCTCACCTACACGGCGCAAAACTTCATCGAGGTGTTCTCGGATCCGCGCACCTTCACGGTCCTCATCGACACGGTCGACTTCTCCCTCATCTCCCTCATGGTGGCGCTCGCCTTCGGCATTCCGGCGGCTTGGCTCGCGGAGCGGACCGACTTTCCGGCGAAGACGCTGCTGTTCACCCTCATGGCGGTGGGCCTGCTCATTCCGGGTTTCGCGGCCGCGATGGGATGGCTGTTCCTGCTGCATCCGCGGATCGGCCTCCTCAATCAACTCCTGATGAGCAGCTTTCATCTCGCCGGTCCGCCGCTCAACATCAGCACGATCGCCGGCATGGGCTGGGTGCAGGGATTGAACCTGGCGCCGCTCGCCTTCATCATGACGGCGGCGGTGTTCCGCTCCATGGATCCGACCCTGGAGGAAGCCGCCCAGATGCATGGCGCCGGCACCCTCATGGTCCTGCGCCGGATCACCGTGCGGCTCGCTTGGCCCGGCATCATGGCGGCCGCCATCTACATCTTCATGACCGCCTTCGCTGCCTTCGACGTTCCGGCCATCATCGGCTGGGGCAATCGCATCTTCACTTTCACCACCTATCTGTACCTGCTGCTCAACCCGCAGGATTCGCTTCCGCGCTATGGGTTAGGGGCGGCACTGAGCACGGTCGCCATGGGGATCGCGGCGCTGATGAGCTGGTGGTACGGCGCCATGCAGCGCCGCTCGCGTCGCTTTGCCGTGGTCACCGGACGGGCCTATCGGCCGAAGATCGTCCGGCTCGGACGCCGCCGCCTGGCGGCATGGGGCTTCGTCGGCGTCTACTTCGTGCTGGGAAAAGTGCTGCCGATCGCGCTGCTGGGCTGGAGCTCGCTGCTGCCGTTCTTTCAGCTTCCGTCCGCGCGCGCCTTCGCGACCGTCTCGCTCGCCCACTATTTTTCATTGCCCTGGGAGCTGGTGCTCACCGGGCTGTGGAACACGTCCATTCTGGCAATCCTGACCCCGTCGCTGACGCTGGTGCTGAGCCTGGCGTTTTCCTGGATCGTGCTGCGCTCGAAATATCCCGGCCGCGGCGGCTTCGATTTCATCGCCTTCCTGCCGCACGCGGTCCCGTCGATTGTTTTCGGCGTCGGCGCCCTGCTGCTGACCCTGTTCGTGATCCAGCGGACGCTGCCGATCTACGGCACGGTCTGGATCCTGCTCATTGTGTTCACCATTGCGCGGCTGAGCTACGGAACCCGCATGACCAACAGCGGCCTGATCCAGATCCACCCCGAGCTCGAAGAGTCGGCGCTCATGAGCGGGGCGACCGCATGGGGCGCGTTTGCTCGGATATCGGTGCCGTTGCTCGCCCCGACGCTGCTCTACGCCTGGCTGTGGATCGCGCTCCTGATCTTTCGGGAGCTGACATTGGCCGTCATCCTGTCGACCGCCGACAACCTCACCTTTCCGGTGGTGGTGTGGAGTCTCTGGCTCGGCGGCGGGCTCGGCCAAGCCTCTGCGCTCGCGGTGGTGATGCTGCTAATGATGACGCCGATGATCGTGATCTATTGGTTGTTCGCGCGTCGGCAGGGTTTGCTGGCGACCTGAGCGGCAATCAATGGTGGCGGTGTCGCCAATCCCAGGGCGGCATGAAGCCCCCGGCCCAGATGCCGCGCTTGGCCGTGTGCGCATCGGCCTCCTCCGACAGATAAGCGGGGGAATAATAGGCCAACGCCCAACCCTGCTGCACCATCCAGGCGTTCAGGTCGGATCCATCCGGCAGGGCGCAGACCGCGAGCACACGCCGGTAACGATCGAGGCCAGACGAGTCGCACGTGAGCAGCCGCCCGGCGAGGTGGTCGAGCAGCTCGCGGGCGGCGGCGCGTCCGCACGGCCACTTTTTGTTGGCGGCGTCGGTGCAGGTCTGGTCGATTTCGGGGGCATCGATGCCCTGCAGGCGGATACGGGAGCGACCGATATCGACGGTGTCGCCATCGATCACCCAGGCCTTGCCGACGATGTTCCCATGAACCTCAGCCGGGAATCGATGGCTGGCGCGCTGGAAGCCATTGACGGCCACCGC
>DASZKX010000149.1:0-12771 GCA_035552735.1 Xanthobacteraceae bacterium
ATGGGATCGTGCTCGCCTTCAACAATGCCGACAAGCCGACCTTCGGGGTCTTCGTATCGACCAAGGCGGGCCACAAGATCCTCGGCAAGGTCGAGGTCCCGGAAGCCACCGACGGGGTCGAGCAATCCACCTTCGTGCCGCAGACCGGCCTGTTCTATTCCTCGGTTCCGGAATGGAAGGAGGACAACAAGCAAGGCGGCGTCGCCGTGTTCGATCCGAAGACCATGAAGATGCTGCGGCTGATCAACATTCCGGGATGCCAGCCCACCGGTCTCATGCAGGGTCCGGGCACCAATATGCTGGTCGGCTGCGCCGCCGGGCAGAACGGCACCAAGATGGATCCGGCGACCGTCGTCTGGGACTGGAAGACCGAGAAGGTCGTCAATGTGGTCAAGGAGGTCGGCGGCATGGATGAGGTCTGGTACGATTCCGGCAGCAACCACTACTACACCGCCTCGCGCGGCCAGCCCGGCGGACCGGTGCTCGGCGTGATCGACGCCAAGACCAACAAGTGGATCGAGAACGTCGCAACCGCCCCCGGCGCCCATTCGGTCGCCGCGGACTCCAAGACCAAGCACGTCTTCGTGCCGCTCACCGCGAATCCGAGCTGCCCGAAGAGCTGCATCGGAGTGTATGGCGAGAAGTAGCGGTTCCGACTGACGACGAATGCGAGACATGTCAACCCCCGTGCGGCTTGCCGCCCGGGGGTTTTTGTTTGGCCGGAACAAGACCTGTCATGACAACCGGAAGAGCGCGTCCTAATCCTAATCGTAGACTGTTTCCAGGTAATGCTCGGAATCCACCACCGCCTCGATCACGGTCGGACCATTTGCGGCCAGCGCCTGGCGGACCGCCGCTTCCAACGCATCGGGCGAGCTCACGCCGAGCGCCGGCACGCCGAAATAATGCGCCGGCGGCGCGCCGTAATCCTCCGTCTGCAGCGCGGTGCCGTAGAGCGGGTACTGGCGGCGGATTTGCTTGACCTTGATGAGCGCGAGCCACTTGTCGTCGAGCACCACGATAGGAAGCGCGAGCCGGAGCCGCTTGGCGACCGCGACCTCCCCGCAGGTCATCTGGAAACAGCCGTCGCCCAGGAGGCAGACCACCGGCGCGCTCGGCCGCGCCAGCTTGGCTGCTATCGCTCCCGGTAAGCCGAAGCCCATGGACGACCAGCCGTTGGTGATCTGGAAGGTCTTGGGCGCATGCGCGGTCCATTGCGACGCGATCTGATGGGTATGGGCCCCCACATCGAAGCTGAGCACACCGTCACGGGGCAGCGCACGGCGCACCGCATCGATGGCGGCATGCGCCGTGAATGACGCGCTTTGCGGGCGCAGCGCGGCCTGGAACGCGCGGCGATGCTCGGCCAGCGATTCCTCCCGCCACGCATTGGCGGACGGCGGAGCCGCAATCAGGCGGGTCAACGCGTCATCGAGATCGCCGATCGCCTGATGCAGGAGCCGCACCGAGGGCGCCACGTCGGGTGGCTCGATGTCGAGCTGCAAGAGCGGCGTATCGCCGATCCAGGCTTCGTACTCGACCTCGATCGTATCGTAGCCGAGCCCGACGATCAGATCGGCCGAACGCAGGATGCGGCGCTGAATCTGCCGGCAGCTGCGCTCGATACAGCCGATCGAGAGCGGGTGATCCTCGTCGATCATGCCTTTGGCCATGGTGGTCGAGGCGAACGGCAGATGGTGACGCTCGACGAGCTTTCGCAGAAGTTCAGGGTCGCGCACCCGCATGGCCGAGGCGCCGAGCACCGCGATCGGCCGCTTGGCGGACGCGATCATCTTGGCGGCGCGGGCGATGGCGGCGTCCGGCGCGACGGCGAGCCGATCCGGCGCGCCCAAGGCCGGCACCGGCTCGTCGGTCGGCGCCAGCGCCACGTCCTCGGCAAGGTCGAGATGCACCGGCCCTTTCGGCTCGCTGCACGCAAGCCGGATCGCCTCGACCAAAGTCTCGCCGACGCGCCCCTTGCGCAACGGCAGCGTCGCCTTGGTGATGGGCGCAAACAGCGCGTGATGGTCGATCCACATCTGGATGCGGCGTCCGAGTTGATCGGTGTTGAGGTTGCAGGTGATCGCGATCATGGGCGAGCGGTCGAGATAGGCGCAGCCGACACCGGTCGCCAGGTTGGTGGCGCCCGGACCGAGCGTCGCGAGGCACAGGCCGGGCGCGCCGGTCATGCGGCCGGTCACGTCGGCCGCGAAGCCGGCCGAACCCTCGTGGGCGGTCAGCACGAATTCGATACCGCCGGCCCGCATCGCCTCCATCAGGGGCAGCACGTTGCCGCTCGGTATGCCGAAGCCGCGGTCGATGCCGGCCGCCTTCAGGGTCGCGACGATCAGATCGGCGTTGTTCATGAACTCGAGCTATTCGGCCGCCACGGCCTTGGCGCGCGTCAGCACGTCGGCGGGAGTGGCATAAAGCTCGCGGATGCGGTGCGCAACCTCCTCGGCCGCCATCGGGGTGACCAACAACCGCAATTGGCGAGCTTCGGCCAGGAATGCCGGATCCACCACCATGGCGCCGAAGGCCGCGCGCAGGATCGCGACGCGATCGGCCGGCACGGCACCCGAGACCATGAACAAACGGCCGAGCCGCTCGGGCGCGGTGAGGAAATCGTAGACCTTGCGCTCGCCGGCATCGCGCACGAGATCGCCCCCGAAAGGTACATTGCCGTCCATGCCGGGCACCAGCGTGGGTGACAGCCTGATCATGACGTTGATCTTGCGATCACGCAGCCAATCGTCCGGCACCGAGGTCCAGCCCCCGCAGTCGCCGTCGATCTCCCCCTTCTCGACCGCCAGCCGTTTCTCCGCGCTGCCCGCATAGCCCGAGACCTGCTTGAGCCTTACCCCGAACAGGTTGTGGAGCATCGCGGTATCGACATTGCCGGCATTGCCCTGGGCGGTCGCGCCGAACACCACCTCGTTGCGGGCGAGCATATCCTGCCAATTGCGGATGCCGCTGGCGCTGCGCAGATAGCAGACGCGCACGTCCTCGCTGACATTGCCGAGCCAGGCGAAGTTGCGAAAGTCGAGCCTGACCCGCTCGGGCGCGGTGATCGCCTCGCTCAGCAGCGCCGAGCTGAAATGCGCCATCGCGGTGCCGTCGTCCGGGCTCGCATTGAGCGCCATCACGGATCGCAGCGAGCCGGCGCCGGGCATGTTCTGGATCAAGATCGCGGGCGTGCCCGGAATGAACCGCCCGAGGTGGCGCTGCACCAGCCGCGCATAGGCGTCGGCGCCACCGCCCGGCGGCAAGCCGACAATGAGCTTGATTGTCTTGCCGGCGTAGAAGCTCTGCGCGGACGGCACGTCCTGGGCGATCGAAGTGCTCGCCGGGAGGCCGCCGAGAGCCAGCAGTGCGACGGCTGCAGCTGCCGGTAGCCGCCTGCAATCGGGAGACGACGAGCGCGGCATGGCGGCCTTCATTCAGGTTTTGAGCGGATCGACATAGAGCGATGGATCCATCTGTGAGGGAACGCCGCCATCCTTCAGGATCTGCTCGTATTCCTTTCGGATGAACGGATCCTCGTCCCAGTACGGAATGGCGGTGCCGCCGTCGCGGATGTCGATTGCGCCTTCGTCGGTCGCCTTCTCGCCCGGCCGTCCCGGCTTGTGGGCCCGGTGATTGTTGGGACCATACCAGCCGATGAGGCGCAGTTGCTCCTTGCTGGTGCCGAAGTGGGCGTGGAACCAGTCGCCGCCGAACGGCGCGGCCGTCACCATGCCGACCGGCTCGTAGTCCTGGCGCAGCACCTGATCGGCCTTGCCGTCCTTCCAAGGCGTGAGCCCGAGCGAGCGCGGCCACGTATAGGTGTAGCCGGTGCCGTTGATGCAGACGAGCACCGCCGCCGAAGCGTGGGCGTGGGCCTTGGAGTATTGCCCGGTCAGATATTCGCCGATGAACTGATAGAACACGTTGCCGGCCATGTTCGGCTCCATCCGCCGATAGCCCTGCGAGCGGCGGTTGTCGAGATAGAGCTCGGCATGGAAGATGTCGGGGATCACGTTGGTGGTCCGCATCGCCAGCCCGCGTAGCGGATCGGGCGCGACGTCGTCCTTGGGCTTGAAATAGCTCTCGCTGCCGTCATAGCGAGACGTGAATTCGACCGGGCAATTGAAGATCCAGTCGGTGTCGCGGAACAGATTGATCACATTGGGGGCGGTCGTGGCCACCAGGATGATGGCCGGGCTCGATGCCGCATTGACGATGCGGTGCCAGGTGTTCATCGGCACCGAGAACATGGAGCCGCGCTGCCATTCGAAGCTGCGCGGCTGCTTCTGGCTGTCGGTCCAGATCTCGGTGGTGCCGCGGCCTTCCACCACGAGGAAGACCTCCTCGTACATGTGGCGCTCCGGGTTCAGCGCGCCGGCGCCCGGAACCTCGACCACGTAGCAGCCCCACAACCCCTCGGTGCCGTACAGCTGAATGAACGTCCCGCGCCCACCCATGCGGTTCCATGGCGTGAGCGGCAGATCCTGCACCCGGCGCACCCCGATCCCGCGAAAGATCGGAATTCCCTGCGCTTCCATGAAGTCGTCGTAGGCCGTGTTCGGCCGGTTCCAAGCCCCATAGCCCGCGTTCTTGGTCCCTTCCGGCTCATGCCAATGGGAGCTTGTCACTTCATGCATGCGGCATCTCCAGAGCGTCGAGCATCAGCATCCTAGGAGCGTCATCAAATCCGGACAAGAGCGCTCAATAGCCGAGCGCGAAAGCCTCCCGCCGATAGTCGGCGCCGCCGGCGAGCGTGCCGCTCGCGAGCAGCTCGATCGCCTTCGCGGAACCAAAGAAGTAGGCGTCCTCGGCGCGCGCGGCCTTGTGGCCCATGCGGGCGAGCTCGGCGACGACCGATGGCGAGAACTCGCCGTCCAGCAGCACGTCGCCGGACTTGGTATTGCACCAGCGCGGCGCCTCCACGGCGGCTGCGACATCACGGCCCTCGTCGACCAGATAGCTCAGCACCTGGATGTTGGTCAGCGTCTGGCTCAAGCCTCCGGGCGTGGCGAGCGCGAAGCGCAGGCGGCCACCGCGCCGCACCAGCACCGGGCAAAGCGTATGGGCAGGCCGCCGTCCGGGTCCCACGCTGTTGGGCCTGCCGGGCCGATGGGTGAAGCCCTGCATCCGGTTATTGAACAGGATGCCGGTCTGCGGATCGAGCACCATGCTGCCGAAGACATTGAACACGCTTTGCACCAGGCTGATGGCATTGCCATGCTGGTCGGCGAGCAACAGGCACGCGGTGCCACCACGGTCGGCGACCTTTTGGCCCCCGGCTCCGCTAAGCACGGCGGAGCGCATGGCGGCCGTCGTCTGCGGACCGAGCAGGCGCTCGATCGCATCCGGAACCGCGCGCGGATCGGCGATCGAGGGCACACTTTCAAAGGCCGCGTGCATCGCGCTGATCTGGTACCCGAGCCGGCGCGCGACGGATTTGGTGAGGGTCTCGCTGTCGAGCACCGCCAGCCCGTTGAGCTGCATTAGCAGCAGAATCCCGTAGGAATTGGGCGGCATGACCTCAACCTGGTGGCCGCGATAGTCGGTCGCGATCGGCTCGACCCAGAGCGGCACATAGGCGGCGAGATCGGCAGCCCGGATGAAGCCGCCGCGCTCTTCTTGAAAGCGCGCGATGCGCCGGGCGAGATCGCCGCAATAGAGCTCATCGGCGCCCTGCGTGGCGATAGCCCGCAGCGACGCCGCAAGCGCAGGCTGCTGCAACACCTCGCCGATCGCGACCGCGCGCCCCTGCGGCAGATAGAGCGCCGCGCAGCCCGGATCGGCCGCGAGCCCGTCGCGGTTCTCCGGCAACCGCTCTGCCAGCACTTTCGAGACCGGATGGCCCTCGGCGAGCTCGATCGCCCGATCAAACAAATCCTTCCACGGCAGGCGCCCGAAGCGCCGATGTATGACATCCCAGGCGCGGACCAGCCCCGGAACCGCGCTGGCGAGCGGCCCGCGCGATTTCATGCCGTCCGGAAATCGCTCAGGCGCCGCCAGGGCGGGCGCCACGCCCGAGGCGTTGAGCCCGAAGCTGCGGCCGCTCGCGGCCTCGTGATACAAGAGAAAGCAATCGCCGCCGATCGAGGTTGCCTGCCCGACCACGACGGCGAGCGCCGCGGAGGCCGCCACCATGGCGTCCACGAGATTGCCGCCGCGCTCGAGGATGTTGATCCCGGCGAGCGTGGCGGCGGCATGGCCCGACACCACCATGGCGTGGCGGCCGAAGACGGGCGCGCGGGCGCTACGACATTGCGGGCCGGCCGGCATCTTACTTCATCACTCGTGAATTCCCGCGCTGACGATCACGTCGTGCCATTTGGCGACGTCGGCGCGCATGCGGTCGCCGAGCGCCTCCGGCGGCCCGGGCTCCGGCTCGACGCCCTGCACAGTCAGGGCATCGCGGACGCCGGCATCGTTGAGCGCGGCGGTGACCTCGCGGTTGGCCTTGGCGATGATGGCGGGCGGCGTGCCGGCCGGCATGACATAGCCCTGCCAGAGCGAGGATTCGTAGCCCGGCAGGCCGGACTCCGCGATGGTCGGAACGTCGGGGAGCGCCGCGTTGCGGGTCGCGCCGGTGATCCCGATCGCGCGCAGCCGGCCGTCGCGAATATTGCCGATGGAGGGCGGGATGGTGCCGAACTGCATGTCGACGCGGCCCTCCATCAGGTCGAGCGCGGCTTGCGAGGTCCCCCGATAGGGCACATGGACCATCTCGATCCGCGCCATCTTCTCAAACAAGGCGCCCGAGAGATGCGCGAGCGTGGCGGGTCCGGCGGAAGCGTAGGTCAAGGTGCGGGGCTTTGCCTTTGCGAGCCCGATGAGCTCCGCCACGTTCTTTGCCGGCAGGCCGGGATAGAGGGAAAGAACGAATGGCGAGCTGCCGAGCATCGAGACCGGCGCGAAATCACGGACCGGATCGTAACCGAGCCGGCTGCTCAGGCTCGGCGCCACCGCGTGCGTGCTGGCATTGGCGAGCCCCATCGTATAGCCGTCCGGCTCCGCCCGCGCGACCGCCTCGCTGCCCAGATTGCCGCTGGCGCCGACCCGGTTCTCGACGAATATCTGCTGCCTGAGACGCTCGCCGAGCTTCTGGGCGACGACGCGCGCCACGATGTCGGAGCTGCTTCCGGGCGTGAACGGGACGATCAACCGGATCGGCCGCGAAGGCCAGTCCGACTGGGCGACGGCCGGGCCGCCGGCGGCGCCGAGCGCCGCCAATGCGAGCAAGACCACCCCTACGGCGCGGTTCATCCCATCGCCTTCAAGCTGACACCCCACAGCCCAACGTAGCTTGCAAAGCCCTCGCCGGCAAATTGACGCCAGACTCCAGCCCTCATCGCCGCGGGGGCGAGCCAAGGAAGGTCTATGTCCTAACAGCTTCTTTCGCCGCCTCACGCGATCTGCTCGGCCTCGCGCAGGCTCTCGATCAGCGAGCTGCGCAACAGGAATGCGCGGGCGAGCTTCGGATCCTCGGCGATGCGACGCAATTCCTCGTTGTTGCGATTGCGGATGGCTGGGTCCTGCTCGGCCAGCAGCCGCTTGTTGCGCATGGTCTGCGCCTGCGTATGCTTGATGGCCACGTGCCGGCGTTGCCGCTCGTAGCGGTCGAGCTCGCGGTCGTCGGTCTCGTTGCGCATGATGCGCACGAGCTTGTCGGCGAGATTGAACGCATCGTGGACGCCGCTGTTCATGCCCATGGCGCCGATCGGGCTGTTCACATGCGCGGAATCGCCCGCCAGGATCGCGCGTCCGGCACGAAACTTCTTCGCCACGCGCTGATGCACCGTGTAGAGATTGCTGCCGCAGACCTCGTAGTCGCCGGGCTGGCGCAGGAAAGCCTGCAGGCGCGCCTGCAGCACCTCGGGACGCTGGATGGCGTCGGGATCGTCGCCGGGCTGGGTCGGGAAATGGACGCGCCAGCGATCGGGCGGCCCCTTCCAGTGGAACAGGTTCGACCATTCGACCGGATCGGAAATGTAGTTGCGCTCCGCGTAGCCATGCCGGCGGAAATCGTAGGCGACCTCGATGTTGAGGGTGCGGTCCGCATAGGTGAATCCCTCGAACTCGATGTCGAGATCCTTGCGCACCAGGCTGCGTGCCCCCTCCCCGCTGACGATGTAGCGCCCTTCCATCGCCTCCTCATCGCCCGCCGGGTTGACGACCCGGGCGATGACGCGGTCGGCATCCTGCTCGAACGCGGCGAAAGTGGTCTCCATGCGCACCTCGACGGCCGGGTGCGCCTTGGCCATCTTGAGTGCCTCCTCGACGATCTTGATGCGCTCGCACTGGAGCACATAGGGAAAGCGCGTGTCCTCCTTGAGATGGGCATGGTCGAACGCGGCGACCAACTCATTCCCGGCACGATCCCAATAATGAAAGACCGGCGCGATGATTCCGCGCGGCTCGATCTTTTGATAGAGACCGATCCGGTCGAACATTTCGAGCGTGGCCGGATGATTGGTTCCGGCGCGCGGAATCTGATCGAGAAAGTTGTCGTCCGCGAGCGACTCGATCAGGCAGGTCCGCACGCCCTCCCGCGCCAGCGCAAGCGCCAGGCAGAGGCCTACCGGACCGGCGCCGATGATGATGACGCGATCGGAATCCCGCACCGCCTTAGGCCTTCGCGGCGGCATCCTTGGCCACCACGTCCTTGGCGGCGCCGATCCAGCCCGTGTGGGTGAGGTCGAAGACGATGCCGAGCGGATCCTTGTACTTGGCCTCATAATAGGAATTGGGCGAGGTCGGACGGCCGGCCAGGTAGGTGCCGCCGGCATCGAACACCTTCTTCTCGGATTCCGCGAGATCGTCCACCCACATTCCGAAATGATAGAGACCGATCCGCTCCTTGTCGGATTCCTTCTTGAGGAGCGCGACGTTCATCACTCCGTCCGTCATATAGATGCCGCGGCGGCCGCTCCCGGCGCGCTTCATGTCGAAGGCCTGCTCGAAGAACTGCGCTGCGGTCTCCGGATCGGGAACGATGATCGCGATGTGGCGAAGACGTGTGGTCATGAGGGGGCTCCTGCTGAAGGTCTTTTCTCGGCGTCGAACGACCTTAACAGCCTGCCCCGGAGGTTCAAGCCGCGGCCTATGCAGACATTCCTAGAGGTGCCCGTCGCGCTGACCCGCAAGCAGCGGGAGTCTCAAAATGCTTGGCCGGCATGCAACCAGCGAATGTCGATCCACGGCGCGCCGTGCAATAAGACCTCAGCGGCGGGACCGATGCCGGCCACCCCCGGGGAGACGTGAACGGCGTGACCGCGGCGACCACCAGCGAGCTTCCCTCACCGCCGGCATCGAAGCGCCGAGAGCATGTCCCGCTCGGCATCCTCCATATGGTCGGCGCCACCATCGTGTTCTCGGTCTCGAGCGCCTGCTCCAAATGGCTGGTGGCGAGCTACCCGGTCGGCGAGGTGCTGTTCACCCGCTCCGTGGTCTCCCTCATCACCTGCGCGCTGTTCATCCTGCCCACGACCGGGCTTGCGGTCTTTCGGACCGACCGCCTGCGGCATCATGCGCTGCGATCGTTTTCGCAATTCGTCTCGCAATCGTGTCTCATCATTGCCTTCAGCCTGATGCCGCTCGCCGGCGCCATCGCGATCAACTTCTCGGCGCCCCTGTTCGCCACCCTGGTCTCGATCGTGCTGCTCAAGGAGAAGGTCGGGCTGGCGCGCTGGAGCGCGCTGCTGGTGGGCTTCATCGGGGTGCTGATCGTGACCAATCCGGGAGCCGAGGCCTTTCAGGTCGGGGCGCTGTTCGCGTTGACCAATGCGGTCCTCTACGGGACCGTGACGGCGGCCGTACGGGGAATGACGGCGACCGAATCGGCGGCGACCCTCACGCTCTATCAGCTGCTGCTGATCACGGGGTTCTTCGCGCTGGTGGCCCCGTTCGGCTTCATCATGCCGACCTGGAACCATTGGGGCCTGATCGTCTTCAACGGCGTCGCCAATGCGGTCGGGCAATATTGGTGGACGAAATCGCTCCACCTCGGCCCCGCTTCGGCGATCGCGCCGTTCTTCTATCTGTCGCTGGTATGGGCGGTCTTGATCGGCTTCCTGGTGTGGGGCGACGTGCCGACAATCGGCCTCTTGATCGGCTCGGCCATTGTGGTGGCCTCGGGACTTTTCCTGCTCTGGCGCGAGGCGCGGCGGGTATAGGCGAACCGGTATGGGCACCCGAACGAAAGATCACGGAGCATGGATCCCTGCTTTCGTAGGGACGACCTCACGAGAGGCAACTCTAACGCTCACGCCACCTTGCGCTCGCGGGCCAGCCCCTCGAGATGGCCCAGCACCTCCTCGATATGCATGACGTCCGCATATTTGTGATGCAGGTCGAACAGGTTGATCTTGTGGTTGATCATCGCGCGGTCGTAGGTGCATTCCTCCACCACGGTGTTATGGAAGCCGTAGGAATAGGCATCGACCGTGGAGGCGCGCACGCAGCCGGAGGTGCTTTCGCCGCAGATGATCAGGCTGTTGATGCGCATCTGCTGCAGATGGGCGATGAGCGGCGTGCCGAAGAAGCATGAGGCGCGCTCCTTGTAGATCACCAGCTCGCCCGGCTTGGGGGCGAGCTCGGCCTTGATATCGTAGACGTTGTCCAGCTTGCCGGCCATATTGCGGTAGGTCGATTGGACCCCGCCAGTGTCCACATGCCGGGTGGTGTAGATAACCGGCACGCCGGCGCGGCGCGCAGCCGCGAACAGATTTTGGGTCGGCGCCATCGCCCGCCAGGCGTTCTCCCCACAGGAGCCCGAGAACTCGCGGTCGACCTCCTTCACGGGTCGATCGCCGCCCAGATAGGCCTTGTTGTAGAGATCGATCGCCAGCACGGCCGGATTGTCGCCCACATAGGTCTTGCGGCGGTAAGCCTGATAGATCTGCAGCGTGTCCGGATCGATGACGTCCTTCCAGCAGTGATCTTCGAAATCGCGTGACATGCAGGGCTCCTGGGTGATCTGGTGGCTGCGACAAGAAAGCTCGCGGAAATCTAGTCTCACTTTATACGCGTTCACAATCCGATTTCGCAATTCCGCCGGCGGCTCTATGCTGGCCGGATCGGACGCCTGGAGGAGATGGCATGCGCAACCGGCATCCCGAGCGAGCGGTGGTGGTCGGGCTCACGCTTTTCGCGCTTGGATTCACGCAAGCAGTTGGGCTCACGCCAGCCCGTGCCGACGGCGTCGCCGACTTCTATCGCGGCAAGGAGTTGCGGCTGGTCATCGGGGCGTCGGTGGGGGGCGGCTACGATATCTATGCCCGCGCCGTCGCCAAGCATCTGGGCGGGCACATTCCGGGGAACCCGAGCATCGTGCCGCAGGACATGCCGGCCGGCGGTGGGCTGGCGGCGGCCAATCACATCTACAACGTGGCGAACTCCGACGGCACCGTCATCGGGGCCATGCAGAACACGGTTCCATTCGAGCCGTTCTTCAACAACAAGCAGGCGCAATTCGATGCCACCCGGATGAACTGGCTCGGCACGCCGACCAGCGAAGTCGCCATGTACCTGGTCTGGCATGCTTCGAAAATTCAATCCCTGCAGGACGCGCAGAGCCGGGAGATGATCGCGGGCGGCGCCGGTGCCGCCTCCACGCCGGTGTTCTACGGGCGGATCTTCAACCAGATCCTTGGCCTGAAGGCGCGCTTCGTCAACGGCTATCCGGGCCAGAACGAGATCCTGCTGGCGATGGAGAGCGGCGAGGTCGAGGCCATGACGTCGCCGTTCTGGTCGAGCATCAGAACGGCCCGTCCGGACTGGATTCCCCAGCACCTGGTGCGGGTTCTTTTCCAATACGGACAGAAGCCGCATCCGGATCTGCCCGGCGTGCCATTCGCTCTCGATCTCATCCATAACGAGGCCGACAAGGTCCTGTTGCGGGCCGCCTCGGCGCCGCTTGTGCTCGGACGGCCGTTCGCGGCGCCGCCGGGAGTGCCCGCTGAGCGCCTCGCCGCGCTACGGGCCGCCATGATGGCCACGTTCCAAGACCCGGCCTTCCGCGCCGATTGCGAGCAGCAGCGCCTGGATTGCAGCGATCCCAAGAGCGGAGAGGAGATCGCGAGCCTCATCCGGGCGGCTTACGGAACGCCCGTGGACATCCGCAAGCGGCTCATCGACATCTATCAGTTGGGCCAGGGCACGGAGGAGAAGAGGTAGCGGGCGCACGCCTACAAGAATCCATTGCGTAGCCGCCAAACTGTAAGCTGCACTCGAGATAAATCACTGTTGGGGACGCAGCGAGCTTCACTCCTTCTCCCAACCGAGGTCGGATATATCCGACCTCGGTCATGTTTGGTGGCGAAGCCGGATATATCCGACTTCGGTCATGTTTGGTGGCGAAGTCGGATATATCCGACTTCGCGCGGGAGAAGGTGGGATGAGGCGGCTCCGGCGGTGCGATATGGAATCATCGTAGCCCCCCTCACCCCACCCTCTCCCCACGCAAAATCGCGTTTACCCTATTTTGCCATGAATAGTGCGCAAGTCGGGCAAGCCCGACTTGCGATGGCGAGGGAGTGAAACGCCGTGCCACCACACAGGGATAACACGTCGAATACCAAGCGGCTCGTTCACAGCCGCAAGGCAGCTTCGGGCGCCGTGTAGGGGAGCTTCAACGCATCCGCCACCGCCCGGTAGGTGATCTGGCCTTCATGCACGTTGAGCCCTCGCCGCAAGTGGGCATCCTGGCCGAGCGCGCGGCGATAGCCCTTTTCGGCCAGCGCCAGCACGAACGGCAGCGTCACATTGTTGAGCGCG
>DASZKX010000150.1:0-3192 GCA_035552735.1 Xanthobacteraceae bacterium
CGCGAATCGCATCCTTGAGGCGCGCCGCAACCATGCACAGCACCTCGTCGCCGGCGGCGTGCCCGTGCACATCGTTGACCGGCTTGAATCCGTCGAGATCGATATAGATGACGGCCAAGTCCTTGTTGGTCCTGCGGCAGATCGCCAGGTGGTGACCGAGGACCTCGTCGAACAGCGCGCGGTTGGCGAGGCCGGTCAGCATGTCGTGGTTGGCCCGGTGCTGGGCAGCCGTCAGCATTGCGGAAGCACTGGTCAGGGCCCTGCCGACCTCGTCGGCTTCCTTGAGCGGAAGTGGCGGCACGGTCACGGCCTGGCCGGCTCCCAGAGCCAGCGCCGGCGCCGCCAGCCTGTGGATGGATGTCGCGATCCTGCTTCCGATCCCCCAGGCCACCGCAAGACTGCTCAACAGCAGGATCGCGGTGCAGGCGACCAGCCACCAGAGCTCATAGACCAGCTCACCGATCAGAGCTCTCGAGGGAATCTCGATCGCCACCGTCCAATTCGAGACGGCGGATCGGCTGAAGACGGAAAGCACAGGGATGCCCTCGGCCGATTCCGTCTCCACCGAGCCCTCCGGCACTTGCGCCATTCGGGCAATCATGTTGTCAGAGGCCTTCCTGCCGACCAGCCGGTCGGTTTGATTGGTGCGGGCCACGATGGTGCCGGTGCTGTCGAAAATCACTCCGATGCCGTCCGCCGCAAGCTGCTGCCGGGTCAATAGCCCGGACAGCCTTTCGGGCCACACCGCCGCCGCCAGCGCGTAGATCACCGTGTCGCCCCGGTAAACCGGCACCGCGACGACGAGCACGAATTCCTTGCGCACCGGCCCCCGGAAGATGTCGGCCGTGACGGGTCGTCCGGTCTTGAACACTTGCAGCAATGCCGGATTGGTGTCGGACGGCAGCTTACCGCCGAAGGGGCGCAGGGTATTGAGAAGCTGCTGACCCTTCGGATCGAGCACCACGATATTGTCGGCTTTTTGAGTCTTGAGCGCCTGCTGGGCCTGATCATAAAAGGCGGAGAGATCATCGGAAGCCAAGTGGGGCGACGTGGCAAGCGCGAGCAAGGCGGCTTGCATGCCGGCCATGTCCCGGTCGACTGCGGACATGATCGCCCGCGCGGTCGCGGTCGAATCCTGCACAAGCCGCGCCCGGTTCTGATGGTAGTCATAGGACAGCAGCGCCACGACCATCAGCGAGGCCGGAGCGATGCAGGCCACGACCAGCAAGATGAGCCTGGATCGGATTGTCGGGATGCGCTTGGCCCTCATCGGATCACTGTATGGCTGAATGTCCTAACGTCGAGACCGCTAGAGACGACGCAAACCCTTCGTTTGACTGGCGGCCGAAGGGCTGCATGTCCGTAGGGTTAAAGTTGGATGAATTGCCAAGAGCAACGACGGTGTCGCCCGCGGCGAGGCAGTCCTTCCGCCGAACCGGCATGGCTCCTGATGCCCGCGCCGCCGCGGCGCGGCCGGTGGTACGACCTCTCGACCGTTCGACGACCAGGCGACCTACGCCCGATCCCGCGAGGCCGCAGCCGGCCCTTGAAAGAGCGCGACCAATTGCCAAATCTGGGCGGCAAACCGGGCTCGCCAAAACCTCGCCGAAGGCGGGCCGACATGTTGATTTGCACCCGCAATTGAGCGATAGGGACAACCCACAAGCGCTCTCTCCATCAGATTCCCATCAACCGAATTTCCTTCGATGACAGGCGCGCGTACCCATGGATAGCGAAACCGAGCCCGTCGCCCAGACCCGCCCGTTTCAGGCCGAGGTCGCCCAGCTTCTGCATCTGATGGTTCATGCGGTCTACTCGGAGACCGAGGTCTTCCTGCGCGAGTTGATCTCCAACGGATCCGATGCCTGCGACAAGCTGCGTTACGAGGCCATCGCCAAGCCGGAATTGCTGGCGGACGGCGCCGCGCTCGCGATCCGCATCAAGCCGGATGCCGTGGCCGGCACGCTTTCGATCGTCGATACCGGCATCGGCATGGACCGCCAGGAGCTGATCGACAATCTCGGCACGGTCGCACGATCGGGCACGCGTGCTTTCATCAGCCAGCTGGCCGAGGCCAAGGGCGGAATCCAGCACGGAACCGGGCTGATCGGCAAGTTCGGCGTCGGCTTCTACTCGGCATTCATGGTGGCCGATCGGATAGAGGTGACGAGCCGGCGCGCCGGCGCGAGCGCGGCGTGGGTCTGGCGCTCTGCCGGCGGCGAAGGCTTCGAGATCGCACAGGCGCAGCCGCGGCAGGACGCCGGCGTGCCGCGCGGCACCGAGATCGTCCTTCACCTGAAGGCGGACGCCAAGCGCTTTCTCGAGCCGCACGAGATCGAGCGCGTCGTCAAATCCTATTCCGACCACATCCAGTTTCCGATCGAGCTGATCGACGAAAAGGGCGAGGCCCGCCAGATCAACACGGCGAGCGCGCTTTGGCAGCGGTCGAAGGCCGAGCTCAAGGCCGAGGACTATGCGCAAGCCTATCGCTCCATCACCGGCGCTTTCGACGAGCCCGCCATGACGCTCCATTACCGGGCCGAGGGCCGCCTCTCCTACGCGGTGCTGCTGTTTGCGCCCTCGACCCGGCCGTTCGACCTGTTCGATACGACCCGCAAAGGGCGCGTGAAGCTCTATGTGCGCCGCGTCTACATCACCGACGATGCCGAGCTGCTGCCGCCCTATCTGCGCTTCGTGCGCGGCGTGGTCGACAGCGAGGACCTGCCGCTCAACATCTCGCGCGAGATGCTGCAGAACGATCCCCAGGTGGCGCAAATCCGCAAGGCGCTGACCGGCCGCGTCCTCGGCGAGCTCGAGACGCTGGCCGAAAAGGACGCGCCCGCGTTCGAGAAGATCTGGGACGCGTTCGGCAGCCTGCTCAAGGAAGGCATCTACGAGGATTTCGAGCGCCGCGAGCAGCTCATCGCGCTGGCGCGCTTCACGACAACCACCGGCACCCCGCGCTCGCTCAAGCAATATGTCGCGGATATGCGGCCCAACCAGACCGAGATCTACTATCTGGTCGGCGAGAGTCCCGAGCGGGTCAAGGCGAACCCGAAGCTCGAAGCCGCCCGGGCGCGCGGCATCGAGGTGCTGCTGCTGACCGATCCGGTGGACGCGTTCTGGACCGCGGCACCGCCCGGCTTCGAGGGCAAGCCGCTGAAGTCGCTGAGCCAGGGCGAGGTCAACTTC
>DASZKX010000151.1:0-13391 GCA_035552735.1 Xanthobacteraceae bacterium
CCAGGGCCTGCCGCATCTCGACCCCGAATGTAGCCGAACCGGTGGTCAGCGGGCCGCCGACGCCGATCCGGATCTCCTGTCCGGAGAGTTGCGCGCGGGCTCCATTCATGGCATCCGGCGCCATGAGCAGGATCAGCATGAGACAGAACCGCAAGGGGGCTGCACAGCCCGGTCGAGGCGCTCCTGGGTCCGGTCGTGCTCTCGGCGCTCGGCGTGCTGAGCGGCTCAGATCTGTCGCGCATCAAGCGCTGTCCGGGCGGTCACTGCGGCTGGCTGTTCTTCGACGCCACCAAGAACAAGCGGCGGCGCTGGTGCGAGATGGAGGTGTGCGGTAATCGCGCCAAGCAGAAACGCCGGCGCGCCCGAACCTAGCTGCGAGTGCCAAGCGGCGCACAATCCAACGGAAGCCCATCATGTCGCTCTTTCGTCGAACGTCCGCCGAGCCGAAACCGCAACACATCCGGCTGGGCGATCGTGAGATCGAAGCCCGCGGATTGGCCGGCGGCTTCTGGTCCGACCTCTACTACCGCTCCATGACGGTGTCCTGGCCCGCCTTCTTCGCGGGCGCGGCCACGATCTTCCTGGTTCTCAACGGCGGCTTCGCGCTCATCTACTTTCCGGGCGACCGCCCGATCGCAAACGCCGTTCCGGGCCGCTTCCTGGACCTCCTGTACTTCTCGATCGAGACGCTGGCGACGGTCGGATACGGCGACATGCATCCGCAGACCGACTATGGGCATCTGGTCGCGACCGTCGAGATCTTCACCGGCATGTCGTTCCTGGCGGTGATGACCGGACTGGTCTTCGCGCGCTTTTCGCGCCCGCGGGCGCGCTTCATCTTCGCCGATTATCCGACCGTGGCACCGCACGAGGGACAGCCCACTCTGATGATCCGGGTGGCGAACGCGCGCCACAACATCATCTCCGGGGCGACGGCGCGGCTGTGGCTCATTCGCGGTGAGCCGTCCCCCGAGGGCCAATTCTTTCGGCGCTATTACGAGCTCGAGCTGCTGCGGGCTGAAAATCCGGTTTTCGCCTTGAGCTGGACGATCTTTCACCCCATCGACGAAAGCAGCGCCTTGCACGGCGCGAGCCCGGACGACTTGGCGCAGGCCGACGCCTTGCTGGTGCTGACCATCAGCGGTCTCGACGACAGCTCCGCGCAACAGCTCAATGCCCGCCGGACCTATTCCCAAGCCGATATTCGCTGGCAACATCGCTATGTCGATATCGCGTCGAACGCGGACGACGGCCGGCTGATCCTCGACTATGCCAAATTTCACGAGGTCACGCCGGAGAAGGAGCGGGACGGATCCTGACCTGAGCAAATGGAAAGCGACCTTGTCGGCGACCAATCCCTGACGCGCGTTGCCCGGCCGCTTGCTGCTCGCGCCCCACCAGCTCTCCGGCGTTCTACCCCAAAGGCCGCTGAATTGCCGCGCACCTCATTCCTTATGAATCGGTAAACTTCTTACGCTTACAATGGGAGATTGTTGCTCTGCATCAAGAGTGAAGAGGTTCGCCATGAAGCCGTCGAACATGGACCTAACGGTGCCGGTGCTCGTCATTGACGACTCCCGCACCATGACGACGATCATTTCGAAGCTCGCGCGTGATGTCGGGTTCGCCAATGTCGACCACGTCAATGACGGCGTCTCCGCGCTCGAGCGGCTTCGAGAGAAGAAATTTGGCTTGGTTCTTTCCGATTGGGATATGCGGCCCATGAACGGGACGGAGCTCATTCAGCAAATCCGCAAGGAGCCGCTGAATTCGAGCACTCTCGTAATCATGATTACAGCGAAGGGCGACGCCGACCTTTCATGGCTCTCGGGAGCAGACGGATATCTCTCAAAGCCTTTCAAGGCGCACGAATTGAGGGACAAGATCGAAGAGGTCATGTCTCAGAAAGTCGAGGACGCCCCCCAGTCGGAGTGAGCCCATTCATCGCTCGACATCACCGAGCACAGTCAGGCCACCGCCTTGGTTGCCGCGGCCTGCTTGGCCAACAACGCGCGAGCGTCCTCGGCCGGACAAGGCTTGCTGAAGAAATACCCCTGAGCCTCGGTGCAGCCCTGCCGCTTCATGAAATCAAGCTCCTCCCGGGTCTCGATCCCTTCCGCCGTCGTGGACATCCCGAGGCTGCTGCCCAGTCCTACGACGGCGCGGATGATGGCGCGAGAGTCCTTATTGGATGAAAGGTCGTGAACGAAAGAGCGGTCAATCTTGATCTTGTCGAAGGGAAAGCTTCTCAAATAGCTCAACGATGAATACCCCGTGCCGAAATCGTCCATTGAAATGCGTACGCCCAGGCCCCGCAACTGATGCAGCGTGTCAAGCGTCGATTCGCTATTGAGCAAGAGAACGGACTCGGTGATCTCGAGCTGAAGTCGATCACTTGCCAGCCCCGAGCAGGCCAAGGCGCTGACGACAGTCTGGCACAATCCAGGCGTCTTGAATTGAACGGGCGAAAGGTTCACCGCCAAGCGAACCGCCCCCGGCCATCTCGCCGCCTCCTCACAGGCTCGCCGAAGTACCCATTCTCCGATCGGCACGATCAGGGCGGTTTCTTCCGCGAGCGAAATGAACTCTGCCGGCAGGATAAGTCCCCGCTCGGGATGATTCCAGCGAATGAGCGCTTCGAAGCAGCAGATTTGCTCGCTGACGAGGTCCACAAGCGGTTGATAATAGAGCTCGAACTCGCCGCTCACGATCGCCCTGCGCAGATCGAGCTCCAAGGCACGCCGTGCCTGCATGCGAGCATCCATTTCACGCTCGAAGAATCGGTAAGTGCCGCGGCCGTCCACTTTGGCGCGGTACAAAGCCATGTCGGCGCTCTTGAGAAGTTGATCGGGATCCTTCGCGTCGGTGGGCGCCACTGCGACCCCGATGCTCGCGCCGATCACGACGTGGTGGCCATCGAGATCGAAGGGGGCACCGATGACCTCGATGATTCGCGTCAGAAGTGCGGTTGTATCGGCCGCCGGAGCCAGGTCGTTTTGCAGGATGGCGAATTCGTCGCCGCCGAGACGCGCAACGCTGTCACCTTCCCGCAGGCAACCGCTCAGCCGCTCACTGACTTGGCAGAGGAGCTTGTCGCCAAGCGGATGTCCCAACGTGTCATTGACGTTCTTGAAGTGATCGAGGTCGAGGCAGAGTACCGCGAAGGTCCGGTCGCGACCCAGATGGGCGAGACGAGTTTCTACTTCTTGGCGAAAGAAGAGCCGGTTGGGCAGATTCGTCAACGCGTCGTGGAGCGCCATATGCGAGATTCTGGCCTCGGCCTGTCGACGCTCCGTAATATCCTCATGGGTGACAACCCAGCCACCGCCGCTCATGCGCTTGTTCGTGATCAACATTTCACGCCGGTCCGCGGTCTCGATGATCAAATTTACGGGCTTTTCGCGCGCAATCTCGGCTATCAGCTTGGCACGATACTCCTCCGGATCTTGCTGCAAATGTCCGGTCTCGACCCGGTGCCGAAGCAGCTCACGCAGCGAGCAGCCGGGCCTGACGATTTCGCGCGACAACCCGTACATCTCGATGTAACGATCGTTGCAGACGACGATCCGCTCATTGGAATCGAACATGAGCAGGCCTTGCACCATATTATTGAGCGCCGTATCGAAGCGCACGTTCTGCGTCACGACCTGATTGTTCGCGAAACTGAGGGCGGAGAGCGCGCTATCAAGCCGCTCATTCCCGTCCTGTAGCCGCTTGGCGTGACGGCCCGAGGCCCAGATGTAGGCCGCCCCTATGGCGCTTACCGACAGAAGGCCGGCCAGCGCGAACCAGGAGCCGCTGTGATCGACGGTTCCCGGGCCACCCGGAATCGGTCCCGCGACGAATGTCCACGCGACGTCGGCCGCCCTGATCTCGCTCGACCAATGCAGGCCCGCCATGAGGCCGCCCCGCGGCTGCGCCTCAATCGGGCTTGCGCGGTGACGCGAGCCATGAAAATACAACGGCGACGCATCCGGGGCGGCGTTCGCCGCAAAGAGGTAGATGTCCAAGCCTGCCGGCGCTGTCGCCGTATCGAGAATTGTCTCGATCATGACGCCGGATTGAAACACGCCCTCGACAAAACCGGCGAGATTGTCACGACGGTCCCGTACCGTGTCGTGAGGCAGGCCCGGCCGATATACCGGCATCACGACGAAGAAGCCGTTGCGATCGCCGACTCCGCTGCGCAGCACGAAATTCGGGCTCGTGGCCATCCGGTCGCCGTCCCGGGCGCGTTCGAGCGTCTGTTGGCGCATGCCGCCGTCGTTGAGGTCGAGCCCATACACAGGTGAGTTACGATCGAGCTCGGTCGAATAGAAGATCGGAAAATACTCACTCCGATCTTCCGCAGGAATCAAGCGGCCGTCCGGGGCCGGCGATTTGATTCGGTAGCCGGCGAGGCCCTCACGCGCCGCAGCCAGCTCGTGGGCGGCGCGATCCGCCCGCGGAACACGCGGTATCCAGGAGACCGCCAGGATGGCGGTCTGCTCTCGCAGAATCCCATGCGCGAACTTCTCGAATTCCTCTCGGCCGACGGAATCGCTGGCGTCATAGAGCGCGCGTAAGGCCACAACGCGGTTCAGATAGGCATTTATGCCGTTTTGCAGAATCAAAGCATGATCGTTGGCGCGGGCGTTGAACTCCAGCACCGCGAGCCGATCCTCCCGCAGGGAAATTTCAGACCAAGCGGAGACCGACAATACGAACCCGACAACCGCTGCCGCGGCGCTCAGCAGAACATGCCGAGCCCGCCACCACCTGGCGCTGCCGTCTTGCGTCGAGCGCAAGCGGCTCCAAGAGGAATCCAGCAGGCCGATTGATTGCACACCGATTCTCTTTTTGCAAAGCCGCGAAGCGATTCCTCGCGGACGTCATGTTCTAGCTAATTCCTCCCTAACGTCGCGTGTGAAACGGCGCGGACGGACGGGGGACTTCGCCAGCTGGTTAGTGAAATGTTAATTGCGTGGCGCTATGCCCGCTTGCCGCTCGTGCCCCACCAGAGCGCGGCCCCGATGGCGCCGAGCCCCACGACCACCAGCAGCAGCAACAGCGCGGAGCGCTCGATCCAGGCAATCGCCGGAATTCCGAGCGCCATCACCATGCCGAGAACGCAAACCTGCCAGGCCTGGACGTGAACGCCGGCCACGAAGGTGCCGAGCGCCAGCAAAGTGAGGATCGTGAGCCCGATGGCATCGGGGCTGAGCAGGCTGGCCACGCCGCTCAGCAGCAGCAGGTTCATCGCCACCAGGAACGCCAGCCAATGCAGCGCCTGGGTCCAGATCAGCCGAAAGCGCGCCGCCTTGTCGGGGGCATGCGGCCAGGCGACGACGACGCAGAGAAGCCCGATCACCGGCGCCAGGAACTCCCAGTAGCCGACCATCGATTGCCGCGAGAAGCTCGCATAGGCGACGCCGAACAGCGTCAGGATCAGCACCACCACGTAGGGCAATTCGCGCAGCCAGAACGAGACATACGGCAGTCGCCGCGGGTGCGGTTGATGCGGCTCTTCGGGCGCCACGGTGGGGTCCGGTCGCGGGCCGCCCGGCGACGTTTCTGAGTCCTCCATCATGGCGCCTCTTACCCGCTCTTGCCGCGGCCCGAGCCCGCAGGCTGCCCGGTTCGGACAGCGCCCGCAAGAGCGAGCCTTGCGGCACTGCCGGCCGCGACGTTGCGATCCCGGCCCGGGCCGATTACTGGAGTAGGCTGGTGGGCGTGGCGCTCACGGCAAGAACAGGTGATGGAATGGCTTGGATCAAGGTGCAGGACATAGCCTATGGGCGGCTCATGGCCCCCGATCTCGACCTGATGGAGGAATTCCTCACGCGATTCGGGATGAGCAAGGTAGAGCGAACCAACACAGCGCTTTACATGCGGGGAACCGATGCCAGCCACCATCTCCACGTCACCGAAAAGGGTGCGCCGCGTTTCGTCGGTCTCGCCTATTCGGCCGAAAGCGAGGACGACCTGAAACGGCTTACCGGGGCTCCGGGCGCCTCCGGCATCGAGACCATCGACGAGCCGGGCGGCGGCAAGCGGGTGCGGCTGACGGAGCCGAACGGCTATCAGGTCGAGGTGGTGCACGGGATCACGCCGCTGCCGCCGGTTCCGCTCAAGCGCCAGAAGCTCAACACCGGCGAAGCGCCGCTGTCGCGGCCGGGCGAATTGATGCGGCTGCCCAAGGGTCCGAGCCACGTCAAGCGGATCGGGCACGGGGTCCTGATGACGCCGCGCCTCGAGGAGACGGTGCAATGGTTCCGCGAGACCCTGGGATTCGTCTGCTCCGACGACGTCTATGCGGGCGACAAGAGCAACCTGATCGGCTCGTTCAACCGCTGCGACCGCGGCGATGAGTTCGTCGATCACCACGTCTTCTTCTGCCTCAAGCACGAGAAGACCGGCCTCAACCACATGTCGTTCGAGGTGCCGGACATCGACGACGTCTGCATGGGGCACGACTACCTCAAGCAGTTCGGCAGCTACGAGCATATGTGGGGGGTCGGCCGGCACGTCCTCGGCAGCCAGGTGTATGACTACTGGGCCGATCCCTGGGGCCGCGTGCACGAGCATTGGGCCGACAGCGACCGCCTGAACCTGGCCAACGGCTCGAACCTCCTGCCGGCCGAGGAAGCCCTGGCGTCCCAGTGGGGCGAGGCGCCGCCGGAGAAATTCATCAATCACGCCAGCCCATGAGGAATGGGTGCGCTTGTCCCGGGCCCCAGCGCAGCACAAAGCGCTCTTGCGCGCCGTGGTGCGCTGCAGACCCGGGACCGTTCCAGACTCCGTCGCCCGTGACGATCCCGGATAGCGGAGCATCCCTTCGCCAAAGCCCGCGAAGACGGGCGCAAGCGCCCTTACGGCTACGTGCTGCACCGCGTCCGGGAAAGTCTCAACTCATCGGCTCGCCACCCGGCCGCGCCCTCTCACTCCGCCTTGGCGCCCGAGGCCTTCACCACCTTGGCCCATTTCTCGGTCTCGGCCGCCACCAGCGCGCCGAATGCGGCCGGGCTCATGGGCATCGGGTCGCTGCCCACCTCGGCGAACCGCGCCCGGACGGTCGGGTCGGCGAGCCCGGCATTGATCACGGCATTGAGCTTGGCGATGATCTCGGGCGGCGCGCCCTTCGGCATGCCGACCCCGAACCAGGTGCTCGCCTCATATCCCGGCACCGTCTCGGCGACCGTCGGCACATCGGGCAATGCGTCGGCGCGCGTGCTGGTGGTCACCGCCAACGGGCGCACGTCGCCGGCCCGGATATGGGCGAGCGATCCCGGCAGCACATCGAACATCACCTGCACCTGGCCGCCCATGAGATCGGTGAGCGCCGGCGCGCCGCCCCGGTAGGGCACGTGGGTCATTTGCACGCCGGTCATCACCATGAACAGCTCGCCCGACAGATGGACCGAGGTGCCGATGCCGGGCGACGACATGTTGATCTTGCGCGGATTGGCTTTGGCATAGGTGATGAACTCGGCAACGGTCTTGGCCGGCACCGCCAGGTTCACCTCCATCACGTTGGGCGAGCGCACCAGCCCGCCGACCGGCGCGATGTCTTTCAGGAAATTGAACGGCAGCGAGTCGTAGAGCGTCGCATTGATGGCGCTTGAGGTCGGCACCAAAAGGAACGTGTAGCCGTCGGGCGGCGCATTGATCACCGATTGGGTCGCGATATTGCCGCCGGCCCCGCCCCGGTTATCGATCACCACCTGTTGGCCGAGATGCTCCGACAGCCACCGCGCCATGATCCGCGCCACCACGTCGGTGGCGCCGCCGGGCGGGAACGGAACCACCCAGTGCACCGGCCGGGTCGGATAAGGATCGGCGGCACGCGCGGCACCGGCTCCCGCGAGCAGAAGACCCGCAAGGCCAAGAGCGATCAGACGAACACCCATCAGGCATCTCCCACGTTCGGCATGTCACGTTCGGCATGTCGCGTTCGGCGCGCCACCTCGGCACCTTGCGCCGGGGCCTTCCAAGCGCTGCCTCCGTGCCATAGGATACGCCTTCACGTCGGATTGCTGAATCAATTTCGGACGCTGCCCGGTCGCGGGCAGCCGCTATCGCCTGACCGCGATCAGGGCAACCAGGATCGTGCAACCAAACGGGAGGATACGATGCGTGCCATGGTTCACAGGATTTCGTTCTGCGCACTCGCGCTGCTGCTGTCGGCCGGCATGGCCTCGGCCGCCGAGGTGCGCCTCATCGCCGTCGGCGGCGTGAGAGGAGCGCTCGACAAGATCATCGCCGATTACACCAAGGAGACCGGCAACGAGGTGAAGTTCACGATCGGCTCGCCCCCCGTGGTGGCGCAGAAGCTCGTGTCCGAGCCCTATGACGTGGTGGTGCAGTCGGCGCCCGCGATGGCCGATGCCGCCAAGAGCGGCGCCGTGAAGCCCGATACCCGCGTGCCGGTCGCACGCGGCGGCATCGGCATGGCGGTGCGCCAGGGCGCCACGGTTCCCGACGTTTCCACTCCGGAGGCGTTCAAGAAGACCCTGATGGCTGCGAGCTCGATCGTGGTAACTGATCCGGCCATGCCCAACGCCAGCGGCGCTCTCACCCAGCGCATCCTGGACGAGGCCGGCATCAAGGATGCGATCAAGGCCAAGGTGAAGGTGATCGGGCTCGATCCGGGCCAGCAGGCGATCTCCAAGGGCGAGATGGAGCTCGGCTTCTTCAACATCAGCGAAGTGCGCCCTTACGTGAAATATGTCGGTCCGGTGCCGGCACCGCTGCAGAAATACACGACCTACGAAGCGGCCGTGACCGCCAAGGCGGCGGAGCCTGCGGCCGCCTTCGTGAAGATGCTGGCGAGCGCCGGCTCGGCCGAGCGCTGGAAGGCGGCCGGGCTCGAGCCGCAGACGGCGAAATAAGCGGCGGCTCCGGGTCTTCGCGATCGGCTTGAGCCTGTCACTTGTGGTGGCTGGGCTTTGTCCCGGCCATCTCGATCAGGAAGGCACCGCCATGCCGGCCCCAACGGGGCACGCTATACCGCGCCCATGAAGGCTACGGCGCGCCGACCCTCGCGCACGCGAAGGTGCCGTTTGATCCCGCGTATCTGGCCTGGAAAACCCGCGACGTCCCGACCGCGGCCTCGCCCCTTGCCAACGCGGGCGCCGGCTTCGCGCCGGCTTCCGAGCCGATCACATCGCAGGCGGGCGCGATCGGAGCGGCCGCAGCGGCGCTCTTGCTCAACGTCGCCGCCAAATTGCTGATGTCCGCCACCGAAACCATGATCCTAAACTCGTCGGCCATCTGCCGGAGCTTTGCGGATATCACCCGGTCTCCGGCATCGTGCGAAAGACACAGGAGCGCATCGATATGGTCGAGAAGGTCCTTGGTCTGCAGCATGACGCCTCCAAAGCCTGACATCGACACCTCATGGTCGCGGCGGACGGGATGCAACAATGACCGATTCCGGCAGCGGACCAGCGGACTCCGGTACCGGCACTTGATTTTATTTCAGCGCGCCTTCGTCCGTTCGCTTTCCGCGCCATCGGCGCCCTTGTGGGCGCCCGATCCGGGAGCGGGCGACCACGCGGGGCGCCCCTGCGATTCCACACTTTCCTTTTGGCATAAGGAACGGGATTTGCCTGAATTGAGAGATGCTCCGAACGAGATGGGGAGCGGCGCTATCTCTTCGGCTTGAAATAGCGCAAATCCGGCGGCGGCTGTTCCTTCTTGGCGGGCATCAACATGCCGTCGGCGCCCAGAAAATAAGATTCCGCCCCGATCTCCACATGGTGGTTGTTCTCCATGCAATTGTTCTCGTACCAGACCGGATTGCGCTCGCGCCGCACCATCTTGGTTACGGTCCAGGGATGCGTGAGGGCGTGGTCGATGGTGGTGATCTCGTCTTGCTTTGGTCGTCGGGCCGCGCCCCCACCGTGCTAAAGGCGAGCACGGAGGCAAGCCCAAGGAGACCGATCAAGCTTCGGCCGTGCATATGATTTCTCTTCCGAGCCATGTGACGAAAGCGAGAGGCGCGCGGCGGCCGGACCGCTAAGCCAGCGTGACCATGCCGCTCCAGAACTGCTGGTTCTGGCTGGTGGCCTCGACGTCGTATTTGCGCGCGAAGTCGAGCCGACCGTCGCTGCCGACCCGATAGACCATAAGGCCGGCGGTGAGCGTGCCGACGCGAAAGCCCTCGCGCACCTGGATCGGCGCCACGCTGGCGGCGACCAGCTTGCTCCCGCTCGGATCGATGCCGAAGGTGCGCAGCTGGACGCCGCGCCCGTCGATGTTCTGGATCAAAGTCGGCTCGCCGGTCGTCTGGTCGATGGCGAAAACCGCGACGCTGTTCTCGCCGCCGGCGAACACCTTCTGGCCGTCGAACGCGGTGAGCGCGGAGGCGCGGTTGGTCTGGTACACGAAGCGTCCGTTGGGGTGCACGTGAATCGGGCCGGCGCCCTGCGGGAATTTCGTCTTGGGATCGGAGAGCGTGGTCTTGATGAACAGCGGCTCGCGCGACAGGCCGGTCGCGTCATCGAGCGTGTAGACATAGAGCTTGCTCTGCCGCTCGATCGAGACGAATACCCAGGGCTTGGTCGGGTGGAAGTCGAGATGGCGCGGCCCGAAGCCCAGGCCGTTTCCGGGCGCGATCGAGGCGAGGCCGGTCAGGATGCCGTCCTTGAAGCTGAAGGTCTTGATGGCGCCAGGATCCTCGGGCTTGCCGGCTTCCGCGTTGTTGCCGCGCGTGACCAGGGTGACCATCTGGTTGGACGGGACGGCCCGGATCTGGTGCGCATAGATGCCGGTGTCGAGCTTGTTGGGCTGCGGCACCGGCTCGCCGATGGTGCCGTCCGTATTGATGTGATGCACCGTGAGCGAGCTCGGATCATTGTAGGCGATCAACAAGAAGCGGCCGGCCTGGTCGACGCTGGTATGGATCGGCCGCGCCGACAGCATTTGCGGCTGGCCATGCGGGCTCAGCGCGCCCGAAGCCGGATCGATGCGCAACGCGCTGGCGAAATGCTTGTCGCCGGCCGCGCCCGGACCGCCATTGCTGGAGACGACGTAGAAATATTTCCGCGACGGATGCGGCCAGGCATATTGAACGTTGGCCGGCAGCGTGACGGAGTTGCGTTTGACCAGAGCATCGCCATCGAGATCGAACAAGGTGAGGACAGGACCGATGCTGGCATAGAGCACCGTCTTGCCCTTGAGGTCCTCGCCCCATGCCAGCCCGGGCGCCGCGCAGGCGCCCGCCAGCAGCGTTGCAAATGCGCGGCGGTCGATCATGAAGTCCTCCCATGCGCGGCTTATCGTTTTAAATGAACCGCATGCCGGGAAACGCGACTGCCGCCGGTCGCGAGGCGAAGGATCCAACATTCCCAATCTTGCGATTTGGAAACGGCAGGATGCGCCGTTTTGAAGGCGTCGGCAAGACAGCGCCTGGGCCTGGGCCATGATCAAATCAGCGGCTGAAATTTTCCGCGGCCTGCTCCAGCGGTACGACCTGGGGCGCGCTAATCGCCGGCAAGGGCTCGGGCACATGCGCCGACCAGCCCGGGATCACCGCCACTGCAAGGAGCCCCAGGCCCACCGCCAAGCTCGCCCGCAAGATTTTTTCCGCGCGCGGCATCTTGAGCGCGCCGATCAACAGCACCACACAGGCGAGACCCGTCACCACCACCGCCATCCCGGTCGCAGCCAGGCCGATCCGGTCCAAGAGCGCGAAACCCGTGAAGAGCGCGCCCGCCGCGGCACCCAAACCGCCGGCGCCATGGAGAAACGCCGTGCGCATGCCGGCCTGCGCGTCGGCCGCGACCCCGAGCTCGGCCAGATAGGGCATGAGCGAGCCCCAGAATCGAGCCACCAGATAGACCATCAGGACCGCCACACCGATGCCGGCGCGATCAAGCCAGGCCAGATGATCGAGCAGCGGCAGGAACAGAAGGCCGAGCAGGCTTGCTTTCATCAAGGCGCCCACCGCACGCCGCATGGCGCCGTCGCGCGTCAAGGCGGTGCAATTTTCGCCGGCCCGCCGCGCCCCGAAGGCGAGCCCGACCAGGAACGCGCCCAGCGTCGCGGCGAATGCGAATGCGCCCGATCCGGTCGCGTCGGTTATGGTGCGAAAGAAGAAGATCTCATAGGACAGCGCCACGAAACCGCCCGCAGCCGCCAGTCCCAAGAGCGGAGCAAATGCCAGCATGGGCTTGCGCGACGGCACCGCCGTCGACACCTGCGGGGCGGTGAAGATTTGATCGTAACGGTCGCGCCAATGAACCACGAGCGCCGCCAACGCGATGGCGAGATTGATGGTGGCCGCCGCGTAGATCTCGCCCCGCAAGTCCAGGAACGGCAACAGCGTCAGGAGCACGAGGCCGACAAGGCAGGCCGCACCGGCACCGAGGTTGTTGATGCAGGAGAGCAAGCCGACCGCGCTGCCCACATGGCCGCGGCGCCGCGCCCGACCGCCGACCAGCAAGGGCAACGCCGCGCCCATCGGCAAGGCCGAGACGATCACCAAGGCGAAGGCCGCGGCAGCGCCGATGGAGCCGAAAATCCGCGGCGATGCGAACCCAAGGCCGCCGGTCACAAGCTCGGTCGCGGCCAGCAGCGGCAACAGCGGCAAAGGCGCGATCGCGTGCCGCCTCGACAAGCAGCCGCCCGCGAGGTTGCCCAGAGCCAGGCCCAGCATGAAGCCGGCGAGCAGGAATGCCGCCGCGCCGGTATCACCGAGGATGCCGGACAGCACCGGCTGCCAGGCCAGCTGATTGACCAAAGCCGGGAAGCCGGAGCAGAACAGCAGCACGCCCACGACGCGCGTCCAACGGGCGAGCCTGTCGGTTCGCGCCGTTTGGTCACCGCTCGCGGCCAAATCGAAGGTCGTCATGGGACACCGGATGCTCAGAGTTCCCGCGCGCAACTTGAGGGCTTTATGTTACTTGACCCTCAATGCCGCCCGACCCACGGCGCCTCCGATGAAGTTTGAGTCATTTTTCTGTTAAAGAGACCGGTTTCATAGAGCATGGACGCGTTGACGGCACTCCGGATCGTGAGCGCTTCGCCGGAAATCGCCGTGCGGACCGCCATGGGGCGCTTCGGGCTCGCCGGGAATCTGATCGCGCTGCGGCACCGGCTCGACCATGCGGTCCTCACGCACACGCTCGACGAACCGCATTCGATCGCGGAGGGCAAGGTCGACTGCATCAAGCGACACATCGATGTAAGCCGGCGGCTGCTCTTCGCGGTCGGCGACAGCGTCTACGACCTCCCCATCGCGCAGCGATGTGTCTCGAAGGATCACGCCTTGTGGGAATTGAACAGGTGGGCGCTCGCCAGGATGCCCACCGCGACCGCCCCCGGCATCGCCGCCAACGAGGTGCCGGTGGCGGCGAGGGCCGCCGTGGCCGCCCAGGCGATGGACACGAAGGCCTCCGCGAAGGTCG
>DASZKX010000152.1:0-17711 GCA_035552735.1 Xanthobacteraceae bacterium
CGTTTTATGCGGCGTTTCTCGCCGGCATGATCCTCGTCGTGCTGGCCGATGATGCCTTCACCTTCCTCGTCTCGTGGGAATTCATGTCGCTGTCCTCCTGGGCACTGGTGATGGCGCACCACCGTGACCACGAGAGCAGGCACGCAGGTTACGTCTACATTGTCATGGCAAGCTTCGGCACGCTCAACCTGCTGCTCGCGTTCGGATTGCTCGCGGGCGGCAGCGGCGACTATTCATTTGCTGAGATGCGCGGCGTTCCGAACTCGCTCTCCGGGCTGGTCCTGATCCTGGTCATCCTCGGTGCCGGCTCGAAGGCTGGTCTGGTGCCGCTGCACGTCTGGCTGCCGCTGGCGCATCCGGCAGCGCCGAGCCATGTGTCGGCGTTGATGAGCGGCGTGATGACCAAGGTCGCGGTCTACGGCTTCATCCGTATCGTCTTCGACCTCAGCGGCCCACCGGCCTGGTGGTGGAGCATCGTGGTCATCCCGCTTGCTGGCATCACCTGCGTGCTCGGCGTGCTCAGCGCGCTCATGCAGCACGACCTCAAGCGTCTGCTCGCCTACCACACCGTGGAGAATATCGGCATCATCTTCATCGGCCTCGGTCTCGCGCTCGCCTTCAAGGCAAACGCGATGCCGGCCGCCGCCGCGGTCGCGATGACCGCGGCGCTGTTTCACGTCCTCAATCACAGCATTTTCAAGAGCCTGCTGTTCTTCGGTTCCGGCGCCGTATTGACCGCAACCGGCCAGCGCGACATGGAGCGTCTGGGCGGCCTCATCCATCGCATGCCGCTCACAGCCTTTACCTTCCTTGTGGGATGCATGGCGATTTCGGCGCTGCCGCCGCTCAACGGCTTCGTCTCGGAGTGGCTCACCTTCCAAGCGATCCTCTTGAGCCCGGAGGTCCCGTCCTGGGGCATCAAGCTGATCGTACCTGCGGTCGGCGCGATGCTCGCGTTGTCGGCGGCGCTCGCCGCAGCCTGCTTCGTCAAGGCGTTCGGCGTGACCTTCCTTGGGCGGCCGCGGTCGACCGTGGCGGCAGGCGCGCACGAGGTCGACCGCTGGTCGCTCGCGGCCATGTTCATTCTCGCAAGCCTCTGTCTCCTCATTGGAATCATTCCCGGCCCGGTCATCGACGCGCTCGCGCCGATCGTGAGTGCGCTTGTGGCCGAGCACATGCCGGTGCAGGCCGCCGACCCGTGGCTGTCGATTGTGCCGATCGCCGAGAGCCGCAGCTCCTATAATGGGCTCCTGGTCTTCGCCTTCATCACCGTGTCGACGCTGGCCGCGGTGGAGATCATCCACCGCTTTGCCTCGCGCACGGTGCGCCGCGCCCCGGCCTGGGACTGTGGCTTCCCGGATCCGAGCCCGGCCACGCAATACACCGCCGGCGGCTTCGCCCAGCCGATCCGCCGTGTATTCGGCGAAGTTGTGTTCCTGGCGCGCGAACGGGTGGATATGCCGCCGCCCGGCGACCTGCGCGCCGCACGGCTGACCGTTACGCTGCGCGACCTCGTTTGGGATGTGATCTATGCTCCGGTCGGCGGCGCCATCTGGTTCGCCGCCGACAATCTCAGCCACCTGCAGTTCCTGACCATTCGCAAATACCTGAGCCTGGTGTTTGCGCTTCTTGTCTTCCTCCTTTTCTTCCTCATGCTCGTGATGCTGGTATGGTCCTGATTCTCGGTCTCGTCGCTCAGGGCGCGCAGATGATGCTCGTGCTCGTTCTGGCGCCGCTGCTCCTGGGCTTTACGCGCAAGCTCAGGGCTCGCCTGCTGCGCCGCCGGGGACCGCCCATCCTGCAGCCCTACCGCGATCTGTTGCGCCTGATCCGCAAGGAGGCGGTGCTGGCGGAGAATGCATCCTGGCTGTTCCGCAGCGGCCCCTACATGATATTTGCCGCCACGTGGGTGGCAGCCGCCCTGATCCCGACTTTCGCGACGAGACTGCAGTTCAGTTGGACCGCCGACCTGATTGCGATCACAGCGCTCATCGGCTCGTCGCGATTCTTCCTGGCGCTTGTCGGCATGGATGTCGGTACCAGCTTCGGCGGCATCGGCTCGAGCCGCGAGATGATGTTTGCCTCGCTCGCCGAGCCGGCGATGATGATGATCGTGTTCACGCTCGCTCTCCTTGCCGGCTCGACCCAACTCTCGGTCGTCGCCGACTTCATGCAGACGAATGCCAGCCTGCGCGTTTCGCTCGGGCTCGCGCTCATCGCGCTCATCATCGTGGCGCTGGCCGAAAACGCGCGCGTTCCCGTGGACAACCCCGCCACCCATCTCGAGCTCACCATGGTGCACGAGGCCATGATACTGGAATACTCTGGAAGGCATCTCGCGGTCCTGGAGCTTGCCTCCGCCCTCAAGCTGTTGCTCTATCTCTCGCTCATCGCTTGCATCTTCATGCCATGGGGGATTGCGCCGGCGGACAGCGGGCCTGCAGCTTATGCGACCGGCTTGGCAAGCTATCTCGCAAAGATTGGCGTGGGCGGCTTTCTGCTTGTCGTATTTGAGACCTCGATCGCGAAGATGCGCGTATTCCGGGTGCCGGACTTCTTGGGCATTGCCCTGATGCTCGGATTGCTCGGGATGCTTCTGCTCTTCGTGTCACGGAGCTTCTGATGAGCAGCTTTTCCCTCGATGTCGCGCATATGCTAGCCGGCGGCATGGTGCTGGTGAGTTTCATGTTGCTCTACCAAGACCGCATGTTTGCGCTGCTCAACGTTTTTGCGCTGCACGCGATAGTGCTATCCGCCTCAGTGGCTTGGCAGGCTTACATCCAGGATGCGCCGCATCTCTACGTGCCGGCCGCGATCGCGCTGGTGCTCAAGGGCATCATCATTCCGGTCGCGCTGCGCAGGGTCGTGATTCGGCTCGGCATCCACCGAGAGATCGAGACAGTCGTCGGCATTGGGCCGACCTTGCTTCTTGGTGTGGCGCTCGTCGCGCTCTCGATGGTCGTCATGCTCAAGGCGGCGGAGACGGCCGATCCATTGGCGCGCGAGGACCTCGCATTTGCCTTGTCGATTCTGCTGCTCGGCCTGCTCATGATGGTGACGCGGCGCAACGCGGTCAGCCAGATCGTCGGCTTTATGTCGATCGAGAACGGTCTGATTCTCGCGGCTACCGCTGCCAGAGGCATGCCGCTCGTCGTCGAAATCAGCGTGGCATTCTCAGTTCTGGTCGCCTTCATCGTCATCGGCGTGTTCCTGTTCCGCATCCGCGAGCGGTTTGATTCCGTCGATCTTCAGGCGCTCGACGAGTTTCGCGGTGAACGGCGGTGAACGGTTTCCTCGCCCAATTCACTTTTGAGCCGCTGACGGTCGTGCTGATCATTCCCGCGGCGACTGCCGGCCTGCTGGCGCTGCTGCCTAGCTATTGGGCTGCCGCGCGTCTCAATGTGCTGGCCACGTTCGCCACGCTGATCGCCGCGGTATCGCTTCTGTTCACTCGACCACCGGCAGGCGGCTACCTTTTCGTCGATGACCTCAACAACGTCTTCATCGTGCTGACCACCTTCGTCGCCTTCACCACCAGCGTGTTCAGCGCGAGCTATATCAGCCACGAGATCGAGATCGGTCGCCTGACCCCGACCCATCTGCGGTTCTATCATGCGATGTACCAGGTCCTGATGTTCGCCATGAACCTCGCGCTGGTCGCCAACAATATCGGCGTGATGTGGGTGGCGATCGAGCTTGCGACGCTCACCACCGTGATGATGGTCGGCATCTACCGCACCCACGAGGCGCTCGAGGCGGCGTGGAAATATTTCATCCTCGGCAGCGTCGGCATCGCGCTCGCGCTGTTCGGCACGATCATGGTCTATATGGCGGCGCGACCGGTGATCGGCGAAGGCGGCGACGCTATGGTGTGGACGACGCTGATCGACAAGGCCAGCAGCTTCAGCCCGGAACTCTTGAACGTCGCTTTCGTCTTTCTGCTGCTCGGCTACGGCACCAAAGTGGGGCTGGCGCCGCTGCACGCTTGGCTGCCGGATGCGCATGCCGAGGGTCCGACGCCGATTTCGGCGGTGCTATCGGGCCTTCTGCTCAACGTCGCACTTTACGCGCTGCTGCGCTTCAAGATGCTGCTGGCGGTGAACCCAGGCGCGCTCGCGCCAGGCCCGCTGATGATCACGTTGGGACTGCTCTCGCTCATTTTTGCAGCGTTCATGCTCTACCGACGGCGCGACATCAAGCGGATGTTTGCCTATTCCTCCATCGAGCACATGGGCATCATCGTGTTCGCCTTCGGCATGGGCGGGCCGCTCGCCAACTTTGCCGGGCTGCTGCACATGGTGATGCACTCACTGACGAAGTCGGCGATCTTCTTCGCCGTCGGTCACATTGCGCAGGCCAAGGGAACTCAGAAGATCGCCGATATGGGAGGGCTCACTGAAACCAACCCCGTGCTTGGTTGGGGCCTCGTGCTTGGTGTCGTCGCGATCGCCGGTCTTCCCCCGCTCGGTATCTTCATGAGCGAGTTTCTCGTGGTAAGCTCCACCTTCGCGCGCCAGCCATTGCTCGCGATACTGCTGGTCTTCGGATTGCTCGTTGGTTTCGGCGCGTTGTTCTTGCGGTTAAATAGTATTGCATTCGGCGAGCCGCGCGGTGCGGGCGCCGAAGCAACAGCATCCTATGTGCCGATGTTCGCTCACCTGGCGCTGGTGCTCGCGGCCGGCATCTACCTGCCGCCGCAGCTTGTGATCTGGTTCCAGAACGTCGCCAGGATTTTGGGATAGGCCGATGTCGCTGCTCATCGAGATCATCCAAGAGGGTCTGCGGGTCGAAGCGCATCGGCCCTGGCCGCGCGTGATCGTGACCGCGAGCACCTGGAATCTCGCGGGCGTTCGGCTGGCCGACGGGCACATGACGCTTCTCGGCCTGTGGGCGGACCACGGCACCGTCAGCATGGCGCTCCTGGACGAGGAGCCGTTCTGCCTCGGCATCATCACGCTCGAATGCCCGGACGGCCGGTTCCCCTCGGTCGGCGCGGTGCATCCGCCGGCGATTCGTCTCGAGCGCGCCGTGCACGATCTCTACGGCTTGCAGCCCGAGGCCCTGCCCGATCCGCGGCCGTGGCTCGATCACGGCCGCTGGGAGGTGCAGCACCCGCTCGGCGCCGAGCCGAATGCGCTGCCCCCCGCAGGTCCATACGGGTTCCTGCCGGTCGAGGGCGAGAGCCTGCACCAGATCCCGGTCGGGCCGGTGCATGCCGGCACCATCGAGCCGGGGCATTTCAGGTTCACCACCAATGGCGAGACGGTGGTGCGGCTCGAGCAGCGGCTCGGCTATGCCCACAAGGGGATCGAATCCCTCATGCTGGGAGCGGAGCTCGAGCGGGGCGCGCGGCTGGCCGCACGCACCTCGGGCGACAGCACGGTCGCGTATGCGCTGGCGTTCGCGCATGCGGCCGAGGCCGCGCTCGGGATCACGGTTCCGCCGCGGGCCGCGTGGCTGCGGGCCCTGATGGCCGAGCTCGAGCGCCTCGCCAATCACTTCGGCGACTTCGGCGCCATCTGCAACGATGCATCGTTCTCGATCATGCATGCCCAAACTGGAATCCTGCGCGAGCGCACGTTGCGGGCCGCGGCCGCCTGTTTCGGTCACCGGCTGATGATGGATTGCGTCGTGCCGGGCGGTGTCGCGATCGATCTGGCCCCGGGCGGGGCCGCGCAGGTGACCGGCCTGCTGGCCGAGACCAAGCGCGCTTTCCCCAAGCTGGTGGAGCTCTATGACAACACCGCCTCGCTGCAGGATCGCACCGTCACGACCGGCTTTTTGAAGCCCGCGCTGGCGCGCCAGTTCGGGGCCGGTGGTTTCGTTGGCCGCGCCTCGGGCCGCGCTTTCGATGCGCGTCGGGCGATCGGCTACCCGCCCTACGACAGTCTCAAGTTCGAGGTGCCGGTGCTCGACGCCGGCGACGTCAATGCGCGCGTCTGGATCCGGATTCGCGAGATCGAGCAGAGCCTCGGCCTGATCGAGCAAATTGCGGGCGGTCTTCCGGCAGGTGCGCTGCGCGCGCGGGTCGAGCCGGCGAACGCATGCGAAGGTCTCGGCTTCGCGGAAGGATTCCGCGGCGAGATCATGGCTTGGCTGCGCTTGGGCGACGACGGCCGCATCGCGCGCTGCCATCTGCGCGACCCGTCCTGGTTTCAATGGCCATTGCTGGAAGCCGCCATCGAAGGCAACATCGTGGCCGACTTTCCGCTCTGCAACAAATCGTTCAATTGCTCCTATTCGGGACATGACCTTTAATGCGCCGCACCCTGGTCGAAAGCCTGTTGAAGCGCCCACTCACCGAACCCTCGCCGGGGCCGGACGAAGCGGCGCTGCAAGAGCTCGCGGCGAGCGTCGAGCGGGCGGCGCGGCGAAGGCTCGGCCGCAGCCTGTCGATCCGCGAGGTCGATGCCGGCTCCTGCAACGGCTGCGAGCTGGAGATCCATGCGCTCAGCAACGCGTTCTACGATCTGGAGCGCTTCGGGTTGCGCTTCGTGGCGTCGCCGCGCCATGCCGACGTGCTGCTGGTCACCGGTCCGGTGACCAAGAACATGCGCGAGGCCCTGCAACGCACCTACAACGCGACCCCGGATCCCAAATGGGTGGTCGCGGTCGGCGACTGCGCGGTCGATGGCGGGATTTTTTCCGGCAGCTATGCGGTGGCGGGCGGGGTCCACGACGTGCTGCCGGTCGATCTGCACATTCGCGGCTGCCCGCCGAGCCCCACCCAATTGCTAAAGGGATTGCTCGCGTTGCTGGAGCCGCGATGAGAGGCGCCGCGGGTTGGCATCGTAGCGACCGAGCAAAAATGCATGGGTCCAAGCGGCGGTTCATTGAAAATACAATCTGGAAACAACAAATCGTCACGATGGGAGCGGCGGAGCCATGCAGCCACGGCAGAACTGTGGGGGCTCTGTTGCGCATCAGGCGCACACATAGCACTCGTAGGGCGCAATCGTTTTATTGCGCCAATCAGTCGCGCTCCGCCTCGTACGCTTTTGGGGGGCATTAGACTTCGCGGAGCGGCGCAATAAGGCGATTGCGCCCTACGAGGCCGGCAATGGCCGCATGACACAGGAATGACAAGTGCTCCTCGGCGCGGACACAAAAAAGCCCGGCACGCCTTTCGGCCCGGGCACACTTGGTGAGTTTCAATTTCCTGAATAATCTGATTTGCGCGGCGGCGTCAATGTCGCGCACGCGCTTTCCGGTCGCGTGAGAGATCGCATTGGCGATCGCCGCCGCGGTGCCGACCACGGCGATCTCGCCGAGACCTTGATCCCGCACCCCACGGCGGTGCGCTTGCTGAAATCGAATTTAGTCTCCTGAACTGCAATTTAATGGTGACGGCCGTCCGTTCGCCCATCTCCAAGTCGTGGACACAATCCGACGAAGGAGACGCGACATGTTGACCAAGACCAAGATTGCCCTCGCCGCAGCCCTCATCCTCGGCAGCACCGCTTCCGCCGCCCTGGCCAGAGGTTCCTACGGCGGTCCGGTACAGACCTGGTGCGATATCGATCCGGCCTGCAACGGGTGGGACAGAAGCCATGCATCCCACGGCAATGCCGGCAATGCCTACGGCTACGCAGCATTGCCGAACCGGACGCCGCACGCGCACGCGCGCTCCGGCGGCCGTTAGGCCATCACGCCCGGGCGCCAAGGCGCATGCCGCACCGGGTCACCGGGATCGCACATTTCCCGATTGAAATATGCTAGGCTTCCGCGACTAGGTTTCTCAGGCCGGGAGACGACCTTGCGGCGGCGCGCATTCATCACGCTGCTTGGCGGCGTGGCAGCCGGGCTATCGCCGGGCTGGCCGAGCCCGCTTGCGCGCGCGCAAACGGCGGCGTCCAGGATCGAGGCGAAAGGCGGTGGCCGCGGACCGACGGTGGCGGAGGATGTTGCGCGCTGGCTGGTGGGGCTTCGCTACGAAGAGGTCCCCCCCGATGTGATCGCGCGCGCCAAGCGGGTCCTGCTGGACACGCTGGGCTGCGCGCTTGGCGCCATAGCGGCCGCGCCGGTGCGTGCGGCACAGCAGGTTGTCGCGCTGCAGGGGGGAAATCCGCAAGCCACGATCTTGGGGCTCGGCCGCAAGGCTTCGTGCGATCAAGCCGCGTTCTTGAACGGCATGGCGCTGCGCTATTTCGACTACAACGACTACATCGCCTTGGGCCGGCCCAACCATGCCAGCATCAATGTGGCGCCGGCCCTCGCGGTGGCCGAGATGCAAGGCGCGAGCGGGCAGGCACTCCTTCTCGGCCTTGTTGCCGGCTACGAGCTGGAGGTCCGGCTGCGCGACGCGATCGCGGCGAAGCGGCGGGAGGGCTGGGACGATACCTCGATCGAGGCGCAATATGCCGCCGCCGCGACGGCCGGAAAGCTGCTGCAACTGGACGAGGTGGAGCTCGCCAACGCCTTGGCGATCGCGGGAAGCAATGCGAACACGCTGGCGGAGGTCCGCCGCGGCGCCGAGCTGACACCCGCAAAGGGATCGGCGGAGCCGATGGCGGCGAGAAACGGGGTCTTTGCCGCGCTTCTCGCCCGCGCCGGCCTCACTTATCCGCTGACCATTTTCGAGGGCGAGAACGGATTTGCGAAGATGGTTTCCGGGCCGCTCGACGAGGCGATCCTACGCCAGCGCTCGGGCGATTTCCAAATCCTGAAGAGCTGCATCAAGCTGTGGCCCTGCGTGGGCACCGCCCAAGCGCCGATCGCTGCCGCGCTCGAGATCCAAAAGCGACAACCGCGCGCGGAGGAGATATCGAGCATCACGGTCGCGCTGAGCGATTTTGCCTACCGACAGCAGGCCGCCTATCCGGAAGACATCCGCACCCGCGAGCACGCCGATCACAGCATTCCTTATCTGGTGGCGAGGGCGTTGCTGGACGGCGACGTCAGGGTGACGGATTTCGAGGAAAAGCGTTTCAAGGATCCGCGCGCGCTGGCACTCAAGCGAAGATTGGCGATTCGACCCGAAGCCTCGCTCTCCAACGAGAACCTGGGCGCCAACCTCGAGGTAACGCTGCAGAACGGAACCGTCCTCACCGCGAATGTCCCGATTCCTCCGGGCAATATGCTGAATCCGGCCGGCGATGCGGAGCTGACCAGGAAGTTCCTTGCCCTTTCAGAGACCGTGCTGGGCAGGGCGCGCGCCCAAAGGGCGATCGAGGTCATTCTCAGCGTCGACACGATGCCCGATCTCGGAGACCTGCTGAATTCAGTTTCGCTGACCTGACCGGGGCCGGGCGTAGCGATCAACTGCGGACCGCGGCCGGATTTCGGCGCATGCAGGCCGCAATTCACGGGCATTTAACCTTAATCCCCTCATAGTTCGTTCGCATCATCCGCTGAGGCGGCCGGTGGGGACGGGACGGGGGAATCAAGCTCCAAATCTTCGAAGCGATCGAGACCCGCCGACGCGCCTTGGCTTGCGCGGCCGGCGATAGCGTGAATGTAAGCGATCGAGTTCGCGTAGCGTAAACAGTTAAAGTAGCGTAAACGATGACGGATACGACCGCGGCGCCGTATGGCGTCATTGCTTGCGACGACCGCATTTTTGCTCTGCGCGAAGGTCGCCGCCTTATTCGTCTTCTTTTCGATGGCACTATCATCGGTATCGGCGCCGGTGCCGTCGTCTGTGTGCTCGTCGGGAGCGTCACCTGGGCGGCCCTGTGGATCACCAGCACTGTTCTCGCCACCCATACCAATCTCGATAACAGGGCGCTCAGGGGCCCGGCCGCGATCGCTCTGGCGGACCCCGATCGTGCGTTCGCCAGCGCGGCGGATTTTACCGGTTCGACCGAGATTGCGGGCGATCCTGCCGATGCCCAGACCTTTCAAGACAAATGGTCGCTCGGCATGGTGCCGGCTTCCGGGCGCAAGGTCGTCGTGGAGCTGTTCCGGCAGGCTCCCGTCGAGCCCGAGCGCAAGGTGGCGGCGCTGCAACCGGTCGCGCCCGCAGCCCCGCCGGTGACGGCGGCCCTGCCGGCGGCGGCGGCTCCGCCGGCGGCGGCGGTCGCACCCCAGAAGCGCGTCGCGCCGCGGGAAGCCAACAACAAGTCGGTGCCCCTGCCTGATCCCGACAGCCATACCGCGGTCTATGACATCTCCGCACATACCGTCTACCTGCCGGGTGGGGAAAAGCTGGAGGCACATTCGGGGCTGGGCGAAAAGTTGGACGATCCTCGCTACGTCAGCGCCAAGGATCGAGGACCGACGCCGCCGAATGTCTACGATCTCGCATTGCGGGGGGAGCTGTTCCACGAGGTTCGGGCTATACGGCTCAATCCGGTCGGGGGCGACAACATGTTCGGCCGCGACGGCATGCTCGCGCATTCCTACATGCTGGGCCCCAACGGTCAGTCGAACGGATGCGTGTCCTTCAAGGATTATCCCGCCTTCCTGCACGCCTATCTCAGAGGTGAGGTCGATCGCCTCGTCGTCGTGCCGCATCTCGGGAACGCGTCTTGGCGCACCGCCAGCGCGCGCGGACCGGCCCGTGGCGATTCGAGCAAAAATCCATAATCGCCGGGTGTGGCGCCGCAACATCGTGAACGTTGCACTCGGGCGTGCCTCCAATAAAACGTGACCTCGGCCACGCTGCGCGCGGAGAATAGAGCACGGACCTCGCGCTCGAAGCGTGATAGTGTTTTCCACCAACACAGAACAAGGAGCGGCTGGCCGGCCACCGGCGCGCACGCTCCGCAGCATCGCACCACAAGAGCCCGACGGGCCACCAAGAGAGGGAGGACAAGGATGCTTTACCGAAGCTCGATCCGTGCAATCGCGTTCGTGAGCGCGCTGTGCGTCACCGTGGCCGGCGCCTTCGCCTGGGACGATTCGAGATACCCCGACTTCAGTGGGCAATGGCGTCCGATCGGCGGACCCGGCCGCTTCGCCCGCGATCAGAAGCCGCCCCTCACCCCGGAGTACCAGGCCGTCTTCGATGACATCAAGTCCGAAGGCGGTCAGGGCACCGCCAACATGACGTATCTGTGCTTCTCGCCCGGCATGCCACGCGTCACCAACGGGTATGGCGAGATGGAATTCGTCATCGCCCCGACGACGGTCCATATTCTGGTCGACCACATCTACGACAATCGTCGGATCTTCACCGACGGGCGCCCTTGGCCGGAGCCGATGATACCAACCCTCCTAGGCTATTCCATCGGCCGCTGGATCGATACGGACGGCGACGGCAATTACCACGTGCTCGAGGTCGAGACGCGCGGCCTGCGCGGCCCACGCGTCTTCGACGCCAGCGGCATTCCGTTACATCGGGACAATCAGACCATCATCAAGGAGAAGTTCTACAAGGACGCCAAGGATTCCAATATCACCCATGACGAGGTCACCGTGCTCGACCACGCGCTCGCGCATCCATGGACGGTCGTGAAGAACTACCAACGCAGCCCGTCGCCCCGTCCGGCCTGGACGGAGGAGAACTGTCCCGAAACCAACAATCATGTCCGCGTCGGCACCAACGACTACATGGTGAGCGCCGACGGCTTCCTGATGCCGACCGCAAAGGGCCAGAAGGCTCCCGATCTGAGATATTTCAAGTAGGACAGCCGGCGCGGCGTCGCTCAGCCGGCGGACCCCGCCGGGCCGGGATCGGCCCGGCACCGGCACGGCCGCGGAATGCGGGGCTTGAGGTTCTCGAACGCGATCATGTCGCCGCGCTCCTCGAAAGCCTACAGGAAGCTCTGCGGGTCGACGTCGATCTCGAGCCTGATCTTGCCGCTGGGCTTGGGCGCCGCCGCCATCCAGGTACGCAGATAGGCCGAGAGATCGAACGCGCGCGGTGACTTCACCAGCAGACGGAAGCGATAGCGGCCGCGGATGAGCGCGAGCGGCGCTTCGGCGGGACCGAGGACCCGCGCGGCGTCGGAGCGCGGCGCCGTTTGCGCGAGGCGGCGCGCATGGGCCTGGGCGGCGTGCTTGTCGTCGCCCGACACCACCAGGGCGGCGAGCCGCCCGAAGGGCGGGTATTGGGCCTGCTCGCGCAGTTCGATCTCGCTCGAATAGAAAGCATCGCGGTCGCCGGCCGCCAGCGCCCGCATGACCGGATGCTCGGGCTGGTGGGTCTGCAGATACCCCCTGCCGCGGCCGGCCTCGCGCCCGGCGCGGCCGATGACCTGATGCAGGAGCTGGAAGGTGCGCTCGGCGGCACGCGGATCGCCGTTGCTCAATCCGAGATCGGCATCAACGACGCCGACCAGGTTGAGCTTGGGAAAGTGGTGCCCCTTGGCGACCAGCTGGGTGCCGATCACGATGTCGACCAGGCCCTGCTCGATCTCGGCGAGCTCGGCGCGCATGCCCTCGACCGAGGTGATGAGATCGCTGGAGAGCACCAGGATGCGGGTTCCCGGAAACAGTGTGACCGCCTCCTCCTCCAGCCGCTCCACGCCCGGCCCGCAGGCCACGAAACTCCCGCGCGCCGCACAGTGCGGACATTGCTCCGGCTGCGGCAACGAGTAGCCGCAGTGATGGCAGACCAGGCGGCGCTTGAAGCGGTGATCGACCAGCCAGGCGTCGCAGTTCGGGCAGGCCAGGCGATAGCCGCATTGGCGGCACAGCGTCAGCGGCGCGTAACCGCGCCGATTGAGGAACAACAGCGCCTGCTCGCCGCGCTCGAGCGCGCCCTGCACGGCTTGCACCAGTCGCGGCGCCACGAAACGGCCAGGCGGCGGACCATCCTGGCGCAGATCGATCGCCTCGATGGTCGGCATGTGCTGGCCGCCGAAGCGTTCCGGCAGATGCAGGCGCCGGTAGCGCGACCGCCGGGCATTGACCTCGGTCTCGACCGACGGCGTGGCGGACGCGAGCAGCACGGGAATCTTGGCGATGTGGCCGCGCACCACCGCCATGTCGCGGGCATGGTAATGGACGCCGTCCTCCTGCTTGTAGGCGGGGTCATGCTCCTCATCCACGATGATGAGGCCAAGATCTGCATAGGGCAGGAACAGGGCTGAGCGGGCGCCCACGATCACGCTGACCTCGTGCGCCGCCACCCCCTGCCAGGTACGGGCCCGCTTGCGCGGCGAAAGTTGCGAGTGCCATTCGGCCGGCCGCACCCCGAAGCGCTCGGCGAAGCGGTCGAGCACCTGGGAAGTGAGCGCGATCTCGGGCATCAGGATCAGGACCTGCCGGCCGCGCCGCACCGCCTCCGCCACCGCCTCGAAATACACCTGCGTCTTGCCCGAGCCGGTGACGCCGTCGATGAGGGTCACCGAATAGCCGGACTGCGCCACCGTTACCCGCAACGCATCGGCGGCCTTGCGCTGGGCGGGCGTGAAATCGGTCGCCACATGATCGGGCTCGACCGGCAGCGCCAGCGGCTCGGGCGGCAACACCAGGGTCTCGAGGGTTCCTTCATCGACCAGGCCGTCGATGACACCGGCCGAAACGCCGGCCTCCTCGGCGGCCGCGCCCTTTGCCCGTGCGAGGCCATCGGCCAGGAGGGCGAGCACGCGCTGGCGCGCGGGTGTCATGCGCCTGGGCGAGGGCCCTTGCAGCCGCACCCCGAGCCGCTCGCGCGCCGGGCCCAGATGCTCGCCCATGCGCAGGCTCATGCGCAGCACCATGCCGCGCGCGCCGAGCGAATAGTCCGAGACCCAATCGACGAATTGGCGCAGCTCGGGCTTGAGCGGCGGGATGTCGAGCCGTTCGTCGACGTATTTCAGCCGATTGTCGAGGCGCGGATTGGGGGTCGGATTCTCGGCCCAGACCACGCCGGTCGCGGTGCGAGCGCCCAGCGGTACGCTGACCAGATCGCCCGGCGCAAGCTCCATCGCGTCCGGCACGCGGTACGAATAGGCCTGGTCGAGTGCGACCGGCAGCAGGATATCGACGACACGCGAGGCCATGGAATCGATTCTTGAAGATTTAACAAACCATAAGGCAGCGGGTGGGATTATGCTCACCGTGTCAAGACCAACCGCGCGCCAGCAGGGGACGCAGAGGGTGCCGACAATCGCGGACAAGAGCGCCGAGCCCGATCGCGACCTCTCGAGCGCCGGGGCCGACGTCGCGGTCGAGCTCGCGCGGTGGCGGTCGCAGCTTGCGGACGAACGACGCATGTCGCCCAAGACCTGCGAAGCCTACGAGCGCGACGTCCGGCAGTTTCTAGCCTTCCTGTGCGAGCATCTGGGGGGGCGCGTAACCTTGCCGAGGCTCGCCCGCCTGGCGCCCGCGGACATTCGGGCCTTCATGGCGGCGCGGCGCGGCGAGGGCGTCAGCGGTCGGTCGCTGGCGCGCGGGCTCGCCGGCGCGCGCTCCTTCGCGCGCTTCGTCGAGCGCAACGGGAGCGGCAAGGTGGGGGCGTTGTTCGCGGTGCGCTCGCCCAAGATCGCCAAGACGCTGCCCAAGCCGCTCACGATCGCATCGGCCAGGAACGTCACGCAAAGCGAGGTGCGGGCCGGCGAGGATCGTGAGCCCTGGATTTTCGCCCGCGATGCCGCCGTGCTTGGCCTGCTTTACGGCTCGGGCCTGCGCATTTCCGAAGCGCTCAGCCTCAAGCGCAAGGAGGTGCCGGCGCCCGGCCAAGGCGATTCAATCACGGTGACGGGCAAGGGCAACAAACGACGCATGGTACCGGTGCTGGGGCCGGTGCTGGAGCTCGTTGCCGACTATGTGGCGCTGTGCCCGAGCGCGCTTGCGCCCGACGGCCCGCTGTTCATCGGTGCCAAGGGCGGACCGCTGTCGCCGCGGATCGTGCAGCTCACCATGGAACGGCTGCGCGGCCTGCTCGGCTTGGCCGAAACCGCCACCCCGCACGCCTTGCGTCATTCCTTCGCCACCCATCTGCTGGCGCGCGGCGGCGACCTACGCTCCATCCAGGAGCTGCTCGGCCACGCCTCGTTGTCGACCACGCAGGTCTACACCGCGGTCGACAGCGAACGGCTGCTCGAGGTCTATCGCAATGCGCATCCGCGCGCCCAGAAGAAGGCATCGTGACGTCGGGGGACTGCGGGCATTGGGGTCTCAAAAAGTGCCATGAAACAATAGTCCGCTTTGGCTCTTGCGCTGCTGGCCCGGTTGGGCCAATCGTCCGCCCCACTGATATAGCCAGAGGGGACGAGCATGAGCGACGTACACGAGCACCTGGAGCACGCGGAGCACGTCGAGCACGCGGCACATTCCAACAAGAAAATCGCGCTGGTCATCGCGGTACTGGCGCTGTTCCTGGCGTTTTCCGAGACGCTGGGAAAAGGCGCACAAACCGCGGCGCTGAGCCAGAACATCGAAGCCTCGGACCTGTGGAATTTCTTTCAGGCCAAGACCATCCGCCAGACGGTGCTGCGGACCGCCGGTGAGACCCAGGCGATCGAGGTCGCCGCCATCACGGATACGGCCGCCAAGGCCGCCACGGAAAAGCAGATCGACACCTGGAAGAAGACGATCGATCGCTATGAATCGGAGCCGTCGACCAACGAGGGCCGCAAGGAGCTCACGCAACGCGCCCAGGAAACCGAGAAACGCCGCGATTTGAATTTCGCAAAATACGAGAATTATGAAATGGCCTCCGCGGCCTTTCAGATCGGCATCGTGCTGGCATCGGCTTCGGTTATCACCGGCATGCTGGCACTGGTCTGGGGCGCCGGCGCGCTCGGCCTCATCGGGTTGATGTTCACCGGTTTTGGGCTACTGGCGCCGGAGATGCTGGAGCACATTCAGAGCCTATTCGGGGCCGGCGGGCACTAACCCAACTTTTGGGCTAAGCCCCTCGCCTCCCCTGCAAGGCAGGGCGATCCCATTTGAATTTGTTGGATGGCGCGCCGGCACCGATTCCCTCCCCCTTTCAGGGGAGGGAAAGGAAGCCCGATCACATGCTGATGGCGCGCTTGTCGACCGCCATGGCGGCTTCCTTGACGGCCTCGCTCAAGGTCGGATGCGGGTGGCAGGTGCGGGCGATGTCCTCCGCGGCAGCGCCGAACTCCATGGCGACCGCCGCTTCCGCGATCATGTTGCCGGCATCCGCCCCCACGATATGCACGCCGAGCACGCGATCGGTCTTAGCGTCAGCCAGGATCTTCACGAAGCCGTCGGTCTGATGATTGACCTTGGCACGGCCGTTGGCGGTGAACGGGAATTTTCCCGACCTGTAGGCGATGCCGGCCTCCTTGAGCTCTTCCTCGGTCTTGCCCACCGAGGCGATCTCGGGCGCGGTGTAGACCACGTTGGGGATGACGTCATAGTTCACGTGGCCGGCCTGCCCGGCCAGGATCTCGGCGACTGCCACGCCCTCGTCCTCGGCCTTGTGGGCCAGCATCGGGCCGGCGATCACGTCCCCGATGGCGTAGATGCCGGGCGCGTGGGTGGCGAAATGCTGGTCCACGATCACGCAGCCGCGATTGTCCTTCTGCACCCCTACGGTCTCGAGCCCGAGACCGTCCGTATAGGGCACGCGCCCGATGGCGACCAGGACCACATCGGCTTCGATGGTCTGGGAGGCGCCGCCGGCGGCCGGCTCGATCTGCGCCTTGAGCCGCGCGCCCGCGCCGTCGACGGCGGTCACCTTGGAGGACAGATGAAACGTGATGCCCTGCTTCTCGAGCAGGCGCTGGAACTGGCGGCCGACCTCGCCGTCCATGCCGGGCAGAACGCGGTCGAGGAATTCGACCACGATCACTTCGGCGCCGAGCCGGCGCCACACTGAGCCGAGCTCGAGCCCGATCACGCCGGCGCCCACGATCAGGAGCCGCTGCGGCACCTTGTCGAGCACCAGCGCGCCGGTCGAGGAGACGATGCGCTTCTCGTCGATGGTGACGCCGCGTAGCTTCGCCACGTCCGAGCCGGTGGCGATGACGATCGCCTTGGTGTCGAGCATCTGGGTCTTGCCGTCGGGGCCCTTGACCTCGACCATGCCGATGCCGGCGACCTGCCCGAAGCCGCGGAAGCTCTCGATCTTGTTCTTCTTGAACAGGAAGGCGACGCCCTTGACGTTGCCGTCGACGCCCTCGTCCTTGAACTTCATCATGGCGGCAAGGTCGAGCTTGGGCCTGCCCACCCCGATGCCCATGCGGCCGAAGGCGTGCCCCGCCTCTTCGAACAGCTCGGAGGCATGCAGCAAAGCCTTGGAGGGAATGCAGCCCACGTTGAGGCAGGTGCCCCCGAAGGTCGCGTCCTTCTCGACCACCGCCACCTTCATGCCGAGCTGCGCCGCCCGGATGGCGCAGACATAGCCGCCGGGACCGGAGCCGATGATGACGAGATCGTAGGGCATCTGAATTTCCTTCAACGGGCCAGAATCAGGTCGTGACCGGCCAGAGCGACTCATCTTCGAGTGGATCAGGCAATTGCGCTTCGAGCTGATGTGCGACCGCGGCGGGCTCGACACCTAAGCGACGGGATTCGATCATCCAAGACAGCGGTTTCGTGCCAATGGTCCACGTCGGCTTCATCGCTATCGGCATCAGGGCGGTCGGGGGGTTTTCCTCGGAGACGTCATTCAGGACGACAGCCAAGCGCCTCACAATCCACCATGACAGCGGGTGATCGATATCTATCCAAAACATCGCCCACCACCGTCCGTCGGGATAAAATCCACCCATGAGGCCGTGAAGACTGCTGACGGCGGGAATGCGTTTCAAGCAATCGATCAGCGGCAGAAGCTCGGCCGGCGGTTCAAGCTTGATGTGGAAACCGCGCATTACTCACTCACAGCCCAGATACCAACAACCATGCTCCACGGTGATCAGCCGGCG
>DASZKX010000153.1:0-8516 GCA_035552735.1 Xanthobacteraceae bacterium
CGGTGAGCGGCTGGGCCGCCGACCGCTTCGGCGGCCGCACCGTGTTTCGCGCCGCGATCGCGCTGTTCACGCTCGGCTCGGTCCTGTGCGGGCTGAGCAGCAACACCACCGAACTCACCGCGGCGCGGGTGCTGCAGGGGCTGGGCGGCTCGATGATGGTGCCGGTCGGGCGGCTCGTCCTGTTCCGCAGCGTCGAGCGCTCGCAGCTGGTGCGCACCATGGCGTATCTGCAGGTGCCGGCGCAGCTCGGCCCCGTGCTCGGGCCGCCGATCGGCGGCTTCATCACGACGTATTTCTCCTGGCGCTGGATCTTTTTGGTGAATGTCCCGCTCGGGATCCTCGGCATCGCGCTGGTGACGCTTTTCTTCGACAATCCGAAGGAGGACGAGCCGCGCCCGCTGGACTGGGTCGGTTTCCTGCTCACCGGCCTCTCGCTCTCCTGCACCCTCTACGGTATCGAGGCGATCGGACGTGGCCTGAACAATGCGCCGGTCGCCGTCGGCCTGCTGGTCCTCGGCTTCGGCCTCGGCGCCTTCGCGCTGCGGCATCTGCGGCGCTACGTCCATCCGCTGCTCAATCTGTCGATCTTCCGCATCTCCACCTTCCGGGCCAGCATCGGCGGCGGCTCGCTGTTTCGCGCCGGGGCCGGGAGCCTGGTCTTCCTGCTGCCGCTCTTGCTGCAGGTCGTGTTCGGGATGACGGCCTTCGCCTCGGGCGTCCTCACCTTCGCGACCGCGGCCGGAGCCATGTCCATGAAGGCGACGGCGCGGCCGATCCTCAAGCGCTTCGGCTTCCGCAACGTCATGATCGTCAACGGGGTCATCAGCGCGGCGGCCGTCGCCATGTGCGCCCTCTTCACCAGCGCCACCCCGGCCCCGCTCATCTTCGTCCTGCTGCTGGTGGCCGGCTTCTTTCTATCGCTGCAGTTCACCGCCACCCAGGCGATCGCCTATGCGGACATCGCCAATCCGCAGATGAGCACCGCCACCAGCATCGCCAGCATGGCGCAGCAGCTCAGCCGCGGCTTCGGGGTGGCCATCGTGGCGGTCCTGCTGCACCTCTCGCTGGCCTGGCGTGGCGCGAGCGAGCTCGGCCTCATCGACTTCCGGGTCGCCTTCGCGGGGGCGACCACGCTGGTGCTCTGCTGCCTCGCCTTTTGCCTGCCGCTCGCCGCCGATGCGGCCGCCGAGGTGAGCGGTCACCAGCCCAAATCGGCGTCCTGACGAGGCCGCCAGTGGTGCGGGATTTGAGCGTGCCGGCTCGTCGGCGGAGCAGCGAAAAACCAGATATGCTGCCGCCATGCCGTGCTGCTTGCCTAGCCCGCTCCGCCGCGTCGGGCGCGGGGTCATCCTCGTGCTGGCCGCCTTCCTGGTTCTGGCCGCGACGCTCGTGAGCCGGCCCTCCAAGCAGCTGATGGATTTCGATCAGCCGTTCTACGTCACCATCGCCTACGATCTCGATCGTCACGGCGTCTTCAGCAACGGCATTTTCGATGGCACCGACGACGCCGTGACGGCTCCCGCGCCGGGCATGTTCTTCGGTCCGGTCTATCCTCTGCTGGTGCTTGCGGCGATGAAGATCGATCACCGCTTCGCCGATGCGGTTCGCTGCGCCGTCGAAGCCGATCACGGCCATGGCGACCCGGCGAGCTGCGAACCCTACGCGGCTCCGATGCTCCTCATCCATGCACTCCTGCTCGCCTTCGGGGTGCTGGCGGTCGCGGCCGCCGGCGCAAAAATGTTTGGAAGCACGGCGGTGTTCTGGCTCGCCGGCGCGTTGGCGACTGTCAGTCTCGCCGCCGAGGCGGACATATTCTCGTTCATCATGACGGAGAGCACTACGTTCTCGCTCTACAGCGCGCTCGCCTTGACCATGGTGCTCGCCTGGACGACGGGCCGTGTGCGCTTTTGCGTGCTGGCCGGCGGCCTCCTGGGCATCCTGTGCCTGACTCGGCCGTCCTTCCTCGTATTGTTCCCCGTGGTGCTCGGTCTCGCCTTTCTGCAGGGGCGTTTCGCCAATCCGCGGCGCCCCTTCGGCTTTGTCCGCCCGCTCGGACTGGCCCTCGCGTTCGCCGCCGTCATCGGGGCCTGGGGAGCGCGCAATGCCGTCTCGGTCGGAAAATTCCGACTGACCGAGGAGTATGGCTCCGCCGCGCTGATCGAACGTTTCGCCTATGACGACATGACGGCGCGCGAATTCATCCAGGCTTTTCCCTACTGCGTGCCCGGGCTCGGCGCCCTCGGCTTCGATCTGGTCTACGGCACCGACTCGATGCATCGCTTCGTGTTCCATACGCCCGGCAGCTTCTTCCACGTCGGGCGCGATCGGCGTGACGCGCTCGTCGAGGAGTTCGGCCGTCTCGACCCGCTCATCGGCGGCATCATCCGCGACGAGATGCGGGAGCGCTGGTGGCGCTATCTGCTGGTCGGCATTCCGCTCGCCTGGTGCGGGATGTGGGCCGGACAGCTGGCGAGCTTGGTGCTGATCCCGTTGTTCGGGTGGGCCTGCGCGCGTGCGGTGCGCAGATCGGAGCCGTTGTTGCTCCTCTACGCCGCGCCCGCCCTCGTCATGCTCGGCTTGCACGCGGCGCTCGCGAACCAAACCACCCGTTACAACCTGATCCTCATCGGCCCGTTCTGCGTCGCTGCCGGCTGGATCATCGCGTCATGGGATGTTTGGCGCCGGTGGGCGATCGCGTCCGCCGGCGTTCCGGAGCCATAGAAAGGTGAGTTGAGGCGGCGTCCTCGGGCGCTACCTCCATCCGGCGAGCGTGGTGCGATCTACAGGCCGAGCGCGGCGCGCAGCTCGGCCTTGGCGGCTTCGAAGTCCGCCTCGAAATCCGGATGGGTCGAGATCGTCTGCGCGATCACGGTGCCGGTGATGCGGCCCATCTCGATGTCGGAGGGATAGTGGATGCCGCCCACCACCCGGTTGTGGCCGAACTCCCAGGCCCGCGCCATGATCTGGGCGCGCTTCTCCGGCAGCATGTTGGCGAGCTCGATGCCCATCAGGGTGCCGACCGTGGCATGGCCGGACGGATAGGAGCCCGACTTCGACCGCGGCACTACCGGCTTGACCAGATCCGAATAAAGATGCGGGCGCGGGCGCTTCCACACGTCCTTGGCGGGATCGACCACGGCCGCCTCGGTCTCGGTCACGCGATCGAAGAAGGCGGCGACCTTGGGCAACGTCGCGGCGTTGAATTTGGGATTGTCGACCACGTCGGCGAAACGCCAGATGTTCTCGGTCGCGTCCGCGATGGCACGGGCCTCCATCTCCTTGGTGCGCGTCACCTGGATGGTCAGGATCTCGCCGAGCTCGGTCTTCATCTGATCGGAATTGAGCGCGGGCGGCGGCGGCAACAGCAGCAGGAGGTTGATTTCCTTGTTGTCGGAAAACGGTTTTGCACCTTCGGCGTGCAACAGTACGGGCGAAAACGCGGTCAGCGCGACGAGAGCGAGCGCGGAAATGAGCTTGCGCATTGGATTATCCCTGTGGACGGAGCGGAACCGGATTTGTTTAGCAGGCGGCAAATGACACGATCATGACCCCGTTGGGCGCGCATTCCCGGGGCGCTCGGGGATGGTGAATCAATATAAACCGAGACATGGCGGCCGGGCACCCACCATGGCCCCGGTCGCCGACCTTCCGGGGTGCCCCGGGTCCCGCCCCCGTGAAGTGGCATTGTGGTTGCTCTTTGTCGGCAAAAACGGCATCAGCTTGCCTATTCAATCGAGACACTCAATTCGAGCTGAGGGGAAGGACGATCGTATGGACGACATAGCGCTCCGGGAGAAGCTGGCGGATGCGGGCCGCATTCTCGAGATCGAGGGGCAGGGCGACTATTGCATGGGGCACGTGACCCTGCGCACCCCCGAAAATCCGGACCGCATCCTGATGAAGGCCGGCGGCATGGGACTCGAGGAGATGACACCTGACAATATCGTCACGATCAACATCGAGGGCGAGAAGGTGGCCGGCACCCACCAGCGCCACAACGAGGTGTTCATCCACAGCGAGATCATGCGGGTGCGTCCGGACATCCAGTCGGTCGTGCACACCCACGCGCCCCATTCGGTGATCTTCTCCTCGCTCGGCAAGCCTCTGCAGCCGGTCGGCCATCCGGGCGCGGCCTTTTCGGACGGCTTGCCGGTGTTCTCCGAGACCACCGACCTGATCGTCACCCAGGCGTTGGGCAAGGCGGTGGCGCGTTGCCTCGGTCAGCATCAGGTGCTGTTGCTGCGCAACCACGGCATCGTCACGGCGGGCCGCACGCTGGAGGAGGCGATCTATCTGGCCCTGGTGCTGGAAAAGGCTTGCTGGATGCAGCTGGTCGCCGAATCCGCCGGCGGCGCCAAGCTGGTGACCTCGCCCGAGGAGGCCAAGGCGAAGAAACGGATCACGCGCGCCGAGAATCAAATTAACCTCTTCAATTATATGGTGAGGCGCGTGGCGCGTCAGCGCTGATGGGTCAAGATGCCGCCGCCTTCCATCGGCGGCGTCCTTGAGGGCGGAAAAACGCCGTGATAACCACGGTATCGGCGTGGTTGGACGCCCAACAAGCCGGAAGGTCGCGCGCCGACCGACGCGATCGAACCGGAACCGAGGCGAGAACCGAGGAGTGAATGAAGTGAACAAGATGAGCCTGGTGCGGCGCACGCTTTGGACCGCCACGATGCTATCCCTCATGCTGGGGTTCGCGCCCGGGCTTCACGCGCAATCGGTTGCCGACTTCTATCGCGGCAAGACCCTGCACGTGCTGATCGGCTACGGCGAGGGCGGCGGCTATGACATCTATGGCCGGCTGTTCGCCGAGTTCATGCCGCGGTTCCTGCCCGGGAATCCGACCATCATCGCGCAGAACATGCCGGGCGCCGGCAGCTTCAAGGCCGTCAACTACCTCTACGAGGTCGCCCCCAAGGACGGAACCTATTTCGGCAGTGTCGCCCAAACGCTGGCGGTCGATGCCGTAACCGACGACAAGAACCGGGTCGACCCGACCCTGCTTCCCTATCTCGGCCGCTTCACCACCAACATCGACGTCGGGGTGGCGCTCAAGAGCACCGGCATCAAGTCGTTCGAGGATGCCCGCACGCGCGAGATCGTCACCGGCACCAGCGGCGGCGGCTCGACCACCGTGCTCTATCCGCTGGCGCTCAACGCCTATGCGGGCGCGAAGTTCAAGCTGGTGAAGGGTTACAAGGGCACCAACGAGATCATGCTGGCGGCCGAGCGCGGCGAGGTCGAGCTGGTGTCGGCGGTCGGGATTCCCGGCCTCTTGGCCGCCCACCCGGACTGGATCAAGGGCGACGGCGCCACGATCCTGTATCAGAACGCCCTCAAGCGCCATCCGCTGCTGCCGCAGGTGCCCACCCTGCCGGAACTCGGCCTCACCGACGACGGCCGCGCCGTCCTGCGCGCCATCGCCGGCACCGCCGAGATCGGCCGCTCGATCCAGACAACGCCGGGCGTGCCGGCGGAGCGGCTGGCGGCGCTGCGCACCGCCTTCCAGAACATGCTCAAGGATCCGGAATTCCTAGCCGCCTGCGCGAAGCGCAATGTCGTCATCGAGCCGGCGACCGGCGAGGAAATGGACGCGATCACGCGGGAAACCGTCAACATGCCCAAGCCGATCATCGCGGCGCTGGGCAAGCTCCTCAAGGAATAGCCGGCGCGCTCATTCCATCGACCACGGCATGCTGTCGCGGCCGGGCCGATAGTTCATGCCGGTCTGTGCCGGATTGCGGTTGACCAGCACCCGCGCATACATCGGGTGCTGCATGCTGCGCACCTCATGCTCGATCGTGAACAGCACGCGCCTGGTGTCGAGATCGACGATGTCCTTGAAGCGGTACTGGTGCTGGCTGCTCTCTTCGGTGACGAGCCCCAGGTGCTGCAGGCGGGAGTGGGGGCCGGAGAAATCCGCCACGTCGATCTGCACGTGATGGCCGTCGAAGGCGGGCTCCGGCGCATCGGTCTCGCGAAAGATGAAGTATTGCCGGGCCCCCACCATGACGCGGGCGCGCCGGCCGCCGTCGTCGAAGAGATCGACCGGGGCGCCAAAGACCTCGCGATAGAAACGGGCGATCCCCTCCGCGGTGCCGGGACGCACGTCAAACTGGACATAGGCCATGCCGAGCGCGACGGGGCCGAACCGCTGCCGGTCCGGGGCGTGGCAATGGATGTGGTTGCCCCATGGTGAGACGGTCTCGACGCAATCGTTGCGCTCGCGGAAATCGAAGCTGGTGCCGGCGAGCGGTGCGCGCAGCTTGGCCAGCCGCTCCAAGAGGGCGGCGCGGTCCGGCAGCACCAGCCCGGTGATCCCGCGCAGGATCTCGATCCGTCCGGTGGGCAGATGGAATTGGCTCTGCCCGACGTTGATCCACATATTGTCGGTGCTGGTATTCACGAAGGGATCGCGGGTGAGGCCGAGCCCGGTGACGTAGAAGAGCGTCGACAGCCGCTGCTTGGGAATGGCGGTGTTGACGTGGCCGAGGCCGACGATATTGCCGATATCCTCGGCGTTGCGATCGTAATGGCGGTGAATCATGGCGCTGTCCCGAACCTGCTCTAGGCCGCCTTGTCGGGCCGGTACGGTTTGATCTTGGCGACCTGGGCTCCGATGCGGCGCTTGGCTTCCAGCGTGTCATAGGCATTCTGCAGTCGTAGGAAATAGCCTTCCGACAGGCCAAAGAACTTGCACAGCCGCAGATCAGTGTCGCCCGTAATGCTGCGGGTTCCATTGACGATGGCATGGATGCGATTGCCTGGAACGCCGATCGCCTGAGCGAGCTGGTTCTGGCTCATGCCAATCTCGGTGAGAAACTCCTCTTTCAGAATCTCGCCTGGATGCGGATTGTGAAGCTGCGCCATGACTTTGTCCTTCGTCGCCGGAGCGTCAGTGATAGTCCACGATTTCAACATCCCAAGCATCGTGATCGGCCCACCGGAAGCAAATCCGCCATTGGCCATTGATCCGGATGCTCATTTGGCCGGCACGATTGCCCTTGAGAATCTCCAGCCTATTCCCTGGCGGATTTCGTAGATCCTCCAATGTCGCTGCGGCATCGAGCTGGCGCAGCTTGCGTAAGGCACGATCCTGGATCTCGCCCGGAAACTTCCGGCTTGATTCGCCCTGCCAAATGCGCCGCGTATCTACGCACCTGATCGACCGGATCATCCGTCTTGCTCTCAAATTATAGCCCGATACGCAATACGTATCAAGTATGGATTTTTCACGGTCGTCGCGGTGCGGCTTGATGTGGGGCTCGTCGGGCGGCCCAAGTCAGGTCGCAACTCAGGTCGCAACTCAGGTCGCATGACAACCGATTCTCTGGATGTTACAACAATTTTCGGTTACCGCGGCGACGTCGCAATCAAGCGGCCCGCGGCCTTGTGGGGATGAGAATCGGGATGAAGCATCAAGGGGTCGAGCTGAACCTGCCGACGCGCGGCGCACGCAAATCACCGGTTGCGGCGGCATGTTTCCTGTCAGCCTGCCTGGCGCTCGGGCTCGCCGCGCGGCCGTCGCGGGCCGCTGCCGCCGAGGTCGCGCAGGTGAAGATCGGGATCGCCCGCACCATGAGCGACGTCGGCTACTACGTGGCCGACGCCATGGGGTACTTCAAGAATGAGGGCATCGAGGTGACCATGACGCCGTTCAAGTCGGCGGCGCAGATGATGGCGCCGCTCGGCACCGGCGATCTCGATGTCGGCGGCGGCACCGTTTCGGCCGGTTTCTACAATTCGGTCGGGCGCGGCATCAATACCAAGATCGTGGCCGATCAGAGCTCCATGAAGCCCGGTTACGGATATTCCTCCCTGATGGTGCGCAAGGATCTGGTCGACTCCGGCCGCTACAAGACGATTGCCGATCTCAAGGGCATGAAGGTCGCGATCGGGGCACCCGGCACCGGCACGGCGTCCGCGCTCAACGAGACGCTCAAGACCGGCGGGCTCAAATATAGCGACGTGGAGGTGGTCTATCTCGGCTTCCCCGAGCATCTGCCGGCGTTCCTGAACAAAGGGATCGATGCCGCCATCAGCAACGAGCCGACCATGACGCTCGAGATCGAGCAGGGCGCCGCCGTGCGCATCGTCGGCAATGACGTGACCTACCCGGACCAGCAGACGGCGGTCGTCTTCTATTCGGAGCGCTTCATCAAGAGCCGGCACGACGTCGCCGAGCACTTCATGCGCGCCTATATCCGCGGCGTCCGCCTCTATAACGACGCCCTCAAGGACGGCCGGCTGGCGGGTCCCACCGCCAGCCAGATCATTCCGATTTTGACCAAATACACCTCGACCAAGGACGAAGCCATGTTCCGGCGCATCATCCCGAGCGCGGTCAATCCGAACGGGGAGGTGAACCTCGCCGGCCTCAAGCACGATCTCGCATTCTTCCGCGAGCTCGGCCTGATCGAGAGCAAGGACGTGAGCGCCGACGGGGTGGTGGACGCCTCGTTCGTGAAAGCCGCCGTCAGCCAGCTGGGGCGGTACAAGGCGGCGGCCGGTCC
>DASZKX010000154.1:0-6389 GCA_035552735.1 Xanthobacteraceae bacterium
TTCGCGGCCGGCGGCCCGAACGACATCACGGCGCGGCTGATCGGCCAGTGGCTGTCGGAGCGGCTCGGCCAGCAATTCGTGATCGACAATCGCACCGGCGCTGGCGGCAATATCGGCACCGAGGTCGTGGTGCGGGCGCCACCCGACGGCTACACGCTGCTCTTGGTCTCGTCAGCGAATGCGGTCAATGCCACGCTCTACGACAAGCTCAGCTTCGATTTCATTCGCGACATCATGCCGGTCGCGAGCATCATCGGCGTGCCCAACGTGATGATCGTCAATCCCTCGGTTCCGGCCAAGACGGTTCCCGAGTTCATCGCCTATGCCAAGGCCAATCCCGGCAAGATCAACATGGCGACCTCCGGCAACGGCAGCACGACGCATATTTCGGGCGAGCTGTTCAAGGAGCTGACCGGCGTCGACCTGGTGGCGGTGGCGTATCGGGGCGGCGGGCCGGCGCTCATTGATATGCTGGGCGGACAGATGCAGGTCATGTTCGAGCCGACCCTCGCGTGCATCGAGTACATCAGGGCCGGCACGCTGCGGGCGCTGGCGGTGACGACCGCGGCCCGCTCGGAGCTGTTGCCGGACGTTCCGTCCGTGGGTGAGTTCGTGCCCGGCTATGAGGCGAGCCAGTGGTATGGCATCGGCGCGCCCCGAGGCACGCCGCCCGAGGTGGTGGCCGAGCTCAACAAGCAAATCAATGCCGCGCTCACCGATCCTAAGATGAAGGCGCGGCTGGCCGATTTGGGCGGCATCCCGACCCCCATGACGCCGGTTGAGTTCGGCAAGTTCATCGCGAATGAAACCGAGAAATGGGGCAAGGTCGTCCGGGCCGGAAATATCAAGGCGGACTAAAGGCCGGGCAGTGACGTCCCATAGGGGCGGGTCCGTGAACCCCGATGCGACCGGCAAATATGTGGAGGACGGCTCGGTAAAAGTGGCGCAAGATGGTCGAGTTCGCGGGAACCAACCCGGGCGATCCAGAACGAGGGGGAAATCATGGACGTTCCACGTCGACGATTCCTGCATCTGGCAGCCTGTGCTGCCGCAGTCCCGGTCATCTCATCTACCGCATGGGCGCAAACCTATCCGACGCGGCCGGTGCGCTGCATCGTCGGATATCCGGCCGGCGGCGGAACCGACATCTTCGTGCGCCTGCTGGGTCAGGTGCTCTCCGAGCGGCTCGGGCAATCCTTCATCATCGAGAACCGGGGCGGCGCCTCCAGCAATATCGCCACCGAGGCGGTCGTGCGGGCGCCGGCTGACGGCTATTTGCTACTCGGTACCGACGCGGCCGCCGCCATCAACGCGACGCTGTACGACAATTTGAGCTTCAATTTCATTCGTGACATCGCGCTCGTCGGCCTCATCCGCGGGCCGCTGGTCATGATGGTGCATCCGTCCGTTCCGGCGAAGACGGTTCCCGAGTTCATTGCCGTTGCCAAGGCCAATCCGGGCAAGATCAGCATGGCGTCGGCCGGCAGCGGCAACGCGACCCATCTGGCCGGCGAGCTGTTCAAGGTGATGACCCACACGGACTTGACGCATGTGCCGTATCGCGGCGCCGCGCCCGCGATCAGCGATCTGCTCGGCGGCCAAGTGCAGGTTTATTTCGGCAGCGCGCCGGCGGCGATCGAGCATATCCGGGCCGGCCGGCTGCGAGTGCTGGCGGTGACGACCTCGACGCGCTTCGATCAATTGCCCGACGCCCCGACGGTCGCTGATTTCGTGCCCGGCTACGAGGCGAGCCAGTGGTTCGCGGTCGGCTTGCGCACCAGTACGCCGGCGGAGATCATCGACCACCTCAACAGAGAGATCAACGCCGCTCTCACGGATGCCAAGATGAAGGCACGGCTGGCCGATCTCGGCACCGCGCCGTTTCCAGGCTCGTCCGCCGATCTCGCCAAATTCCTGGTCGACGAGACCGACAAGTGGGGCAAGGTGGTCAAGGCGTCGGGCGCCAAAGCTGATTGATTCAAGGCTGATTGATTCAAGCCTGGTTGATTCGAGGCGGATTGATGAGGGATACCATGAAGCTTCAACGTCGCCGATTTCTGCAGCTGGCAGCGGGCGCCGCGGTGCTCCCGGCCCTATCGAGCCTCGCTTGGGCGCAAACCTATCCGGCACGGCCGGTGCGCATCATCGTCGGCTATCCGCCCGGCGATTCACCCGACACGGTCGCGCGGATCATGGGCCAGTGGTTGTCGGATCGGCTTGGCCAGCCGTTCGTCATCGAGAACAAGCCGGGTGCGGCCACTAATATCGCGGTGCAGGCCGCAGTCGATGCGCCGGCGGACGGCTACACGCTGCTTTGGGTCACGACCGCAAACACCAGCAACGTCACGTTCTATGACTCTCTGCACTTCGACTTCCTGAGAGATGTCGCACCGGTCGCGGCGCTCGTCAGGGTACCTCTGGTCATGGTGGTGAACCCGTCGGTGCCGGCCCGAACCGTCGCCGAGTTCATCGCTTACGCCAAGGGCAATCCCGGTAAGGTCAACATGGCGTCGGCGGGCGTCGGCGGAACCATCCATCTGGCGGGCGAGCTGTTCAAGGCGTCGACCGGCGTCGACATGCTGCATGTGCCGTATCGCGGCTCGCCGCCGGCCATCAGCGATATGATCACCGGCCGCGTTCAGGTGATGTTCGATGCCGTGCCGAGCTCGCTGCCGCACATTCGCTCCGGCGCGTTGCGGGCTCTGGCGGTCACGACGCTCACGCGTTCGGATGTGCTTCCCGATGTGCCGACGGTCGCCGACACTGTCGCCGGATATGAGGCGAGCGCATGGATCGGAGCCACCACGCGGCGGGGTGCGCCGCCTGAGATCATCGCGACCCTCAACCGCGAGATCAATACCGGACTGGCAAACCCCGGCATCAAGGCGCGGCTCGCCGACCTGGGCATGACGCCGGTGCCGGCCACGACGGCCGCGTTCGGATCGTTCCTCGCGGCTGAAACAGAGAAATGGGGCAAGGTCATCAAATTCGCCGGCATCAAGGCGGAATGATCCGGCGACAAGGGGCGGCATGAGACTCCCTCGCAGACAATTTCTGCGTCTGGCCGCAGGTGCTGCCGCGCTTCCGGCCGTCTCGCGCCTTGCGCTGGCGCAAACCTATCCGACGCGGCCGGTGCGGGTGATCGTTCCGTATGCGCCGGGCGGACCGACCGATGTCTGCGCCCGCCTCATCGCGCAAAAATTGTCGGAGCAGCTGGGCCAGCAGTTTTATGTGGAGAACGTACCGGGCGCAGGCGGCAATATCGGCACCGGACAGGCCGCAAGAGCGGCGGCGGACGGATATGTGATCCTCATCACGGTGAACAGCCACGTCATCAACCCGACCTTGTACGACAAGGTTCCTTATGACGCGTTCAAGGACTTCGCGGCCGTAACACTTGCGGCCGGCTTCGCGTCCGCGCTCTGCGTCAACCCGTCGGTGCCCGCCAATACCGTCCGGGACCTCGTCACCCTCATCAAGGCCAATCCCGGCAAATACAGTTTCGCCTCGCCTGGGTTCGGAACGCCGTCCCATCTCCTGGGCGAGCAATTCCGGGTCGTGACCGGTCTCGACCTGGTGCATGTTCCCTATGGCGGCAGCGGCCCGGCGATCGCGTCGGTGGTGGCGGGCCACACGCCGATTGCTTTCGCGGCCCTGTCGGCGGCCGTGCCGCAAGTCAGGGATGGAAGGCTGCGCGCGCTCGCGGTCATGAGCGAAAGCCGCTCGCAGGCGCTGCCCGAGCTGCCCACCATCGGGCAAGCCGGATATCCCGGCCTCGAAGGTGACGGCTGGGTCGGTGTCCTGGTTCCGGCCGGCACGCCGAGGGACGTCATCGCTCTGCTTCATCGCGAGATCGTCGAGATGATCGCGCTGCCGGACGTGCGGGAGCGCCTGTCGCCGCTCGGCTTCGATCCGGTCGGCGACACGCCCGAGCAATTCGCGCTGCAGATGAAGCTCGAGATGGAGAAATGGGCTAAGGTCATCCGGGCGGCCAACATCAGGGCGCAATAGATTTGTTGATAGTCACGGGAGCATTCAGCATGAAAATTCCCCGCCGCAAATTCCTGCATCTGGCAGCGGGCGCCGCCGCGCTTCCGGCCGTCTCTCTGGTCGCGAGCGCGCAAACCTATCCGGCACGGCCGGTGCACCTGATCGTTCCCTATCCGCCGGGCGGACCCTCGGACATCCTCGCTCGTATATTTGGGCAATGGCTGTCGGAGCGTCTCGGTCGGCCCTTCGTCATTGACAATCGTCCAGGCGCCAGTGGCAATGTCGCCACCGAGCTGGTCGTGCGCTCGGCGCCGGACGGCTACACGCTTCTCCTCGTTTCTGCTGCGAACGCGATTAACGAGACGCTCTTTGACAAGCTCAATTTCATCCGCGACATTGCGCCGGTCGCGGGCCTTATCAGCACGCCTCTTATTATGGAAGTGAATCCGTCGTTTCCGGCCAAGACGGTTCCCGAATTCATCGCCTATGCCAAGGCCAATCCGGGCAAGATCAACATGGCCTCGACCGGCAATGGGACGCCGCAACACGTCGCCGGCGAGCTGTTCAAGATGATGGCTGGCATCGACATGGTTCATGTGCCGTTTCGCGGCGCGGCGCCTGCGGTTACTAATCTGCTCGGCGGACAGGTGCAGGTCCTGTTCGATACTCCGCCTGCCTCCATCGAGCACATCAGGGCTGGAACGTTGCGCCCGCTGGCGGTCACCACGGCAACGCGTTCCGAAGTGCTGCCCGACGTGCCTCCCATAAGTGATTTCTTGCCGGGTTACGAGGCGAGCGGGTGGTATGGCGTCGGGACGCAAAGAAACACACCTGCCGAAGTTGTTGATAAGCTCAATCGGGAGATCAATGCGGCCTTGGCTGAGCCAACCATCAAGGCGCGGCTAGCTGATCTCGGCGGCAGCGTGCTCCTGGGTTCTCCGGCCGATTTCGGCAAGCTCATCGTCCAGGACGCTGAGAAGTGGGGCAAGGTGGTCAAGTTCGCCGGTATTAAGCCGATTGAATAGCCGGGCGTTCCGTAATGTCCCGATGCGCGAATCTCGCCCAATGTCAGGTTCGGGCGTCAGTGCGCCAAATTTTGCGCCCGCCATGCGCGGAGCAACCCCACCTCACTGCCCCAGCCGCTTGAGCTCCGCCTGCGCGTCGGTCGATTCGACGAAATCCTTGGGGCAGGTGCTGGCCGCCGTCTTCAGCGATTCGACCGCGGCCGGCCGATTGGCGCGCAACAGCTGCCATTCGCCGATGTAGAATTGCGCCTCGCAGCGATCGTCCGGCTTGACCGGAGCGGTGAGGGTTGCCTCCGGGGTGCGCTGCCCCAGGAACAATTCGACCACCGCATAGGGCCAGTCGGAAGCCGTGAGGCGCCGGGCGTTGGCGGCGAGCTCGGCTGCCGCCACGCTCTGGTCGCCCGAGCGCGTGCGCGCCAGGTAGAGCCACAGCGCCGGATAGGCGTCGGCCGGCTTGTCGGCGACCGCGTGCGCCAGGTCGGCGGCGGCGGCGCCGTAATTGGCGGCGTAGAAATTGGCGAAGCCGCGCGCCCGGTAGCCGTTGGGATTCTCGGGACTGATGCGGATCGCCTCGCTGTAGTCCGCGATCGCGGCCTCGAACTCGCCCTTGGTCTCATGCAGGTCGCCGCGGTTCTGGAAGGCGCCGGCATATTTGGGGTCGAGCCGGATCGCCTCGTTGAAATCCACGAGCGCGCCGTCGAGGTCGCCTTTGACCTGGGCAGCATTGCCCCGGGAGGTGAAGTTCTGCGCATCCTTGGGGTCGAGGCGCACCGCCTCGTTGTAGTCCGTCAGGGCGTGATCGATGTCGTCCTTGCGCTGATAGGAGAGGCCGCGGTTGCGAAACGCCGCCGCATAGGTGGGATCGAGCCGGATGGCCTGGTCGAAATCCACGATCGCATGGTCGAGGTCGCCCTTTCGGCCATAGGCGGTGCCGCGGTTGTTGAACGCGCTCGCGGACCTCGGATCGAGCGCTATGCCCTCGCTGTAGTCCGCGATCGCCCGGTTGAGGTCGCCCTTGAGCAGAGAGGCGTCGCCGTGGTTGACGAAGGCGAGGGCGAAATCGGGATTGAGCTTGATGGCCTCGTTGAAGTCCGCGATGGCGTGGTCGATGTCGCCCTTGATCTGGTAGGCCTTGCCGCGGTTGTTGAAGGCCTGGACGAAGTTGAAATCGAACCGGATCGCCTCGCTGTAATCCGCGATCGCGGCGTCGAGGTCGCCCTTGGCCTGATGGGCGTTCCCGCGATTGTTGTAGGCGGGCGCGTAGGCGGGATGCAGCTTGATGGCCTCGTCGTAATCCGCGATCGCGCGATCCAGGTCGTGCTGTTCCTGATACACGGTACCGCGGTTGTTGTAGGAGACGGCGAGATCGCTGCG
>DASZKX010000155.1:0-7931 GCA_035552735.1 Xanthobacteraceae bacterium
GTAGGGCATCTTCTCCGGCGGAATGAGGTTGCGCCGGCGCAGCTCGGCGCGGTCGAGATGAAGCTCGCGCGCGAGGCGGTCCATCAGCCGCTCCATGGCGAAGGCCGCCTGCGGATAGCCGGCGCCGCGCACCGAGGAGACTGGTGTCTTGTTGGTGGCCGCAACCTTCACCTCCATGGTGAGCGCCGGAACCATATAGGGGCCGGTCAGCGTGGAGGCGGAGTTGTACGGAAGGTTGACGTCCTGCAGCGCATAGGCTCCGAGATCGTGCAGCAGGCGGCCGCGAATGCCGAGCACCTTGCCGTGCGCATCTGCAGCGATATCGATCGACCAGTATTGATCGCGCTCCTGCACCGCATTGGTGAAATGCTCGCGCCGGTCCTCGATCCATTTGAGCGAACGCCTGAGCAATTTCGCGGCCGCCGCCACGGCGACGTCTTCCGGATAGACGCAGAGCTTGGGACCAAAGCCGCCGCCGATATCGGGCGCCGCCACCCGCAGGCGCGCCTCATCGATATCGAGCAGAACCGTGAGGGATTGACGCAGGTCATGGGCCTTCTGGGTCGATGCCCAGACGGTAAGCGAATCGTCCGCGCCGCGGAACTCGACCAGGAGGCCACGGCCCTCGATCGAATGCGCGGCGCCGCGATGCTGCCAGAAATCCTCGTGCAGCACATGCGCGGCCTTGCCGAAGGCCGCCTCGGTATCCCCATAGGCAACCCGGTAGGACGCGATGACATTGGATTTGAGCTCGCGACGGACGGCTGGCGCATCGGGTTGCGCGGCCTTGCGGCAATCGGCGGCCGCCGGCAGCGTCTCGTAATCGATCTCGACCAGGGCGGCCGCGTCCTCCGCCAGGTAGCGGTCGTCCGCGACCACGAGCGCGACCGTCTCGCCCACGTAGGAGACCTCGCCGTCGGCGAGCGCGAAGGCCCAGACCCGATCGAGCGGCGTTCCGGAGTTCGAGTGCCGCAGCATGCGCCGCTGCGCCAAGACCGGGGCCAGATCGTCGAGCGTGAGCACGGCGTGGACGCCCGGCACCGCCAGGGCGGCGGATTTCGATACCGAGCGGATGAGCGCATGGGGATGCGGGCTGCGCACAAACGCCACGTGCAGAACGCCCGGCACCACGATGTCATCGACGAAGCGTCCGCGCCCGCGCAACAAAGCGTCGTCCTCGAGCCGACAAACGCGCGATCCGATCAGCGATGACATGATTTCCATTTCACATTTGGTCGGACGGCTATTCCGACATGGTGGCTTTGGCGGCTTTGTCGGTGACGTCCTTGGGCGTCGCGTAAACCTCCGCCAGCAAGGCGTCGATCCTCTCGGCGCTGACCGGATCGATATCGAGGCCCTGGGTCTTGGCCTCGGCCAGGAAGGCTCGATCCTTCAAGGTTTGCTCGAAGGCCGCGATCAGGGCGGTGCGGCGGTCCGCCGGCAGGCCGGGCGGCGCCGCGAACGGGCGTGCGATCTCCTGGCTCACCACCACCAGCTTGACGATCTGCAACTGCTCCTGGGTGCGGGCGAGCGTGATGGCGAGCGGAACGTCGGGCAACTGCGCCTCCTTGGCCAGTCCCGCCTGCACGATGATGTTGATCGATTTGTTGTTGAGCCAGTCGGGATGGACGCTCTTGAGCGTGCTCCAGGACAGCCCGCAGAATCCATCGACCTCTTGCCGCTCCATGGCGAGCGCGATGTCGTTGGTTCCCGGATAGCCGGTGACCAGCTTGGCCTTGGCGCCGAACACGTTCTTGTACAAATGCGCGAACACATCCGGATCGGCGCCGGCGCCCTCGCCGCCGAGCGTGGACGGTTTGGCCAGAAAATCGTCCCAGGTCTTGATCTCGGATTTGGTCGAGGTGACGCACAGGCTCGTATCCCTGGAGATGCTCCCCAGCCAGGTGAATTTCGTTCCCTCGAACGTCGCGCCGGAGACCGCGAGCAGCGGTGCCACCGGAATCGTGCGGCCGAAGGTGGCGATGGCGGTGCCGTCCTTGGCCGCCACCCCGTAGATGTAGTTGGCCGCCTTGATGCTGCCGGCGCCCGGCATGTTCTGCGGCACCACATTGGGCCGGCCCGGAATGTGCTCGCCCAGATATCGCGCCAGCAGCCGACCATAGGTGTCGTAGCCGCCGCCGACGCTGTAGCCGATGATGATCGAGACGGTGCGGTTCTTGTAGAAGTCCTCGACGCCGGCGGCGTGCGCAGAGGGCGCGGATTCCGTCAGCACGAGGCCGATGACGGCGGCGAGCAAAGCGCTATTGAGAATTCGAGTTGGTTGGGCGCGGCGCTTCACTTCCTCGCCCCGGAGGGGAGAGGGTGGGGAGAGGGGGTTACGATTATTCCCGTATCGCACCGCCGGGACCCCCTCATCCCACCTTCTCCCCCATGGGGAGAAGGAGTGAGAGGCCCTGCGTCCCTGACGACGAGCATCGCTCATCCCACCGCGCTCTCACATCGTGCCGAAGATGTGCGGGAACTTGGCCTTGAGCTTGCCCCGCAGATCATGGCTGACGTCGACCACCACCGGGAAGGTGCCGGAGAGCTTCTTGTCGTAGGGGATGCAGGCATCGACCAGGATGCGATTGTTGAAGTTGCCGGGCAAGAACAGCGGATCGCGCTTGGAGGCCCAAGCCTTTTGGATGAGGTCGATGTCGTCCTTGGGATCGAACCGCGTGCACATCGCCCACAGCACCTGATCGAGCTCGCCGGCGTCCACGTCCTCGTCCACCACGACGGTCCATTTGCCCGCGTAGGCGCCGCCCTGGCAGGAGGCCGCGACATGGAGCGCCTGGCGGGCGTGTCCGGGATAGCGTTGCCGAATCTGGACCACGGTGAAACGCGTCGCCGGTCCGGCCTCATGGTTCCAGACGCCGAGCACCTCCGGGACCCCGCAGGCATCGAGCGCGCGCCAGATTTGCGCCGCTCCTGCTATGCCCTTGAGGAGACCGGTCTCGTCCACCGGCTTGTGCTGGGGGGCGCAGCAGAGGATCGGATCGTTGCGATAGAGGATGGTCTTCACGTTGACGTAGGGGCGCGGGACGGTGTCATCCGAGTAGTAGCCCATCCATTCGCCGAACGGCCCCTCCGGCCGCACCTGGCCCGGCACGGTCTCGCCTTCGAGCGCGATCTCGCAATCGGCCGGGATCGGAAAGCCGGTGAAGGGACCGCGCACCACATCGATGGGCTCGCCGCGCAATCCGCCAGCGATATCCAATTCGCTGATCTCGGGCAGCGGGCTCGACGCCAGCAGAAACAGCAGCGGATCCTGGCCGCACAGGATCACCACCTTCATGGGTTGCCCGCGCTCGAAATATTTGTCGCGGTGGATGCGGCCGTGCTTGCCTTCGGTGATCTGGCAGCCGACGGTCTTGCCGTCATAGACCTGCGCCCGGTAGGCGCCGAGATTGAACCAGCCGGCATCGGGATCCTGGGTCATCACGCAGTCGGCGGTGCCGATGAAGCGCGCGGTGTCGAGCTCGTGATGACGAGGCACCGGGAACTTGAGCACATTGACCGCATCGCCCTGCAGGATGTTCTGCAGGATCGGCCCGTCCTTGACGAAGCGGGGCGGGATCGGTTTGAGGTCCTGCATGCGCTTGTGATAGCGCTGCACGATATCGACCTTGCGATCCTGCTTGAGCGGCAGGCCGAGCGTAAGCGCGACCCGGCGGATGGACGAGAAGTGTCCGTAGAGCGTGCGGAAGCCCTTCGGGTAGCCCGGAATGTCGTCGAACAGGATCGCAGGCGCGGTGCCGCTGCTCTTTTCCGTCAGCATATGGGTGAGGGCGCCCATCTCGACGTCCCAATGGGCGCCGTTGACCTGCAGCAGCTCGCCCATCCGGCTGACTTCGTCGAGCCATCCGCGCAGCCCTCGGTAGCTGACCTTGCTGTCGGAAACGGTCTCGGCGAGCAGGGGCGGCATGCGGCTCTCCCGTTGAGAAACGCGCTGGAGGCACCGCAAATGCAGGTCGACCGCACGCTCGACCGAGCTTTATCCAATCACATCGCTTTGTCCACCGCCCGGGCAGGACGCCATTCCTGGTTCGGCTTCCCGCTCCGGGCGAGCAACGCCTTAAGGCGGGCTGGCGTCACCGGCAGGGCGACGATCGCGCCCGGCTGCCCGATCGCATCGTCGATGGCCGAGGCGATCGCGGCGCCGACCGCGTTAACGCCGCCTTCGCCGGCGCCCTTGAGGCCGAGCGGATTGCGCGGGCTCGGGGCATCCTGGGTGAGCAGGACATCGACGCGCGGAACCTCGCGCAGGCCGGGCACCAGATAATCCGCAAATGTCACCGACAGCGGCTCGCCGCGTTCGTCATAGCGGAACTCCTCCCACAGCGCGCCGCCCAGCCCCTGCGCCAATCCGCCGACCAGCTGGCCTTCCACCAGCATCGGATTGACGGCGCGGCCCACGTCATAGGCGATGAGATATTTCTCGACCACGACCGCGCCGGTCCCCTGGTCGACCGCGACGACCGCGACATGGACCCCGTACGGATAGGTCATGTGCTCGGTGTGGAACCAACCCTCCGCTGTCAGTCCCGGAGCGCGGCCGTTCAGGAGCTTGGAGCCGGGCGCCAGCCGGCGGGCGATCTCCCCCAATTCAAGCGAAGGGCCGGCCGGCATGTCGTTGCGGACAACGCGCCCGGCCGCGATGGTCAGCTCATCGCTCGAGGCCTGCAGCAATTGCGCGGCGATCTCGAGCGCGAGCGAGCGCACTTTCAATGCGGCCACATGCGTCGCCGACCCCGTCATCACCGTGGCGCGGGTGGCGTGGGCGCCGATCCCGTGCTCGATACGGTCGGTGCGGCCATGCACCACCCGGACGCCGCGATAATCGACTCCCAGCGCCTCGGCGCAAATCTGCGCCATCACGGTCTCGAAGCCTTGGCCGAGCGACGCGCCGCCAGTCACGACCTCCACATGGCCGTTCGGATCGACCGTCACGTTCACGCCATCGGATGGGCCGAGCCCGCTTTTCTCCACGAACATCGCAAGGCCGACCCCGACCGTTTCGCCGTTCTGCCGGCGTTGCGCCAGGCTTGCATCGAGCTTGGTCCATTCGATCCGTTGGAGCGCCTGGTCGAGCAGGCCCGCATAGTCGCCCGAATCCAGCACCACGTCGTCGCCGAGCGCATCGAGCGGCCGCGCGAACGGCATCTCGGCCGTTCCGATCAGATTGCGGCGCCGCACCTCCACCCGATCGAGCCCCAATCTCTGCGCGACGGCATCGAGCATCCGCTCCCGCACGAACGTGCCTTCATAGCGTCCGGGCGAACGATAGGTGGCGGCGGGAGTCTTGTTGGTCAGCCGATACCGTCCGGCGGCCCGGTAGGCGGGCAGGCGGTAGGGGCCGGGCAGCATCCCGGCCGTGAGATCGACCACGCGGGCCCCATGGGTGCGCACATAGGCGCCCTGATCGTGAAAGAACTCGTCTTCCATGCCGAGGATGAAGCCGGTCGAATCCACGGCGGCGCGGATCTTGTGCCGCTGCTGGCGCGAATGATTGGTCGCCACGAAATGCTCCTGGCGATCCTCGATCCATTTGACCGGCCGCCGAAGCCGCAGCGCGCCGAGGCAAACCAGCACGTCCTCTGGATAAAGCTCGCCCCGCACCCCGAAGCCGCCGCCCACATGGCCTTCGAACAGATGCAGGGACGAGAGCGGCCGCTGCAGGATCTTGGCCAGCTGCTCGCGATTGCGATGCGGCACTTTGGCGGCGCCGTGCAGCTCCAGCATATCGCGGGCGGCATCGTAGCGCGCGATGGCGCCGCGGGTCTCCAGCGGTACGCCCGAATGGCGGCCGATGGAAAGATCGAGCTCGACCACAGCGTGCGCCGACCGGAAGGCGTGATCGAGGTCGCCATAGTGTTTTTCGACAATCATCGGCTCGGTCGAAAGGCCAGGCGCGAATTCGCCGGGCGCCGCATCGCTCGACACGAGCGGCGGCAGCTCGTCGAGCTCGGCCGTGACCTGCTCGGCCGCATCCTCGGCTTGATAGGGATCCTCGGCGAACACAACGGCGATCGGCTCGCCCACATAGCGGACCCGGTCCCGCGCCAGGACCGGCTGCCGATAAGGCACCAGCCTCTCCACCCGATCGTCGCGGAAATCGATCGGCGCGAGATCGGCGAGATCGCGGCCGGTCCACACCGCCACGACGCCGGGCATCGACAAGGCCTTGCCGATCTCGACGGCGCCGATCCCGGCATGGGCGACCGGCGAACGGACCACGCGCATATGCAACTGATACGGAAACGAGACATCGGCCGCGAACAGCCCGCGGCCCCGCACCAGCGGCTCATCCTCGAGCCGCGTGACGCTGGCGCCGATGAGCTTGGGGTGCAGATTCTCTTTCAGGGACGCAGCGCCTTTCACTCCTTCTCAGGGCGTATACGCCCGTTTGCGACGGGCTATGGAGAAGGTCGGGATGAGGGGGCGTTTCCCTGAGTCTGAGCCTGTGGAAACGCCCCCTCACCAGGCCGAGATTGGGTCTTCTTCAGTGCCGAGTCGCCCTCTCCCCGCACGCGGCTATCGTATGCACACATCTCACAAGTCTTTTGTCCGAATGCCTATCCCAGGGTCGTCCTCGCGAAAGCGGGGACCCATACGCCGTGCCCTCTCCTTCGGCTGCGGCGTATGGGTCCCGGCTCTGCGGCCGCTTCGCGACCTTGGCCGGGACGACGAAGATGTGTGAATCCGATAGCCGCAAGCGGGGCGAGGAACGCCGTGTGTCCGCACAAATTGCGTTCGCCGTATTCCGGCGAAAGATCTGCGAGGCATCCCTACTCCGCCGCGACATGGGCGTGCGCCTGCACGTCCATGTTGACGAGCTGCAGTGGCGATTCGGTTTCATCCAGCATGCCCCAGCTTTTCACCCAGTCGTAGGTGCGTTGCAGCTCGTCCGGCGGAATCGGCGCCGGATCGCGCACCACGATGCGGCTCTCGCGCAGGTCTTCGGGCTTGAGGGTGCCGATCTCGGGATCCTTGGCCTTGTGATAGTCGACGAAGTAGTGGAGATAGGCGCGCTTGTCGGCATTGATGCGGCGCACCGCCTCGCGCACCGCGCGATTGAAGGCCTTGTAGGTTTCCGCGTCGATCCGGTCGGAGGCCACCTCGGTGCCGAAGTAAAAGGCCGAGCAGATCGTGCGGCATCCTTTCTTCTCGGCCAGCGTGATGTAGGGCTCAGTCAAGGTGGTGGCCTCGATCTCGCCCTTCATCATCAGGTTGAAGCGGTTGCGCGAGCCGGTGGGGGCGCGGCAGATCTTGATCTGGTCGCGCGGCAGGAAGCCCTCCAGCATATGCAGCGCGAGATAATGGGTTCCGGCATAGAACGGCACTCCGACCGTGCGGCCCGCGAGCTGCTGGGGCGTATAGACCGGGGAATCCGGCCGCACCACGATGGCCCCATAGGTGACGATGGCGCGGCGGCCGATCTGGCGGCTGCCGGCGGTGGCGCCGACCCGGCAATAGTTGCCCCACTCGCAGGCATTATACATGTCAGCCTTGCCCTGCTCGAACAGGGTGCCATGACTGACAAAAGGATCGGCGCCCTTTACGTCGGTCAAGGACGTGTCCGCGGTCTTGACGCCGGCCTCGTCGCGATCCGCCCATTCGATGGTCAGGCCTTCCCGCGCGAACAGGCCTTCCCGATCGGCCACCAGCTCCGGCAGTCCCTGGAACGGCGAGGTGGTTTCCAAGACCAGTTTTTTCATAAGCAGGCCTCCGCAATTTGAGGCTCCGGCGGCGACCATCGCGGCGCGCGGGAGGACATCGGAATTGCCGGGCCACGCCCACGCGGCCCGCACGCGAGCAGAGTGCGCCTTTTCGATTCTGGTCGCAAGGCGGGCCTGGGCGGGGCTGGTCCACTTTCCCCGGACGCGGTGCAGCACGAAACGAAGTGTAGTGATGCGCCGCTGATCCGG
>DASZKX010000156.1:0-5316 GCA_035552735.1 Xanthobacteraceae bacterium
CGGCAAGCTCAGCGCCAACGGCGGCCGCGTGGAGCTGACCGCGGCGGCCGCGCGCGCGGTGGTCGATTCCGTCATCAACAATAGCGGCGTGATCGAGGCCAACTCGATCGGCACCCGGAACGGCATGATCGTGCTCAGCGCGGCGACCGGCGCCAGCAAGCCGGCCGGCGCCCCGACCCAGGTGGTCAAGCTCTCGGGCCAGATCTCGGCCGCCGGCAAGGACAAAGGCACCAAGGGCGGCACGGTGCTGGTCACCGGCGAGGACATCCGGCTCAGCGGCGTCTCCATCGACGCCTCCGGCGATGCCGGCGGCGGCAAGGTACTGATCGGCGGCGATACCGGCGGCGGCTACCCGAGCGCGGCCGCGGCCAACATCGAGCTCGCCAAGCTCGAGTCGTTCGTGATCCCGACCGCCACCACGGTGAGCGTCGATGCCGCAACGGTCATCAATGCGTCCGCCACCGGCAACGGCAGTGGCGGCAAGGTCGTGCTGTGGTCGGATCAGCAGACCACCTTCGCGGGCACGATCCTGGCGCTGGGTGGCGCGAGCGGCGGCAATGGCGGATTCATCGAGACGTCGAGCCATCAGATCCTGACCTTCAACGGTACTGTCGACACCAACGCGCCGCAAGGCCAAGTCGGTACTGCCCTGCTCGATCCGGGCTCCGTATCGATCGACACCAATCCGGGCACCGGCATCATTACGGTCGCATCGATCGAATCCGGCCTGGCGAGCGGAAATTTCATCGTCACGACCGGCACCGGCAGCGGGAACATCACAGTCGATTCGAATGTAAGCTTGACGTGGGCGACTGCCACCACGCTGACCCTGAGCGCCTTCGACAACATCACCTTCCAATCCGACGCCACGATCTCCAACACCGGCGCCGGCAACCTGATCCTGCGGGCGGACAATACCGGCACGCAAACCAGTAGCCTCCATGGAAAGGTGAATCTGGTAGACCGGGATCAAATCGACTTCTCACGCAGTACCGGCACCGTATCGATCTATTATGATCCAAAATGCGATTGCAGCGGCACCAAGTACCAGAATGCCCTCGATTATAGCTCCAATGTATCGACCCACCTCCCAAACCAGCTCACCGCCTACATGCTGGTGAACAGCGCGGCCGACCTAGCGCTCATCAGCAGCAACCTTACCGGGGACTATGCGCTCGGCAGGGACATCGACGCGAGCAGCTTCAGCGGCTTCGCCTCCGGCACCACGTTCAACGGCCTGCTCGACGGCAATGGCGGTCTCGGGGTCATCTCCACTATCAGCAACCTGATGCTCTCCCTGGCCCACGGCAGCGACTCGTTCGGGTTGTTTCCGTTCATTGGATCGTCCGGAATCGTCCGTAACCTCAACCTCGCGAACGTCAACATCACAGCCGGTGCCGATATCCAGTTCATCGGCGCGCTTGCCGGCAACAACAGCGGAACGATCAGCGACGTCACGGTCCTGAGCGGCAGCGTAAACGGCGGAACGTACATGGGCATCGGCGCGGGCGCGCTGGTCGGACAGAACGATCCCGGCGCCACGATCACGGGATCGAGCGCCAACGTCACGGTCACGCTGGGCGATTCGAGCAATTCTGGCGAGATCAACTACGCGGGCGGCCTCGTCGGCATCAATATGGGCACGGTCACCGGTTCGTCCGCGACCGGAAACGTCGGCGGCGGCCTGTTGAGCATCGTGGGCGGGCTCGTCGGCCAGAACGGCCTCAACCCTTGCTACCTTTGCACTCCCACCGGGCCGGGCACGATCACGTCGTCCTTCGCCACCGGGATGGTGACCTCGAGCTATGTCGGCGGCGGGTTCCTGGGAACCAACGACTTCGGTACGGTCACCAACTCCTATGCCACAGGCAATGTCAGCCTGACGGCCTCCTCGTTCGGCGATTTCACGGCCGGCGGGTTCGTCGGCATCAACAAAGACACCATCCAGGGCGTGGGCCAACTCACCTACGCGACCGGGGCGGTCACCGGCACCGCGAACAGCATCGTGGGCGGCTTCGCGGGACAGAATCAAGGCAACATCACGTTCGCCTACGCGTCCGGGCCGGTGCATGTCGGCTCGGACAGCTACGCTGGCGGGTTCTTTGCCTTCAATGCCGGCACCATTTTCCAGGCCTTCGCGACCGGAGCGGTGACGGACGACGGCAATACCGTGCTGGGCGGCTTCGGGGCTTTCAACATCGGCGTGCTCAGCCAAGTCTTCGCCACCGGCGCGGTCACCGGCGGCACCAACACGGTGGTCGGCGGGCTGGTGGGGGTCAACGCCGCGGTGGATCCGAACCTCGGTTTCCCCCACACGGTCGGACAGATCGTGGATGCTTATGCGACCGGGGCGGCCAGCGGCGGCGCCGGCAGCATCGTGGCCGGCCTGGCGGCGGTCAATGACGGCGTGATCAAGACCAGCTATTCGGCCGGCGCCGTCAGCGGCGGCACCACCGGCGGGCTGGTGGCGCAGAACAATCCGGGCTTCCAGTTCGCCAACCTGGGCATCCCCAATATCGCCGAAGACAATGGACCGATCCCGCTGCAGCCCGGATCCGGCGCCATCACCAATTCCTACTGGAACACCGAGACCTCCGGGCAGTCCTCGAGCGCCGGCGGCACCGGCATGACCAGCGCGCAGCTGGCCGCGGGCCTGCCGCCGGGCTTCGATCCGAATGTGTGGACCATCCTGCCTGACCCGAGCTTCCCGTATTTTCCGTGGTCGCCGATCATCCCGAGCATCACCCTCCCGCCGCCCAACAATCCGAACCCGCCGCAACCGCAGATCATCAACAATCTCACCGGCGGTCTCACGCTGGTCTCGCTGCCGCCGCCGGTCGACGTGCTGCTCTACCCGCCGCCGCTGCCGCCGCCCGGACCGCAAATCGGCGGCGAGCCGCGGTTGTTCGCCATTCCGCCGCGCGGCGAGACCCGCTTCGTCATGGACGAGGTCCTGCTGATGGTCGATTGCGATACCCCGCAGTCGGCGCTCGATGCGGCCGCGCGCGCGTTGCGGCTCTCCATCATGGGGTCGCAGTGCCTCATGCAGACGCATATGAATCTGGTGCGGCTGCACATCAACAATGGCCAAAAGGTCGCCGACGTGATCCGGGCGCTGGCGCGCTACCGGATCGTTGCGCTGGCGCAGGCGAACTTCATCTATCACACGATGCAGGAGCGCGTAGCGCAGGATCCGGCGCAGGATCCCGACCTCGCCGGCCGGACGCAAGAAGGCGATTCCGCCCAATATGCCTTGGGCAAGCTCGGCCTCATCGACATCCACCGGCTGATCAAGGGCACCAATATCTCGATCGCGGTCATCGACTCGCAGATCGATATCCACCACCCCGACATGGACGGCGTGTTCGCCGACCAGTACGACGCGGTCGGGGGGCCGGCAGAGAAGCCGCATCCGCACGGCACCGGCATGGCGGGCGCGATCGCGGCGCATCGCAAGCTGATGGGCATCGCGCCTGCGGCCCGCATCTATGCGATCCATGCCTTCTCGAGCAATGCGGCGAGTGCCGACAGCACCACCTTCAACATCCTCAAAGGCCTGGATTGGGCCGCCACCAAGGGGGTGCGCGTGATCAACATGAGCTTTGCGGGTCCGCGCGATCCCTCGATGGAGCGGGCGCTCAAGAACGCGCACGACAAGGGCATCGTGCTGATCGCCGCGGCCGGCAATGCCGGGCCGAAGTCGCCGCCGCTGTTCCCGGGCGCCGATCCCAACGTCATCGCGGTGACGGCGACCGATTCCAACGACAAGATCTTCAGCGGCGCCAATCGCGGACGCTATATCGCGGTCGCGGCGCCTGGCGTCGACATCCTGGTGCCCGCCCCCGACGACACCTATCAGCTGACCACCGGGACCTCGGTCTCCTCCGCCGAGGTCAGCGGCATCGTGGCGCTGCTGCTCGAGCGCAATCCCAATCTCGGGCCCGAGGACATTCGCAAGATCCTGACCACCAGCGCCAAGCATCCGGGCACCAAGGAGCGCGACGACGATTTCGGCTCCGGCCTGGTCGATCCCTCCAAGGCCATCCAGGACGCCGGCGAGGTCAAGTCGCTCGGGCAGCCGGCCAAGCGGTGAAGTGGCGAATAGCGAATAGCGAATAGGGAAGAGAGAGTGGTGAGCAGCGTGAGTCGGCTCGCTTTCAACTCGCTACTCGCCAGTCACTGCCCACCGCGTGCCATCGGGGTGCCCGCCTCCAGCCAATCCAGCATGACGCCGGCGATCGACTGGTTGTTCTTCTCGATCATCATCATGTGGCCGTTGCCCAGGATGTTGAGGTCGGCGAGGTGGACATGGCGGACCGGCACGCCCGCCTGGGTCAGATAGGCCGCGGTGCAATCATCATAGGGCGCGTGATAGGACGCCTGGCTGGTGACGATCAGCACAGGAATCTTGGCCAGGTTTGGAAGCCGGCGCGCCGGCTCCCGCTGGCGCCAGCAGCGCACCAGATCGGGTCGGGCAGGCGTTGGCGCGCGCACGAATTCGAGCTTCTGGTCGGGGGGAAGCGGCGGATCGTAGGTGATCGGGATGTCGCCGAGGCCGGAGATCTTGGTGCGCTCGGCATCCTTGAACCAGTCCGGCGCACCGAGATTCTCGACGTCGTGCACCGGCGGCCCGCTCGGCTCGACCGCCAGGATCGCCTTGACCAGGCTGGGCCGCTCGTCGGCGACCGGCCAGCCGAAGGCGCCGGATTGCGAATGGGTGAGCAGGATCGCGGGCCCGATCCTGTCCAAGAGCGCCACCAGGGCATCACGGTTGAGCTGCTGCTGCTGGGGAAAGCTCGCGATCGAGGGAAACTGCGCGGCGTAGAATTGATCGAAGCTCGGATCGCCGGGGCTGCCCTCGCCCGGGAACTGATTGTGCAGATGCGCCTGCGGCCACATCGGGGTCTGCTCGGGCGCCACGAAGCGCTGCTCGACGAAGCTGAGCCGCGAGGGTGGCAGCGGCCCGTAAACTTGGCTCCAATAGGGCGAGCGCCCGCGCGCCACCTGATCGACCACATAGACCGCGTAGCCGCGGCGCACGAAATATTGCGCCCAGCCCTCGCGGCCGTCGGGCGTGCCGGTGAAGTTGGTGCCGGTCTGATTGCCGCCGTGCACCATCACCACGGGATAAGGATGCAGCAGGCGTTGCGGGATCATGTATTCGACGTACATCTGCCCGACCATCGGGCTGCCTTCGATCGACGGATCGATCTTGCCGCCGACGAAGAAGTAGCTCGACTTGGCCAGCACCAGCGGCCCGCGCTCCTGCGCGCGCGCGAAGGGCGCGGCGAGGAGCAGAGCGCAGAGGAGGAGAGC
>DASZKX010000157.1:0-7117 GCA_035552735.1 Xanthobacteraceae bacterium
CGAACCCCTGGTCCCGCGGCGATTCGCGCTTCAAATGCCAAGCCCACGACGGCGATCAACTGGTCACCGGACCCCATCGCTTCTGCCCAATCCCCTGACTTCAGAAGTCCCTGTCTGGTCGATGAAGCATTTCTCATGCCACGGATCATCGATGACAGAAGGACTCCCCCCAGATATGGCAGTAGACGCATTTTCAGGAAAAGTGCAATCCGATTTCAACGCGCAGCAGTTTATGTGTCGGGTCTCGGTGATGGCTGAACTGGATATCGGCGGCGGTGATCTCATCCTGGTCACCGGCGCCAGCGGGTTTCTCGGCGCGGCGATCGCGAACAGCGCTCGGGCGGCCGGCTATTCGGTCCGCGTCCTGGTCCGGACGTCGAGCCCGCGCACTAATATCCATGGCCAGGACCAAGTCGCACTTGGCGACCTGCGGGATCGCGCATCGCTGGCGGCCGCCCTGCGCGGCGTCCGCTATCTCGTCCACGCCGCCGCCGATTACCGGCTGTGGGCGCCCTCACCCGGCGACATCCTGCGCAACAATGTGGACGGAACCAGGACCTTGATGGAGGAGGCGCTGCGGGCCGGCGTCGAGCGTATCGTCCATACCAGCAGTGTGGCGACCATAGGGTTGCGCAAGGGCGAGCCGGCGGACGAGACCCGACCGCTTGCGGCCGACAAGGCAGTCGGCGCCTATAAGAAGAGCAAGGTGATGGCCGAGCGCCTGGTCGACGACATGATCAGGCGCGAGGGCCTGCCGGCGGTAATCGTCAACCCGTCGACCCCGATCGGTCCGCGCGACGTCAAGCCGACGCCGACCGGACGCATCATCGTGGAGGCGGCCAGTGGACGCATGCCCGGCTTCGTCGATACGGGCCTCAACCTGGTCCATGTGGACGATGCGGCCGCCGGCCACCTGGCGGCGCTGCGCAAGGGCCGAATCGGCGAACGCTATATTCTGGGCGGAGAGAATGTGCACCTCGGCACAATGCTGGGCGATATCGCGCAAATCGTCGGGCGGCGGCCGCCGCGGCTGCGGCTGCCCATTGCGGCGGTCTATCCCTTCGCCGTAGGGGCCGAGCTGTGGGCCCGATGGAGCGGGCGCGCGCCGTTCGCCACCCGGGACGGCCTGCGGATGGCGCGCCAGCACATGTTCTTTTCGGATGCCAAGGCACGGCAGAATCTGGGCTACGCCTCGCGGCCTTATCGCGAGGGAATCGTCGACGCCATTTCCTGGTTCCGGCAGGCTGGCTACCTGAGGTAAGGGCCTACCCCCGCACCTTCCTGGAGCCGCCGGCCGGCATCGAGGAAGACGCTCTGGAGCATTTGTCGCTCGATCGGCTTTTGCAGGACCGGGACCTGGGCGAATCGGCGGTCGATGCCTTCGGCGCTATATCCGGTCACGAACACGAACGGCACGCCCCGCGCCAGCACCGCATCGGCGACCGGGTAGACCATCTCGCCGTCCAGATTGACGTCGAGCACCGCCGCTTGAAAGTCCTCACGCCCGACCGCCGCCATTGCATCCGCCAGCCGGCCGAAGGGACCGATCACGTCAAACCCGAGCTCGGTCAGCATGTCGCTCATCATCATGCCGGTGAGCGCCTCGTCCTCGACCAGCAGAAGCCGATTGCCCGGCATGACCATACGGGCGGCGGCGCCGTTGCCATCGGCGCTGCTATTGCCATTGCGGCCATTGCGGTCCGCCGTGCTCCGCCGTTCGGCCGAGACGCTTTCCCCCTGCTTTCCCTTCTCACCCAGGGGTATCGACATGCTGAAGCGCAAGCCGTCCGGGCTCCAGTCGAACGTGGCCCGGCCGTCGAGCTGGCGCTCGACGCTCGCCCCGATCACTCTGGTGCCATAGCCCTCCGAGCTGGGGGGCCGCACCGGGGGGCCACCGCTCTCGACCCACCGCAACAGCAGGCAGTTGGGGCCGAGCTCCCACGACAGGCTCACCCGGCCGAAACTCGACGACAGGGCCCCATATTTGGCGGCGTTGGTTGCCAGCTCGTGCAGGGCGAGCGCGAGGATCTGCGCGGTCGCGGGCTCGAGGAAGACCTCGGGTCCGAGCGTCACGATCTTTTCGACGTCGCTCCTGCGGTAGGGGGCCAGCTCCTCGTCCAGGACTCGGCTCAAATTGGCACCCTGCCACCTGGACTGGGACAACAGGACGTGCGCCCGCGACAGAGCCGTGATACGCCCCTCCACGGCCGCGATATAGCCTTCCTTGGACTCCGCGCGCGTGAGGCGGATGATCGATTGGACGACCGCCAGCGCATTCCGGGCCCGATGATCCACCTCCCGCACCAGGAGGGTCTGGCGCTCCTCGGCGCTCTTTCGATCGGTGATGTCGACGGTCACGCCGCTGAGACCAACCACCCGGCCGGCCGAATCGACGCTAGCGGCGGCCGCCCCGATGCACCAGCGCAGCTCTCCGTTCGGACGATGGACGCGAAACTCGGTCTGGAAGGTCTGCCCGTCCTCGCGCACGCTCGCGAGCGCGGCCCGCAACCGCTCCCAATCCTCCAGATGAATCAGGGCGCGAACGTTGTCGGGCGAGAGCGGAGAACAGCCGGCATCGACGCCGAAAATGTGGCACTGACCTTCATCCCAGGAAAACTCGCCGCTCGCCGCATCCCAATCCCAGGACCCCATCTGCCCGGCAGCCAGTGCCAGGCTGCGCAGCTGCTCGCTTTGCAGCAAGCGCGTCGTCGATGATTTCAGCTCCGCGGTTCGATCCGCCACGCGGCGCTCCAGCTCGAGATTGAGCTGCTCGAGCTGGCGGGACTTGCGAAACAGCTCCGCGAAGACCTTGACCTTGGCGCGCAGCACCTCCGGCACGACCGGGACCGGAACATAATCCACCGCCCCCATCTCGTACCCGCGCAGCCGGTCGACATCGGTCAAATGGATCGCGGAGATGAAGATGATCGCGGTCTTCTGGAAACGCGGATGCTCGCGGATCATCGCCGCCAGCTGGAAGCCGTCCAGCTCCGGCATGCACACGTCGACCAGAACGACCGCGACGTCGTTCTTCAGGAGGCATTCGAAAGCCTCCCGGGCGGACGCCGTCTTGATGAGATTTTCCCCGAGCTCACGCAGGATGACCTCGTAGGACAGCAGCTTTGCCGGCTGGTCGTCCACCAGGAGAACGTTGATCTTGTCGTCTGAATTCATATTCGCGCCCGGTTCAGCGGTGGAGCCACATCCGCAGCGACGATAGCAGCTGCTCGGTATTGACCGGCTTGGCCAGATAGTCCGACGCGCCCGCCTCCAGGCACTTCTCGCGATCACCCTTCATGGCCTTGGCGGTCAGCGCGATGATCGGCAGGCGGCGATAGGCCGGACTCTTGCGGATCCTCTCGATGGTTTGGTAACCGTCCATTTCTGGCATCATGATGTCCATGAGCACGATGGCGAGATCGGGCGTGGATTCGACCAGCTCGATCGCCTCGCTGCCGGTCGTGGAGGTCAGCACCCGCATCCCACGCCGCTCGAGCACGCTTGAGAGCGCGAAGATGTTGCGGGAATCGTCGTCGACCAGCAGCACCTTGCGGCCCAGCAGATCCTCGTCCGAGCTGTTGAGGCGCTCGAGCATGCGCTGCTTCTCGGATGGCAGATCGGTGATGACGCGATGCAGGAACAACGCCGTCTCGTCGAGCAGCCGCTCTGGCGATTCCACGCCCTTGACCACGATGCTGCGCGCCATGGTGTGGAGCTGCGCGTCCTCCTCGGCCGACAATTCCCGGCCCGTAAAAACCACCACCGGAACGTCCGCGAGGGTGGCATCGCCGCGCATCCGCTCCAGCACCTCGAACCCGGACATGTCCGGCAGGCGCAGATCGAGCACCACGCAGTCGCACGGCTGCGTCCGCAGGGTGGACAGCGCCTCCACGCCGGTGCCGGCCGAAACGATCTCGATGTCGTCGTGGCCGAGAAGCTCGCTGATGCTCATCTGCTCGGCCTTGTTGTCCTCCACCACCAACAGGCGCTTGCGGCGCGGTTTGGCGAACTCCTTGATCCGGGCCAAGGCGTCGGCGATTCCCTCGGGCGTCGTCGGCTTGATGATGAACGAGAAGGCGCCGCGCGCCAGGCCGTGCTGGCGATCCTCGTCGAGCGTGATGATCTGGACCGGAATGTGCCGGGTCAGCGGATTTTGCTTGAGCTGGGTGAGCACGTTCCAGCCGAGCATGTCGGGCAGGAACACGTCCAGCGACACCGCGGTCGGCTGATATTGCTTTGCGAGCTCGAGCGCGTCGTCGCCACGCATCGCCAGCAGGGCCTTGAAGCCGTTGTGGCGCGCGAGCTCGACCATGATGCGGGCATAGTGGGGATCGTCCTCCACGATGAGCAGAATGACGTCGCCCGGCTGAACGTCGAGCCGGTCGTCCGGAATCTGCTCGATCGGACGTTCCGGGGCCGCGATCGCGAACCCGGTGGTCTGCGCGACGCGGGCCGGCATCTCCGCCCTTGTGCGAACGGTGGTCGAGGGGCCGACATAGCGCAGCGGCAGATAGAGCGTGAAGGCGCTGCCCACGCCGGGCGAGCTGCGCAGGTGAATTTCGCCGCCCAGGAGATTGGACAGCTCGCGGCTGATGGCGAGGCCGAGCCCAGTGCCGCCATACTTGCGGCTGGTGCTGGCGTCGGCCTGCTGGAACGCCTCGAAGATGATCTTCTGCTTCTCGGTCGGAATGCCTATGCCGGTGTCGGCGACCTCGAAGGAGACCACCGCCGGGGCCTGGTTGAGGACCGGATGCTCCGCGCTCCAGCCGCCCACGGCGGCCGAGACGTTGAGCCGCACGCCCCCCTGGGCGGTGAACTTGAAGGCGTTCGAAAGCAGGTTCTTGAGCACCTGCTGCAGACGCTTGGAGTCGGTCACGAGGCTACGGCCCAGATTGGTGTCGACGTGCACGTCGAACGAAAGTTGCCGGTTCTCGGCCTCATGCCGGAACGGGCGCGCCACCATGTCGAGCAGATTGGAGAACAGAATATCCTCGGCCTCGACCGTGACGGTTCCGGATTCGATCTTGGAGAGATCGAGAATGTCGCTGATCAGATTGAGCAGGTCGGTCCCGGCGCCATGAATCGTGCGCGCGAACTCGACTTGCTTCGCGGTCAGATTGCCCTCGGGATTCTCGGTCAGCTGCTGGCCCAGGATCAGGATGCTGTTGAGCGGCGTGCGCAGCTCGTGCGACATGTTGGCCAGGAATTCCGACTTGTATCGTGACGTCAGCGCGAGCTCGGTGGCCTTCTCCTCGACGGCACGGCGCGCCTGCTCGATCTCCTGGTTCTTGCGCTCCACCTCGACGTTACGCTCGGCCAGCTGCTGGGCCTTCTGCTCCAATTGCTCGTTGGTCTGCTGCAGCTCCCGCTGCTGCGCCTGCAATTCGCCGGCGAGCTGCTGGGATTGCTTGAGCAGGCCCTCGGTCTGCATCGTGGCCTCGATGCTGTTGAGCACGATGCCGATAGAGGTCGTCAGCTGCTCCAGGAAGGTGGTCTGCAGCGTGGTGAAGGCGGTGATCGAGGCGAGCTCGATCACGGCCTTGACCTGGTTCTCAAACAGCACCGGCAGCACGATGACGTTGTGCGGCGCGATCTTGAACAGCGCCGAGCCGATCGGGATCGCGTTCGGCGGCATCTCGGTGATCAGCATGCGGCGCTTGTCGGCGGCGCACTGGCCGATGAGGCCTTCGCCCAGGCGCAAGCTGGGACGGTGGCCGCTGACGCCGTCGTCCGCGTAGGCCGACAGGAGCGTGAGCCGCGGCGCTTCCTCGCCCTCCATCTGGTAGATCACGCCCTGCTGGGCGTTGACCAGCGGGGTCAGCTCGGTGAGCAAGAGCCGGCCGACGGTGGCGAGATCGCGCTGGCCTTGGAGCATGTTGGTGAACTTGGCCAGATTGGTCTTGAGCCAGTCCTGCTCGGTATTCCGATCGGTCGTGAGCCGCAGGTTGCCGATCATCGTATTGATGTTGTCCTTGAGCTCGGCGACCTCGCCGCGCGCCTCGACCTGGATGGAGCGCGTCAGGTCGCCCTTGGTCACCGCGGTGGCAACCTCGGCGATGGCGCGGACCTGGGTGGTGAGGTTGGCGGCCAAGAGATTGACGTTGCCGGTGAGATCCTTCCAGGTGCCGGCGGCGCCCGGCACGTTGGCCTGACCGCCGAGACGTCCCTCCACGCCGACCTCGCGCGCCACGCTGGTGACCTGGTCGGCGAAGGTCGCCAACGTCTCGGTCATGTTGTTGATGGTCTCGGCGAGCGCCGCGACCTCGCCCCTCGACTTGACGGCGAGGTTCTGCTGCAGATCGCCGTCGGCGACCGCGGTCACCACCTTGACGATGCCGCGCACCTGCTCGGTGAGGTTGGCGGCCATCACGTTCACGGTATCGGTCAGATCCTTCCAGGTGCCGGCGACGCCGGGCACCTGCGCCTGGCCGCCGAGCCGGCCTTCGGTGCCGACCTCGCGCGCCACGCGGGTGACCTCCGAGGCGAAGGCGTTGAGCTGGTCCACCATCGTGTTGATGGTGTTCTTGAGCTCCAGGATCTCGCCCTTCACGTCGACTGTGATCTTGCGCGACAGGTCGCCGCGCGCCACCGCGGTGGTCACCTCGGCGATGTTGCGCACTTGCGTGGTCAGGTTGGCGGCCAGCAAATTGACGTTGTCGGTCAAGTCCTTCCAGGTGCCACCAACACCTGGCACCACCGCCTGTCCTCCCAGCCGACCGTCGGTTCCCACCTCGCGCGCCACCCGCGTCACCTCGGCGGCGAACGAGCGCAGCTGCTCCACCATCGTGTTCAAGGTCTCCTTCAGCAGCAGGATCTCGCCGCGCACGTCGACAGTGATCTTCTTCGACAGGTCGCCGCCCGCGATGGCGGTCGCCACCTCGGCGATGTTGCGGACCTGGGCGGTCAGGTTCGACGCCATGAAGTTGACGTTGTCGGTCAAGTCCTTCCAGGTGCCGGCCACGCCTGGCACTTGCGCCTGGCCGCCGAGCTTGCCTTCGGTGCCGACCTCGCGCGCCACCCGCGTCACCTCGGAGGCGAACGCGTTGAGCTGGTCCACCATGGTGTTGATGGTGTTCTTGAGCTCCAGGATCTCGCCCTTCACATCGACCGTGATCTT
>DASZKX010000158.1:0-1942 GCA_035552735.1 Xanthobacteraceae bacterium
ATCGAGCTTGCGGACTTCCGCGACGAATTCCGGGTCCGCCACCATGGCGTCGAAACCCTCGCGCAAGGCCTTCACGCGCTCGGCCGCGATGCCGGGCGGCCCGATCAGGGATCGCCCGATCGCGCTGCCGCTCGCGTAGAGGGCGAACACTTGGCTGTCCTCCGGCGTGGTGCCGATCTCCCCGAGGCTCGGCGTGTCCGGCAATTCGGGGATCCGCTGCGGCGTGGTCTGCAGGATGATCTTGATCTTCTTCTCCCTGAGCCAATCCTGCTTGGCGACCTTGACGGCCGCCCACGACGATGATGAACCGTCGACCTCGCCGCGCTCCATCGCCAGCATCGCCTCGGTGGACGCCGGATAACCGCTGATCAGCTTGAATTTGGTGCCCAGGAAGACGTTGAGCAGCTTGGGGATCGTCTCGGCGATCGAGCCCGGCCCGGTGCCCGCCATCAGGGCGGGTGTGAGCTTTGCATCCTCGATCGACTGCACCTTGGCGGTGTGCCACATCATGAAGATGTTGTTGCTGGTGGCGACCCGGCCAACATAGGTGAATTTGGCGGCGTCATATTGGGCGGCCGGATTGGCCAGCGCCTGCTCGAGAGCGGCCGATTCGACCACGATCCCAAGCGCCGTGCCGTCCCGCGGAGCGACCTCATAAAGGTAGTTGGCGGCTTTGAGGCTGCCGGCGCCCGGCATGTTCTGGACCACCACGGTGGGTTTGCCCGGAAGGTGTTGTCCGAGATGGCGCGAGATGAGACGGCCGTAAAGGTCGTAGCTGCCGCCGGCCGTGTAGCCCACATAGATGGTGATGGTCTTGCCGGCGAAGACCTGCTCGACCGGTTGCGCGGAAAGGGGCGCGGTGCAAAAGGCAATCAACGCCGCCGCCAGAACCATTCGCAGGGCGGTCATGGTCCGCAGCCCAGGGACTTTTCCCGGGCGCCGCACAGCACCTTTTGGTGCTGCGCCGCAGGCCCGGGAAAAGTACCATGACTTCGGATCACACATGCGCATCAATTCGGCGGCTTGTAGATCAGCGAAAGCTTGGCCCGCTCGCTGATCCGGGCCGGCAGCGCGAACAGCCGCGCCGTCATGGCCTGCAGGTCCTGGCCCGACAGGGCCCCGACCTCGAACCGCATCTTGGCGGCTTCCTCCAGCAGGTCCGTGTCGGTGAGCGCCGCCATGAAGGCTTGGCGCAGCGCCGCGACCCGTTCCGGCGGCACCCCGGGCGGCAGCACGTAGGGACGGCCGAAGACGTTCTGGCTGTAGATCAGCCCCATGACCTGGCGGTCCTCGTCGGTCTTGGCGAAATCGATCGTGCGCGGCACCCCCATCCGGTTGAGCTCGGGCTGACCCTTCAGGTCCTCCTGGGCCAATATTCGCATCCGCCCACTGGAGATCCAATCGGGATGCTCCATGGACAGGCTGACCCAGCCCATGCCGCACATGCCGTGGACCTCGCGTCTCTCGATCGCCAAGGTCACCTCGTGGCTGCCCGCATAGCCGGTGACCAGGCGGAACTTGGTGCCGAGCACGTTGTCGAGCATGACCGGCAGGTCGCGCAACGTCGCGCCCTCGGCGCTGGCGCCCAGGATCACCTCTTGGCTGAATGTCTGCTGAAAGGTTTTCACCGGCGCGTCGGAGCGCACGAAACAGAGGTAGACGTCACTGTTGGCGCTGCCCAGATAGATGAACCGCTTCGAATCGTGCTGCACCGGCTGGTCGGACAGGAGCGGGGCGAGGACCGCGCCGGGCTGGATGGCGCCGATCGCGGTGCCGTCCTTCGGGGCCTGCCCATAGACGAAGCCGGCCGCCTTGTTGCTGCCGGCGCCCGGCATGTTCTGCGGCACGATGGCCGGATTGCCCGGAATGTATTTGCCGAGATGCCGCGCCAGCAGCCGCGCATAGCCGTCATAGCCGCCGCCGACCGCCGAGCCGACATAGA
>DASZKX010000159.1:0-9256 GCA_035552735.1 Xanthobacteraceae bacterium
GATGCCCGGGATCGCGATCAATCCGAGCCCCGTCAGCAGGCCGGCCAACCCGCCCACCGCCGCCCCGATCTCGGCTCCGGTCGCGGCTGCGCTCACACGATCACCGCGCGTGATGATGCTGATGTCGCACTCCGGCACGCCGGCCTTCCGGAGCTCTGTCACCGCACCGGCGGCCTCGGTGTGGTCGTCATAGAGACGTACGATCACGACCATCATGGTCAGCTTCCTCCGCCGTCAGCGCGGCTTTGCCCCCGGGGTGCCGCGGCGCCGCCATCTTAACCGATGCAAAGTGCCGTCGCGATCAAATCATGCCTGGTCCGCGGTCAGCGCCCGGCGAGCCGCATAGGGCCCCCGAAATGGAGCTCGGGCAGCCGGACGCCGAGGATCTCCTCCAGCTTGCAGTGCCCGTTCGGCGAGACGACGAGCGTCCGCGCGTGATGCACGCGCATGATCCAGCCGAGAGCCAGCAACCGCTGCGCCAGCGCGGCGCCGACCGCACCGGCGAGGTGCGGCCGCCGCTCGCTCCAGTCGATGCAGGAGCGGCAGAAGATCCGGCGGCTGCGCCGCGCCTGCGCGATGTCGATGCCGAATTCTCGCAGGAATGTTTCACCCGAGGCCGTCAGCGCGGCGCCTTCGTGGCCGATCTCGACATAATGGCGCGCGCACAACGCATCGGTGAGCCGCACGCCGAGACGGCCGGCGATATGGTCGTAGCACATGCGGGCGGTGCGCAGATCGTCGTCGATCCTGACCGGGCGGCCGCGCGGCGGCGCGATCGCGGCCACCGCCATGATGCTCTCCAGCATGCCCGCCACATGCGGGCCCGCGAGCCGGTAATAGCGGTGGCGGCCTTGTGGGATCGACACGATCAATCGCGCGGCCGAGAGCTTGCCGAGATGGCCGCTCGCGGTTTGCGGCGAGACATGTGCCGCGGCGGCGAGCTCGCCGGCCGCAAAGGCGCGCCCGTCCATCAGGGCGCACAGGATGTTGGCGCGCGCCGGATCGCCAATCAGCGCCGCAACCGCCGCGATGTCGAGGACTTCACTCATGCCAAAGATTATAGCGCCGCAATCGCCGCCTGCATCCGCGGATGCTGCGGTCCCTATGGCCGTCGCCCTCGCCAAAGAAAACGCGAGTTCGGCGGACGCGTCGCAGGTGGCCTCGGTGAGGAGGCCACCGTCACGAATTTGCGTCAGCAGTCCCGTTAGCTGCAAACGCGATGCCGCCGGAAGATGACGTGTCCGTTGTCCAGCACCACGCGTTCTCGCACCATGCTGCAGCCGTGAGTGGATGCGTATGAGCCCGGTCCGCGGCCGCCACAGTCGGGCGGGCTGAAGCACTGCCCCAGCGGGCCGATGTCGCTTCCGCCGCTCGGGCGGCTTTGGTTGTCGTTCGCCGCCAGTGCCGGTACCGCTGCCGCAAACGCGGTGGCCGCCACCGCTGCCAATAGAATTTTCCTCATCTGCGTTGTCCTCGATTGTAATTGTTGACCTGGCAACCCAACGCACGAATTGCACGCCAGTTCCTCCAAAACCCGTTTTCGCGATCTTCCGGAACAAATTTAGGATTTTTTGACCGGATGCGCTGCACATTTCGGCTCTGCGGATTCGGCGCCTACAGGTCGGGCCCTGCCTCCGGAGTTCCGTCGTCGGTAGGAAACAATCGCGCCCTCAGCACGACCAGCCCCATCACTGAAGTATGATTCCGGCCCACGCGTCGCCCAGGAGACCGCCGGCCGAGGCCGCGATGCTCCTTTTGGGTTTGCCCGAACCTCATAGTATAAGTAGCTACTCCTGATGCCGCTGATCACGGCTGGCGTGGAGACTGCCTCATGCCCGCATCGACCGACGAAACTTGGCCCGATCTACCCTACGAAGCCTGGAAGGACACCTGCGCGACCCTGCATCTGTGGACCCAGGTCGTGGGCAAGATTCGGCTTTCCTTCACGCCCTGGCTCAATCATTCGTGGCATGTGCCGCTCTACGTCACGTCACGTGGGCTGACGACGTCGCCCATTCCCTACCGGGATGGCACTTTCGAGATCGAGTTCGACTTCAACAACAGCGTGCTGCGGATGGCGGCGAGCAATGGAGCAGGCCGGGAGATCGCGCTCGCGCCACGGACGGTCGCGGAATTCCACGCGCTGGTGCTCTCAGCTCTCGGCGAGCTCGGCATCCCGGTGCGGATCACGGACAGGCCCAGCGAAATCCCCGGCGCCATCCCGTTCAACCAGGACCGGGTGCATGGCGCCTATGACGCCGACTACGCGCGTCGATTTTGGCGCGTGCTGCTGCAGGTGGATCGCGTCTTGAAACAGTTCCGCACCGGCTTCATCGGGAAGAGCAGCCCGGTGCATTTCTTCTGGGGCAGCTTCGACATCGCGGTCACGCGTTTTTCCGGTCGACGGGCGCCGCCGCATCCGGGCGGCGCACCGGGACTTTCCGACGCGGTGATGCGCGAGGCCTATTCGCACGAGGTCAGCAGCGCTGGCTTCTGGCCGGGCGGCGGCGGCCTCGATCATGCGTCCTTCTATTCGTACGCCTATCCGGAACCGGACGGCTTTCGGGCGTCAGCGGTGCGGCCCGCAGCCGCCGCCTTCGACACGGCGCTGGGCGAGTTTCTCCTGCCCTATGACGCGGTCCGAACGGCGAGCGATCCCGATGCGGCGCTGCTCGCCTTTCTGCAAAGCACCTACGAGGCCGCCGCTGCTGCCGGAAAGTGGGATCGCGCCGCGCTCGAATGCGCGCCGGGCCAGCCCGGCGTGCCGCGGCCGGTGCGCTGAAGGCGGCGCGCTCCGGAAATCAGCCCTTCACGTCCAGCAATTCGACGTCGAAGATCAGCGTGGCGTTCGGCGGAATGACGCCGCCGGCGCCGCGCGCCCCATAGCCGAGCTCGGGCGGAATAATGAGAGTGCGCTTGCCGCCGACCTTCATGCTGGCGACGCCCTCGTCCCAACCGGCGATGACCTGATGCTTGCCGAGCGGAAACTCGAACGGCTGGCCGCGGTCGAGCGAGCTGTCGAACTTCTTGCCCTTGGCGCCGTTCTGATAGAGCCAGCCCGTATAATGCATGACGCAAATCTGACCCGGCTTCGGCGCTGCGCCGGTGCCGATGGTGCTGTCCGCGATCTGGAGGCCCGAGGGTGTGGTCATGGTTTTCCCGACGGCCTGTGCCGCTGCTGTGGTGGGGGTAAGGGTTGCGCAAGCGCCGGCCAGTGCAGTGACGACGGCGAACGCCATGAGAGGGCTCGCGCGGGTGAATGCTCGCATTAATTCTCCTCCTTCTCCGTTGTCATTGCCGGGCTCGTCCCGGCGATACGCACGCTGGGCCCCTTGTCGAGATGGCCGGAACAAAGTCCGGCCATGACACCTAGAGGAGCCGCACCCTTACGACAAGCCACTTTGGAACTGCAATTGCGGCCCGATCATGGAGTTTTCTTCGTGGTGCGGGCACAGCGTTTCACTTTGGACCCCTACGGGGCGAGGGAGTTCGCTTGCGCCAGAGGCAAGGCCACCTCCCACAACTTTCCGCCATCACCGAATCAGCCCGTCCCCCCATCACTTCTGCGTCTGCTTGAAATATTTCAGATCCGGCGGCGGCTGGTCCCTGCGGGTGGGCATCAGGTAGCCGTCGGCGCTCAGCATGTACCCTTGAGTGCCGATGTGGACCAGTTGCTGGCCCTCGGCGCAAACATACTCGATCCAGATCGGCCGCGGATTGGCGTTGCGACGGTAGGTCTTGTGCACCGTCCAGGGCCGCGTCAGGCCGTGGTCGATCACGGTGAGATCGTCGTGGAGGAGATTCGGATTGGCGGCGTCGAGATAGATCTGCTCCTTGAAGATGGATTGGTTGTCCCGGTGCAGCGGCAGGCCGCTCGCATCATAGGAGCGCGGGCCCTTGAAGGCGCGGGTCTCGACCTCAAGCAGGTCGTAGCGGCCGTCGCGTTTGGTGTCGATCCAGCGGCCGATGGAATAGCCGTCGAAGCCCGGCTCGATCTCGGCCGGCCAGTCGCGCCCGTCCGTGTAGATGCGGCGATGGGTGTCGCGGATGTGATCGACCCGGATATAGGTGGTGTCCGGCAGCACGATGATCTCCATGGGCGAATGGGCGTTCATCACCATCGGCATGCCGGGCGCCAGGCAGGTGCTGGTGGCGTTGGTGCCCTGCCCGCCGTCGCGCTGGTCGATGAGGTTGGCCTTGAACATGGCCTCGTATTGCGGAATCAGCGGCGCATCTTGCGTGGTGCCCCAGCGCTTGACCGGATCGAACGAGGGCTGACCGCCGCCCGCGGTGCCGCGCACCCCGATCCATTGGCCGCGCAGGTCGGGATACGCGGCATCGTCAAATGCGCGCGCCCCGCTTGCGGCCGCGCACAGCATCGCGGCGAGCGCCATCGCACCCATCGTGCCTCGGTCGAGCATGGCGGTCCTCCCATTGGGATCGAGCATTGTGCTCGAGCATTGTGCTCAAGCATCGCATCGAGCCGGCAGTCTGGCGCTGCCGCTGTGGGTCACTGCGCCGGCGGCGCGAAATTCCGCAGATCGGGCGGCGGCTGGTCCTTGCCCATGGGCATCAGGTAGCCGTCCTCGCGCACGAAATAGCTCTCGCCCCGGATGATCACGAGATTGTTGTGCTCGCTGCACAGATATTCGATCCAAACCGGCTTGGCGGCACGGCGGAAGCTCCTGGTCACGCTCCAGGGACGCGTCAAGGCATGGTCGATCAAGGTCACGTCGTCGAGCAGCAGGTCGCGGTCGGCCGGGTCGAGGCGGATCCGCTCCTTGATCACGGTCTGATTGTCGAGGTGCAGCGGAATGCCGGTATTCTCGACCAGGCGAGGTCCCTTGAAGCCACGCGTCTCGATCTCGAGCGTATCGTAGCTGCCATTGTGTTGCGTATCACTCCAGCGGCCGATCGAGGTGCCCACATAGGAGGGCTGCAGGGTCTGCGGCCAATCCCGCCCATCCGTGTAGATGCGTCGGAACTCGCCCATGAAATGCAGCCGCATATAGGTGATCTCCGGCGTCACCAGGGTCTCGATCGGCTCGTAGCCGATCATGGCGCGCGGCATGCCGGAGGGGATGCATTTGACTTGCGGATTATAGCTCTGGCCGCCGGTCGCCGCCTCCTCGGCCAGCGCCGACTCGTAGATCCGCTGATACTCAGGCGTCAACGGCGCCTTTTGTCCGCGCCCGGGCGGCTTGCCAAGATCCCATTGCACGCCGCCGACGCGAACCCATTGGCCGCGCAGATTCGGATATTTCGCCTCTTCGGCGCGGGCGCCGGTGAACGACATCAGCAATGCGAACAGCAATGCGGCCGCCGGCGCAAGCGCGCCATCGTGGCTTCGGGAGAGCATCGGTCACCTCCCCGGTTTTGCGTGCACCAACGGTGCCGCGAACGTCTCGCCTCCCCCCTCGTGGCGGAGGGCGTCTGGCCGGCTCGGCCTTCACCTCGAGCTCAGCGCCTGCGGGAGCCGGCTCTTTCGTCGCCAATGCGTGCTTCTTACAAGCTCTCCTACCAATCACTTCTGCGGCTGGTTGAAATATTTCAAGTCGGGCGGCTTTTGCCCCTTCTTGGCCGGCATCAAGTGGCCGTCCGCGCTCATCATATAGTTCTGCCCGTCGATGCGGACATGCGGGTTGCCCTCGGCGCAGCTGGCTTCGATCCAGATCGGATTTTTCACCCGAACGTAGCGCTTGTTCACCGTCCAAGGGCGGGTGAGCGCATGGTCGACCGTGGTGATGTCGTCGTGCAGGATATTGGGATCGGCCTTGTCGAGGTAGATGCGCTCCGTCACGACGCTCTCATTGTCGGGATGCAGCGGCGCCCCACTGGGGTCGTAGGTGCGCGGCCCCTTGAGCAGGCGCGTCTCGACCTCGAGCGCCTGATAGCGGCCGCTCGCATCCGGATCGACCCATTTGCCGATCGAGTAGCCGGTGAAGCTCGGCTCGAAATCCTTCGGAAAATCGCGCCCGTCGGTGAAGATCCGGCGCTGCTGGGTCAGATACTCGATCAGCATGTAGGTGGTGTTCGGCGTGACGATCACCTCCATCGGAAAGATCACGTTCATCACCCGCGGCATGCCGTCCGGGATGCACGTATAGGTCGGGTCGTTGCCTTGCCCGCCGGCCGCCTGGTCCGCGAGGCCGGCCTCGAACACGGCTTGAAATTCCGGCGTGAGCGGCACTTGCTGACCGCGATCCTTGGGCTTGCTGGTGTCGAATTGATTGCCGACGCCCGGCGGCCGCGTCCATTGGCCGTTGAAGTCGGGATACTTCGAGTCGTCGAACGCAAAGGCACTCGCGAGCGGCGCGCACAGCACAAATGCCAGCGAGATCACGCCGATCGTATTGCGGTAGAGCATGATAGTCCTCCCAAGATGACGGATACCCGCCTCGACCTTTTTTTGCGTAGGGGCGGCCCTCGTGGCCGCCCTCCCGGCCTCCTCAGCGCGGGCGCCCACGAGGGGCGCCCCTACTGCGCCTTCTTGAAGAATTTCAAATCCGGCGGCGGCTGGTCCTTCTTCACCGGCATCAGATAGCCGTCCTCGCTGACATAATAGTTCTCCTTGCCGATGAGCACATGATGATTGCCGTCGGCGCATTGCGCCTCCAGCCAGACCGGCTGCGGATCCTTGTTGCGCATGTATCTCTTGCTGGCCGAGAACGGCCGCGTCAGCGCATGGTCCATCACCGTGATGTCGTCGTGCAGCAGGTCCGGGTCGGCCTTGTCGAGATAGATGCGCTCGTGGATGACCGTCTCGTTGTCCTCGTGGAACGGCAGCCCGCTGGCGTCGTAGACGCGCGGGCCCTTGAGATTGCGGGTCTCGACCTCGAGCACGTCGTAATGGCCGTCGCCCTTGGTATCGAGCCATTTGCCGACAGAATAGCCCGCGAAGGTCGGCTCCTCCTCCGTTGGGAAGTCGCGGCCGTCGGTGAAGATGCGGCGCACGTCGTGGATGTGCTGGATCAGGATGTGGGTGGTGGCGGGCGTGACCACGACCTCCATCGGATCATAGACGTTCATGATGCGCGGCATGCCGGGCGAGATGCACGTATAGGTCGGATCGATGCCTTGCCCGCCCGCCGCCATGTCCTTGAGGTTGGCCTGGAAGATCGCCTGATATTCAGCCGTCAGCGGCGCGTGATCGTCGTCCCAGCGCGGCGAGCCGACCCGCAGCCACTGGCCCTTGAGATCAGGATATCTCGATTGATCGAAGGCGCGCGCGGGCGCATCCGGCACCAGCAGCGCGGGCAGCAGGAGCGCCGCCATGAGCGCGAAGGCGCCGATCGGGCCGCGATAAAACATCATCGTCCTCCGGGCCATAGGATCATTTCTTGTTCTGATTGAAGAACTTCAAGTCCGGCGGCGGCTGATCCTTCTTGGCCGGCATCAGCTCGCGATCGGCGCTGAGCATGTAGGCCTCCTTGCCGATCTCGACCCAGGGATTGCCTTCCGCGCAGACCTCCTCGGTAAAGCGTGGGTGCTGCTCGCGCCGGTAGATCTTCATCACGGTCCAGGGACGTGTCAGGGCGTGGTCGACGACCGTGATGTCGTTGTGCATGAGATTCTTGTCGGCCCTGTCGAGATACATCCGCTCCTTGATGATGCTCTGCTCGTCGAAATGCAGCGGCAATCCGCTGGCGTCGTAGGTGCGCGGGCCCTTGAGGCCGCGGGTCTCGACCTCGAGCACGTCGTAGTGGCCGCTGCCGCCTTCATCGCTCCATTTGCCGATCGAATATCCCATATAGGCGGGCTCGATCTCCTTGGGCCAATCGCGTCCGTCGGTGAAAATGCGGCGCTGCACGTTGCCACGGTTGATCAGGATATAAGTGGTGTCCGGCAGCACGATGACCTCCATCGGCTGGAACAGCGTCATGATCAGCGGCATGCCGCCGGTGCGGCAGGTGAAGCCGCGGGTGGTGCCATAGCCGCCCTCGGCCTGGTCTTTCTCATTGGCTTCGAAGATCGCGGCGTATTCCGGGGTCAGCGGCGCGCCTTGCTGCTTGCCCCAGCCCTTGGTCGGATCCCAAACCGGCTGCGGCGTGCGCGGCGCGCCCGGCGTCGGCGCCCGGTTCCACTTGCCGCCGAAGTCGGGATATTGCGCATCATCGAAGGCGAAAGCGCCGCCCGGCGACAAGCACAGCGCCGCAACCAGCGCGATGGCGCCGATCAGGCCTCGGTCGAGCATCACGTCCTCCCTGACGTTTGGGCGCCCGGGCGGTCACTGCTTGGCAGTTGTTGTCACCCGGACGATCGGTAACCTATCACACCGCCATCGCGTGCGCCACGCAGGCGGGGCTGATCCCTGGCTGATCCCTCCCAGCCGGCAGGTTGGGTAAGGGCCGCCCCACGCCATCGAACCCGGATCGGACTTAGCTGCCCCCACGCTCGGGCGCGTCAACGGATCACGGGCGTCACGCCGCGTATCCGCGCTCGACCAGCCCAAACGCAACGCGCCTCCTGGCGCTGGCGCATGCCGGCGGGCGTGAACCGGGTTCACGACCTTCCTAGCGAAAGATCTCCGTATACACGTCGCTCCAATGCGCGAGATTGCGCTCGAGCGACTCGGGCGCCAGCACGTTGACCGGAAAGCCTGCGAGTTGCGGCGAGATCGCGGCCGAGAGCGGCGGCACGTCGGGGCGCGCCGGCAAGTAGCCGGCTTGGCGGAAGATCTCCTGGCCTTCCTGCGATACGGCGAAATCGACCAGCAGCCGGGCCGCATTGGGATGCGGCGCGCCGCTGGTGACGCCGATCGTGTGCGGCGTGGCCCAGGCCGAGCCCAGCGGCAGCCAGGCGACCGGCGCGCCGGCTTTGCGGCTGATCTCGGTGTTGTGCGCCGACACGCCGAGCACCAGCGCATGCTCGCCGCCGATCACGCCATCCAGGATGGCGCGCGTGCTGGCGCCTATCGGCGCGATATTCTGTGCGTTCAATTTGCGCAAGTATGCGAGCCCGCGCTCCTCCCCCATGGTGGTGAGCACATTGCCGATAAACCCCCAGGCGCCCGTGATGTCGTTCTGCTTCCAGACCATCTGGTTGCGCCATTTGGGCGCCAGCAGATCGTCGAAGCTCCGCGGGCGATCGCGCTCGGCCACCAGGCCGGTGTTCACCGCCGCCCCGATGACGATCATGTTGGTGGCGACCCAATAGCCGCCGGGATCGCGGAACTCGCGCCCCAGCGCGGCGGCGTTGTCGACCGCGAAGCGCTCGATCAGCCCGGCATCGAGGAGCGCCCCGATCCCGCTCGCCG